>JAJXWR010000051.1 GCA_021781515.1 Pseudomonadota bacterium
CGATCTTCTGATGGATAGAACAAATTTACCCTGCGAGTTGTCCTTTTTACACTCAAGCCGACATGATTTTTACGCTTATTATCATATAGTTAGAAAAAGTTCAAATGCTGACCGTTCACTGTATAAACAAGCACAAAGCAACATTTGTATTGCTTTTTCTGCTTCTGGTGTGGAAAACCCTTTAAAGGCAACGAATAAGTTGCTTTTAGAAGTAAAAGCAACTAATATGTTTCCATCAACTGTAAAAGCAACATATTTGTTTACTATGATGAATTCTATACTCCACCAGATAAAACAGCGGCGACTGGCACTTGGCCTCAAACAGAACGACATGATGTTGCGTGTAGGCGTATCTCGTCAGCAATATCAGCGCTTGGAGTCCAAAGGAAATCCTAGGCTAGATACCTTAGAGTTGATAGCGCAGGGATTAAATAGCGAACTTATGCTCATACCAAAGGAAAAGCTTGGCGCTGTTATGGCACTGCTTGCACAGGAGAGTTCCGAGCCAAACAAGGCGCATGTGTCCCAAGCGAAAAAACCTGCAAAGGAAGAGTCAAAGAAAATTCTTTCAGATGATCCATGGCAGGATTTGCTGGGGGATGAATCATGAGCGATAGCCGTGTCGATGAAATAAACGTACTCAAGTTGAGTTTGCACGAAAGGCTGGTTGGCTATTTGGCGGGCTTTCAAGGCGGTAGAAATGTGCTGAGCTTTGCCGAAGAATTCAAGAGTGATGCAGGTCGTCCTACATTTAGTTTGATTACCCACCCAGCGTTTCCTCGTTCTGAAAAAATAATGTCGGAACCGTGGGCAAGAAACCAAAGATTGCATCCTACGTTGTCCAATTTACTTCCGGAAGCCTCCTTGCGGGAGTTGATTGCGCAAGGACTCAAAGTCCATGTCGACAACGAGTTTCATATTTTCTCCTATTTAGGTGCTGATCTCCCTGGCGCTTTGGTCGCTGAGCCAATGGAACCTGACGATGTTCCAGATAGTGTGTTTAATGTTCACGGTAGATCTCGTGCAATAAGGTTTGACAACGTATCATCGGAAAATAAATTTTCGTTGGCCGGCGTTCAGATGAAATTTTCCATGAAGGAAAAAGATGGACGCTACAATCTTTCCAAAGGCGATGTCTTGGGGGATTGGATTGTAAAACCACCTTCTACCAAGCATAAAGATGTGCCTGTGAATGAATACACCGCAATGAAGCTTGCGGAATTAGTTGGAGTCGTCATTCCAGAAATCAAGCTGATCGAGATGAACAAGCTCGACAATCTTCCTCAGATAAACCTGCCCGACGAAAAGCTGGCCTTCGCAATCAAACGTTTTGATCGCAATGATGATGTGCGTATCCACATGGAAGACTTTGCCCAGGTACTGGTTAAGTATGCCCATGAAAAATACAACTCGGCAAACTATGAACAGATTGGCCGGATTATTTACGCTTATTCTGGGGACAGCCTGGCCGATGTACAACAATTCGCCAGGCGATTGCTAGTTAACATTCTTCTCGCCAACGGTGATGCACATCTAAAAAATTGGAGTTTGATTTATTCAGATAAAATTACACCAAGGCTTTCGCCAGCATACGATATCGTTACCACGAGCGTATATATCGATGGCGAAATGAATTATGCGCTCAATTTAGGAAAATCCAAAGATTGGTATGATGTCTCAATGGCAAATTTTCAGTCATGGGCTGATCATGCCGAGATTCCATGGAGAGCAATTAAACCTCACCTGGAAGATGTTATGGACAAGGTCAGGAATTTTTGGCGCGAAGCGATTAAAGATCTCCCGATGAATGAGACGCACAAGCAAAAATTGAAGGATCATTGGGGCAGTTTACATAAAGATTTTCGAATTAAATAGCGTTGGAAATAATGACGATTGTTAAACCCTGGATTTAACAATCGTCGACGATTCAAACTATGTGTTTTGCACTGCTGCTCCGACCATATCCTTGGCGGTTCCTCCGCCAGGTTCAACAGAGTGATATTGTGTGGTAAACACTGACACTCCCCATGGCTCGACGAAATCCGGCACCAGTGTGGTTAACCATCTGGCTGATATTTACTGTGCACGGTCATAATCTGAGTTTCTCTTAACTGCATGCTTTCATAACATTATGTTTTTTATTTGTTTTTTACAGGATAATTGGTTGATATCGTGGTGATCATCAGTTTTTCCAATTATCAGGCTTTCAGCGAGGCCATATCGATCACGAAACGGTATTTCACATCGCTTTTCAACATACGTCCATACGCTTCATTTATATCCTGAATCTTGATCACTTCAATGTCTGAAGTGAGGCCATGTTCACCGCAGAAATCCAGCATCTCCTGAGTTTCGGCAATACCACCGATAACAGAGCCTGCAACAGATTTACGCCCTAAAATCAAGGGAACTGTACTCAGCACGGGTTCAAGTCCGCCAAGATAACCGACAAGTACCAAGGTGCCATTCAGGGACAGCGCAGGGATATACGGATTAAGGTCGTGAACGTAAGGCACTGTGTCAATAATCAAGTCAAACCGCCCCTTCACCGCCGCCATTTGCTCAGCGTCAGTGGAGAGCACAATGTTATGCGCTCCCAGACGCTGCGCATCCAGTTCCTTGCCAGGCGATCGGGTAAACAACGTCACCTCGGCACCCAAGGCTTGCGCCAGTTTAAGACCCATGTGACCGAGCCCGCCTAGACCAATGATTGCCACCTTGCTCCCCTTGCCGACTTTCCAGTGGCGCAGCGGCGACCAAGTGGTGATTCCGGCACATAGCAGCGGCGCAGCCCCTGCCAGATCAAGGCCCTCTGGAATTTTCAGCACGAACTTTTCCGACACAACAATTTTTTCGGAGTAACCGCCGAAGGTCGGCCTCCGGTCATGTCGATCGATATCATTGTAGGTCAGCGTGTGATGACCTTCGCAATATTGTTCATGACCATGTTGACAAGGTCCACAATGCTGGCATGAATCGACCATACAGCCGACCCCAACGTGGTCACCTGGTTTGAAACGGGTAACTTCCAACCCGACGCTACTTACACGGCCGATGATTTCATGACCGGGCACCATCGGATAAATGCTGTTGCCCCAGTCATTACGGGCTTGATGCAAGTCGGAGTGGCATACCCCGCAGTACAAAATCTCGATCACCACGTCGTTTGCGCGCGGTATACGACGTTCAAAATTAAAGGGATTCAGGTCATCAGTAGCCGACGTGGCCGCATAACCCAATACATGCATGTTCATCGCTTGACTGCTCCGGTGATGTGTTGAACAAATTGATGGGTAAATCGTACGTTACCGGAGGAAAAATCGATAGTTCAATCCTGCTTATTTCTTGCCTGATTCTCTGGAACTATCGATAATTTTGTTTATGCGGCGTATCATCTATATTTCTTCAAGCAGGGTATCTCAGTGAAAAAATACACAAATTCAGAGTCAACCAAAGACAGTGCCATTGAACGGTCACTGGCGGCGCTGGGAAAATGCCTTGCCCGATTAACCGTACAAGGTGAGTTGCACGAAACCGCTATCCCCGGCCTGTCGCTTTTCCGCAGGGATGAGCCTACACCGATGATAAACAGTATGTATGAACCTAGTATCTGCATGGTCGCACAGGGGAGCAAACGGGTCGTACTCGGAGAGGATGTTTATGTCTATGACAGCCAGAATTACCTGATTAGCTCAATGAACCTGCCCACGGTGGTTCAGATCATTGAGGCCAGTCCGGATCGGCCCTATTTGGGACTAAAACTGGAGCTAAACCTGCGCGAAGTCACGCAACTGATGGTGGACAGCCATCTGCCACCGCCTCGCACGCAACAATCAGGGCGCGGGATGGCCACCGGCAAGGTCACCTTGCCGCTGATCACGGCGATACAGCGTCTAATCGACCTGTTGGCCGAAGAGAAAGATATCCCGATACTGGCTCCGCTGATTCAGCGCGAGATCATTTACCGCTTGCTGGTAGGAGATCAAGGCATGCGGCTGCGTCAGATTGCGTCAACGGGTAGCCAGGGACACCAGATCGCTCGGGCAATCGACTGGCTAAAGGATAACTTCGCCAGTCCACTGCGAATCGATGAACTCGCCAGGCAGGTAAACATGAGCACATCTACCTTGCATCATCATTTCCGTGCGCTAACGGCCATGAGTCCTCTACAGTATCAGAAATGGTTGCGCTTGAACGAAGCGCGGCGGTTAATGCTGACGGAGCATCTGAATGCTTCGGTTGCTGCATTTCAGGTCGGGTATGAAAGCCCCTCCCAATTCACCCGCGAATACGGTCGCTTGTTCGGGGCTTCGCCATTACGTGACATCAGTAATTTAAACGAATTAGCCGCACCACCTCGGTTGCTTTAGCCCCTAATCAACCGGCTTCTTTGCTTCAGTTGATTGTCCACAGAAGTCGAAATTGATTTTTTGATGAAAAATTCAATTTACAATTCCCCATTTTTTTTATTGCGGTAGAATACCCACTGAAAACATTCTGTAAGATTGTTCTCCTACAATCGGGTCATTCGTGGCAAACTTTCACCTGTGGTTTGAATTTCTGATGCATTATTTTACTACTCCTTTTTTCTGCCGGTTCTATCGGGTTCTGTGGTCTGGTTTATTTCTGGCAGGATCGTTAACCGCCTGCCATTCAGAACATCACTCCAGTACATCCGCTGCTGCCAGTGCTTCATCGTCCTCCCAGAAAACGGCCATTGTTCTGACTACACAACAGGCTAAAGAATTTTCTTTTACCCGTGTGCAGTTAATGCGCTTTAGCCCATGGATTGATGTTCCCGGGCAAATTGATAATGACCAGGAGCATAGTGTGGCGGTGTTCAGCAACTATGCCGGTAAAATCACGCATTGTTATGCCGAACCCGGAGAGACGGTGCACCGCGGAGATCCGTTGTATGCGCTGGCCAGCAGTGACTTGGCGCAGGCAGTTTCGGCATGGCGCTCGGCCAATGCTACCTTGCAACTGACAACGCTGGCGCTGACCCGTGCCCAAGCGATGCTCAAAGCCGAAGGGATGGCGACTAAAGATCTGGAACAGGCACAGACTGATCGGGCGAACGCCGAAGCCAATTTTACGGCGGCACTGCAACTCCTGAAGGTCATGGGCATCAGCACGGCACAGGCCAACGCATTGCTCTCGCACCCTGAACAGGAAGCGCCAGCGCTCATTATCCGTAGCCCCATGGACGGACTGGTGATTGATCGGCAGGCAGCAGAAGGGTTGCTGGTACAACCGGGAAATATACCAGCCCCTTACACGCTCAGTCAGACTCACTCGGTCTGGCTAGATGCCAATGTCCCTGATTTGTACAGCGCTTCTGTGCATATCGGTACGGAATTTTCAGCACAAGTCGCCGCACTGCCTGGCCTGACCCTGACCGGCCACCTGAGCCAGGTGGCACAGGCCGAAGATCCGGTTACCCATACGTTGGGGGTGCGAGCCGTCATTGCCAATTCACTCAGGCAATTACATCCGGGAATGCTGGCGAGCCTGCGCATCCTGACTGCACCCCGCCATGAGGCAGCCGCCGTGCCCGCCGTCAGTGTGGTACATGAACCGGATGGCAGTACTTCGGTATGGGTCTCTCAGGATCATCAACATTTCCAGCGACGTACGGTGCAGACCGGCCTTGAACAACAAGGCGTTGTAGAGATTGTACATGGACTTGCGGTGGGTGACCCGGTGGTGACTTTGGGAGCCATCAATTTAAGTAATATGTTACTGTCCACGGGTGACGACTAGGCTTATGTTAAAATCACTGGTCATTCTGGTACTGAGCCGGCGTAATCTGGTCGTCACCGCCTTGCTCATTTTTTTTGGTCTGGGACTTTATGCCGTCTCCCGACTGAACATTGAAGCCTATCCCAATCCCGCACCGGTGATACTGGAAATAACAGCTCAGGCACCGGGTATGTCAGCCGAAGAAATGGAACGTTACTACACCACCCCGATGGAAATCGGACTGTACTCAACGCCCGGGGTAGCCAATATCCGCTCCACCTCCTTCTACGGATTAAGCTTTGTCCGGGTCACCTTTAAATATGGTATTGATTACTTTTTTGCCTATACTCAGGCGGCGCTGGCCTTACAGCAAAATGTGTCCTTGCCCGGCGGGCAAGTGGCGCAGATTCAGCAGTCCAGTCTGGTCGGTGAAATTTACCGCTACCAAGTGGTTGGCCCACCGCATTTTGGGTTGAGTAACCTTAGAACCGTCCAGGACTGGATTGTCCAGCGACGCCTTTCCACCATTCCAGGGATTGCGCAGGTGAATAGCTGGGGGGGGACGACCAAAGAGTTCGATGTCACCGTGGACATGCATCGACTCCAGTATTTTCAGCTGACACTGCCTCAGGTCATCAGCGCACTGAATAATGCCAACCTCAATGTCGGTGGTCGGGAAATCAGCGTAGGTCAGCAATCGGTGAATATACGCGGCATTGGTCTGATTGATGACGGGGGTGCCGATGACCTGACATTGGGAAACAAGACCCGCGATATCGAAAATACAGTACTTGGACAATCACATAATGTGCCGGTACTGATCCGGGATGTCGCCAGCGTCCGCACTGGTTATGTGCCGCGTCTAGGGATAGCCGGTCGAGATCATCAGGATGATGTGGTCGCTGCCATTGTGGTCATGAGCCGCACTGAGCACACCAACGTCATGATTCCCAAGATCCGTGCCGAAATTGACCGGATGAATCATGATGGCAGTTTACCCCCTGGTGTGCATATCGTGCCCTTTTATGACCGCAGTTCTCTGGTTTCTGTGACCACACATACCGTATTTCATAATCTGATTTTTGGCTGTCTGCTGGTCTTTCTGATTCAATGGCTGTTTCTCGGCGACCTACGTTCAGCGCTGATTGTGGGTCTGAATATACCGGTGGCCTTGCTATGCAGTTGCCTGGTGCTCTACCTGAAAGGTGAAGATGCCAATCTACTGTCCGTCGGTGCCGTTGATTTTGGCATTATCGTTGATTCAGCGGTCATCCTGGTTGAAAACATTTTTCGCAACCTGCAAAAATCCCAAAGTGAACAGGAAGACATCCGCGATCACTATAAAGCCGCTGAAGGTGTCCATGGCAAACCGAAAAATCCGTGGTCATTGCGTTTTTTCATGCTGGTGATCAGTGCGCAACAAGTTGACCGCGCCATCTTTTTCTCCACCTTGATCACTGTGGCCGCCTTCGTTCCTCTGTTTACCCTGCAAGGCGTCGAAGGTCAGATTTTTGGCCCCATGGCTCGCACCTATGGTTATGCGCTGGCCGGTGCATTGATCTCTACCTTTACGTTTACCCCCGTGCTGGCCTATTTGCTCCTGCCCGCCAAACTGGAAGAAAAAGAAACCTGGCTGGTGCGCAACCTACGTTCCAGTTATGACCGACTGCTGACGTTGGCCCTCAGGTACCGCAAACAGACGGTATTTGCCTGTCTCCTGGTCTTTGTCAGCGGTGCCGCCCTGGCCCCGCATCTGGGATCGGAATTTCTGCCGGCACTGGAAGAAGGTAATTTCTGGATCCGCGCTTCAATGCCACCGACGTTAGCCTTGCACGATGGCACCCGTGCCACGCACCTCATGCGAGAAATTCTGCTTCGCCACCCCGAAGTGATTACCGTGGTCTCACAGCATGGACGTCCGGATAACGGGAGTGATGCCTCGTCCCTTGCCAATGTTGAATTGTTCGTGCCGCTTAAACCCCGGGAGGAATGGTCCAAGGGAATGACTAAACCCTTGCTGACCGCCCAGTTGCAACGCGAATTCAATGCCGCACTACCTGGGGTCAATTTCAATTTTTCCCAATACATTCAAGACAATGTAGAAGAAGCTCTTTCCGGTGTAAAAGGAGCCAATTCAGTAAAGATTATTGGCCCCAACCTGCAAATTCTTGAACAGCTGGCACAACGGGTCCAGTTCCAGATGCAACAGGTCGATGGTGTCTCGGATCTCGGCACCTTGCATTTACTGGGGCAACCTAATCTCAATATTAAAATTGACCGGCAGCGGGCAGCCCGTTATGGCCTGAATACCGGAGACGTCAATAGTATCATTCAGACCGCGCTTGCCGGTTCTACTGCCACCACGGTGCTGGAAGGTGACCGTCAGTTTGCAGTCAGTGTTCGACTGGCAAAATCCTGGCGACACGATAGCGAAACGATCGCCAATTTACCGATCAGCTATAACACTCCCAACGGGGTGGCCTATGTGCCGCTGCAAGCCATTGCGGATATTTCGCTGGATGAAGGCGCTGCCTATATTTACCACGAAGGCACCCAACGCTATATCCCCATCAAATTCAGTGTGCGTGGCAGGGATCTGGGCAGTTGTGTCTCGGAACTGCAAGAGCGCCTTCACCGCAACGTGCAGTTACCACCGGGTTATCGCCTGGTCTGGTCGGGTGAGTTTGAAGATCTGCAACTGGCCAAACAACGCCTGACCATTATGGTTCCCGTCAGTCTGTTTCTGATTTTCCTCTTGCTCTACGGCCTGTTTAATTCGGTGCGTGAATGTCTGCTGGCATTGACCGGGATCCCCTTCTCTATCGCCGGAGGAATTTTGTCGCTCTACCTGAGTGGTTTGCCGTTCAGTATATCGGCAGCCATCGGTTTTATCTCATTATTCGGGGTTTCCGTAATGAATGGCATCCTCGTCCTGTCCTATTTCCGGCAATTACGCTCAGAAGGTATCGACAGCGATCGGGCCCTGTTTCAGGCCGCATCACAACGCATGCGCCCCATGCTCATGACGGCACTATCCGCCTGTATCGGCCTCGCCCCTGCTGCCTGGTCTCATGGAATAGGCAGTCAGGTGCAACGCCCCTTGGCCACGGTGGTGGTCGGTGGACTGGCGCTCGGTGCCTTGTTAATGCTGATTGTTATCCCGCCGCTGCTCGGCTTGTTGCACCGGGATCCCCCTGAGGATTCTTCCCTATGAAGCACTTGTTGCGCACCCAGTCCAGGCACCACTGCCTGCTGTTGTTGTACCTGTCCTTGACCGCCTGCACCCCGGGGCCCGACTACCTTGCCCCGACCCCACCGTCAGCGGCGCACCTGAGTCGCAATAATGCAGAGGCCTTGCTGCAAAATTCACCCGTGGCGCTGCAACATCCCTGGTGGGTACAATGGAATGCACCGATACTACAACGCTGGATAACCCAAGGCTTGGCGCACAATCCCGGTATTGCCGTTGCTACTGCCAATTTACAGGCCGCACAATTGTATACCATGGCCCAACACAGTGCTGCTTTGCCGGCGCTTAGCTTGGGATACAACGGGCAAAAAGCCACCACCGCCACTGCATTGGCCTCACCGCTGCAAATACCCGTAAACCCATACACCCTGCACACGGCGCAATTAACCGTTAGTTATACCCCTGATCTGTTCGGGCTGAACCACAGAACCATCGAATCACTGGAAGCTCAGGTAGAATATAGCCGTTACCAGCAGGATGCAGCCTGTCTGAGTGTGGCAGCCTCTATTGGAGTGGTGGCCGTGCAGTTGGCCAGCACTCAGGCACAGATCAACACCACCAGGGATCTGATTACTGAACAACAATATCAACTCCGCATTGTGCAACAAGGCCAAAAAAACGGTTTCAATTCACCTGCCGATGTACTGCAACAAGAGCAACAGCTGACACAGACACAAGCCACCTTGGCGCCGTTGCAAAAACAGCTGGAGCAGAATCTGGATGCACTGGCGGTACTCACGGGTCAGGCCCCGGCGGTGTTGACCACAGAAATCCCGCAATTGACGGGGTTACAAGCGCCAGCGACCATTCCGGTCAGTCTTGCCGCAACCCGTCTGCAGCAACGCCCGGATGTAGAAAGTGCCGCAGCACAAGTGCATATCGCCAGTGCCAATGTCGGTATTGCTGCCGCCAGTCGCTGGCCACAGTTGAACATCACGGCGGCCTACGGCGGCAGCGCCACGACCCTGGGTTCGCTTTTTCAGTCTGGCAGTTCTTTCTGGAGCTTAGGTGCTGGTCTGACGGCCCCTTTGTGGGATTTCGGGCAACTGAAACACCGACAAGAAGCCGCACAGGCCCTACTCCGTGCGGCATTGGAACAATACAGGCAAACGGCACTGAATGCTTTACAAAATCTTGCGGATAGTCTCTACGCACTACAGACCGATCGTGACAGCGAGCGCCTGGCTCAGAAAAATCTGCAGGAAGCCTGGCACCTGTACCAGATTAACCAGCGATTGCAACAAGCTGGCGCACTCACCGGTAGTCAGTTAAGCGGCTGGCACGTCGCCTGGTTACAGGCGCAACTGGGGGAAGAACAGGCACAAACCAACCGGCTCGCCGATACCATTGCCTTACTGCAGGCCCTCGGTGGCCCCTGGAACAGCGATCCAAAGAAAAACACGAAAGTAAGCGTTACTGGCGGATAGTGCGTTGCGGACGTTCGGTGGTGGGGGTCAAGGACCGGTAAGGACTGATATCAATTCCCCCGCGACGGGTAAAACTGGCCATCACCTGCAGTTCCTTCGGTTGACCGGCGATCAGTAAATCATTAAAAATCCGCTCAACACACTGCTCATGGAAATCCGCCTGCTGCCGGAACGCCAGCAGATAGGCTAACAGCGAAGCAGGGGTCAGGCGTGGCCCGGTATAGGCAATTTGCACCGTCGCCCAGTCTGGCTGCCCAGTCACCGGACATAACGAGCGAAAGAGGTGACTATAGTAGCGCTCTTCAACCCAGGAACGCTCAGATGTTGCGGATTCCCGTTGCAGACAGTCGGCGGCAGGTCGTTCAGGCACGGTAACCCCGGGTTCATTATCCAGGCAATAGCCACCTGGAGACTGCACCTGTAACGCCTGCCATGCATCTGGTTCCCACAGTCTCAAGGTGGGACAAACCCCGAGCAGCGGTTGCAAATCCCCGGCAATGGTTTGTAGCACCTGTTGCGCATCTACAAATCGGGTAAGATTCAGGGAATTCAAATAAAGTTTTAAGGATTTGGATTCCACCAGAGCCGGCGAATGCGCTGCCACATCCATTTGCAATACCGCCACCTGTGCCATTCCTGTGGTCGATAGCCAAGACAATTCATAGCAGGTCCACAAATCCCCACCGGCATAAGGCCAGACCGGTTCCAGCCCACACGCCAATCGTCCAGCAGCCCGGGGAATCGGCGTCAGTAATTCTGGTGCATAATACAGCGGGTACAGCGTCGTCTGGCCAAGCAACAGCTTAGCGGTCATTTAATTCAATCCCATTCGTAACTTACTAATTCAAAAAACATTATTACTACTCTGCTAACTTTCCACCTAAAGCGATAAAAAAACTATTCCCGTAATCCAGTACCATCATTCAATAATTTCAGTGCATACAGATAAAGCAGGGCAGTCAATACACTAAGTATCAGCATCGCATTGAATACCGGCACATCAGAAACACCCAGTACCCCATAACGAAAAGCGTTTACCATATAGATTATCGGATTCAATAACGTCAGTTGTTGCCAGAACGGTGACAGCATGTGCACTGAATAGAAGACACCTCCCAGGTAGGTTAAAGGGGTCAGCACAAAGGTGGGCACAATACTGATGTCATCGAAACTCTTGGCATACACGGCATTGACAAACCCTCCCAGAGAAAACATCAGGGAAGTCAGTAACACAGTGAACACCACCACCCAGGGGTGCACCAACTGCAGTCGGGTGAAAAACAGCGATAAGAGGGTAACAATCAGTGCAACCAGCAAACCACGCACCACTCCACCGATCACATAGCCCGCCAAAATCAGTCCGGAACTGATAGGAGCCACCTGCAGTTCTTCAATGCTGCGCTGAAATTTGGCGCTGTAGAAGCTGGAGACAACATTGGCATAGCTGTTCTGTATCACCGCCATCATGATCAGCCCCGGGACAATAAACTGCATATAATCAAAGCCGCCCATCCGCCCGACCCGACTCCCGACCATCTGGCCAAAAATAATGAAATACAGGCACATGGTGATTGCCGGGGGCAAAAGTGTCTGCACCCAGATACGCATAAACCGGCGAATTTCCTTGCTCACCAAGGTCGAAAAGGCAATCCATGACGTATACCAGTTCATCACAGCCCCCCCGACGTCAGATTTTTTTCAACTCGGGCGACAAATAATTCTTCCAGGCGATTGGCTTTGTTGCGCAAACTCATCACCTCAATACCTGCCTGCGTCAGTTGAGTAAAAATCTCATTAATGGAGCGATCTCTGGGCACGGTGATTTCCAACGTTCGCTCATCCGGTTGCACTACTTTAAATCCTGGTAATTCAATCTTTTGCACCTGATTCTGGCGCAAATCAAGAATAAATGTCTCATTTTGCATACTGGCCAGCAAGGATTTCATGTCGGTATGTTCCACCATGCGTCCATGATCAATAATGGCAATTCGCCGACATAAATGTTCCGCTTCTTCCAGATAATGCGTTGTCAGAATCACTGTCGTTCCGGTTTGATTCAGTTGTCGAAGAAATTCCCACATGGAACGGCGTAACTCAATATCCACCCCGGCGGTAGGTTCATCAAGAATCAATAAGCGGGGTTCATGTACCAAGGAACGAGCAATCATCAACCGGCGCTTCATCCCACCAGACAATTGTCTGGCCCGCACTCCAGCCTTGGACTCAAGCCCCAGCAAACTCAGGTATTTCTCGGTACGTTGCGCTGCCAGTGCCCGCGGAACACCGTAATATCCAGCCTGGGTCACCAAAATATCCCGCACAACTTCAAACTGCCCAAAGTTAAATTCTTGCGGCACAACCCCTAAGTACATTTTTGCCTTGGCTAATTCTTTGTCCAGATCCACACCAAAGACCTCAACCCGTCCCGAAGTCTTGGTGACCAGTGAACTCAATATCCCGATCGTCGTTGATTTCCCAGCACCATTGGGACCCAGCAGGGCCAAAAACTCGCCCTCAATGACATCCAGACTGAGATGATCCAGTGCCCTTGTCCCATTTTTATACACTTTACATAAATCTTGCAGATGTAACGCCAATGCACTCAACAGCCTTCTCCCGGTTCCTCCAGAACTGGACCGTCCAGCAATTCCCGGTCCGCTTTTTGCCCCCTCCAGAGCCAGTGTATGGTCGATCCTTCAAACCAGATCCATGCGCCTTCCATCATGTGCGGCCAGTCTGCCTGTGAAATACGACTCACTCCCATCAGGCTGTAAATAAATGCAGCCAGCACCGTATCATGCGTAATGTGTAAACTAAGCGTTCCGGGCTCCGGCGTAAAAGCCCGCAAATGTTGCACCAGTTTCATGACACCCTGCATAGGAGTCAACACCCCTGGCACCACGTGTTCCTCTAAGTGCCGGTTGGCAAAAGCCAATGGCCCCATTCGGAAAAAATCAGGCAGTACCAGTTGCGGCTCCACGACAAAAGCCCCGGGTTCCACCAGATTAGAACTCGTCTGCCAGTGCATTTCATTGTGTTGCGCCTGTAAAATTGCACGCAGTGTTTCCTGGCAACGCCCCACCGGTGAACTGACCGCCCGGCTCAAAGGCCGCGGTAGCCGCTCTCCCCATTGATAGGCCAACGCCACCCCGGCGGCCGTCAACGGCAAATCATAACCTGCCACCGCCTGATCCGCTTTTTCACGCAAAGAATGCCGACTCAAGCACCACACCGGCAACTCCGCCGGCAGCAGCTCCAGATTGTGCCACTGAGATTCAGGCATCTGCGACATGAGAATTAAGCGTACTCCAGCAAGCTATACAGTCATCTGCCGATGATAGGCTAAAAATTCGGGCTAAACCAGTGATTATTGCGACAATGCCGGAATAATCACCCTGCAATTATTCATGCGTATTCTATAATCAGTTGACCTGCCTTATGGATAGACCTTAATATTGATCAGGACGTACCTCATGTGGATTTTACTGTCAGGTGTCGTGGGTATTTGGGCAATCATTCAATTTAATCGCCTGATTCAACTAAAAAATCAGGTAAAAAACGCTTTTGCACAAATTGATGTGCAGATGCAACGTCGTTTTGATCTGATACCCAATCTGGTAGAAAGTTGCCAGGGCTATATGGATCATGAACGTGAAACCTTGTTGGCCGTTACCCGTGCCCGAGAGGTACAGCGCACGGCCAGCCAGTCACTCCGTCAGGAATTAAATAACCCACAAGCCTTGGATGCCTGGAAAAACAGTGCTCAGGAATTGAACCAAAACCTCGGTCGGCTACTCGCCACGGTTGAAAGTTACCCGGACCTTAAGGCCAGTAAAAATGTGGCCGCCTTGACGGAAGAACTGACCACCACGGAGAATCGCATCGGTTTTTCCCGCCAGGCCTATAACGACTGCGTCACCCAGTTCAATATCTGTCTGGAAAGTTTCCCAGGCAATTTATTGGCCAAACTCTTGGGGCTGCGACCCGTTTCTGTGCTGGAACTGGCGCATGAGTTGATTGTGCAGCCACCAAAAGTGCATTTTCATACAGGCCCGCAACCATGAGTTTCTGGCTGGAACAAGCCCGGTCTGAGCGTAACAGCCTGCTCTGGCTGTTCCTGTTCATCCTGCTCACCTGCCTTGTTCTAGCGCTGTTACTTGGTTTTCTGGGCCTGGTGTTGCCGCATCTGCCGGGCCATAGTACACACCCCCTCTGGAAAGACCAGCGGCTGTGGATGGTTGGAGCCACGATTCTCTCCCTGATTCTCTTTATTACCCTCCTGACCTGGCAAGAACTGAGCCGGGGAAGTGCCCGTTTTGCCCAATCGTTGGGAGCCACCCCATTGCCTGAACAGGGACGCACTGTGCAGGAACAATTGTTCTATGATCTTTGTTGTGAAATGTCTGCCGCCTCCTTAGTACGTATGCCACAGCTTTATGTGTTTCCTCGGGAGAAAAGCATTAATGCCATGGTCGCAGGTTGTACACCAGACGATTGCGTCCTGATTGTTACCGACGCGGCCCTGCAATCTCTGGATCGCCTGAAAATGCAAGCGCTGATTGCTCACGAATTCAGTCATCTGCTGGCTGGAGATGCCTTGCTGAATATTCGCTTGATCCTGACTCTCTCTGGCCTTCAATCTCTCTACCAGTTGGGTGAAACCTGCGTAGAATGGTCTGAAACAGATGACGGCCTGCTGATGCTGGCGACCTGGGCACTGTATCTGCTGGGCCAAGGGATCAAAGGCCTGGGCTGGACGGGATTACTGTTCGGCCGCCTGTTACGGGCAGGGTTAAACCGGGAGCGGGAATTTCTGGCCGATGCCAATGCCGTGCGCCTGACCCGCTTTCCCGCCGCCATGCTGGATTTATTGTTTTATCTAATGGACCATGCCGAGGAACAAGGCAATGTCCGTTGCTGCGGTGAAGCCTATCGTCACATGTTTTTTTTTAGCAAACGCCACCGTAATGCCTGGACATCCCTGCATCCCACGCTGGAATCGCGTCTTCTGGCACTGGATCCTGCCGCCATGGCCCGCTGGCGTGCCAGGCACCGCAAAATTACCATTCCTGGCAGCAACACGACCCCAGGGACAAACCGATCGTCGTAAGACGGATTATCCTAAACTCACACAGAGCCTCGTGCAATGCGGCATTTAGTCTGGTTTCGCAATGACTTACGCACCCATGACCAACCTGCTCTGGTCGCTGCCTGCCAATCAACACAACAAGAAGTGCTGGCCCTGTATCTGCTGAACCCCGAGGCAGATACCCAACACGATACTGCCGACGTACGTACTGACTTTGACAGGCGAACACTGGCACAATTGCAGTTAGCCCTACAGCAACTGGGCATTCCACTACTGCTGCGAGCGGTCAACGGCGATCTGCAGATACCCGGACTGTTGCTGGAACTTTGCCGCCACTACAGCATCAGTACTGTATTTTTCAACCGGGAGCATGGTCCAGATGAACAACGCCGGGATCAGCGTGTCACCGACTTGTTGCATCAGCATGCCATTAAACTGCAGTATTACGAAGAAGCCTGTATTGTCGCTCCGGGAAGAGTGGAACGAGAAACAGGACAGCCGTATAAAGTATTTACGCCATTCAAAAAGAAATGGCTGACTTTATTGCCCACCCAGGCACCGCTACCCGCCCCCCATCGACGTCCCGCCTCCTTAGTGACCGCCGATTCCTTGCCGCCTCTGAATCCACAAATTGCCGCCTCCCTGCGTCAGCTTTGGCCGGCCGGTGAACTATCGGCCATACAGCGTCTGGAAGATTTCTGTCATGGCCCCCTCAGCGAGTATGACCGAACCCGGGATATTCCGGCTGCAGAAGCAACCAGCCAGTTATCACCTTATCTAGCCAACGGTTCACTATCCTCCCGCACCGCCCTGTTGCACGCTCAAGCGGCTACCCCGGGTAAAGGCAAAGACACCTGGATCAGCGAACTGGCCTGGCGTGATTTCTTCAGGCATGTATTGGTGGCCTGGCCTGAGGTCGGCAAACACCGGGCCTTTCAGCCACACACTGAAGCTTTGAAGTGGTCTGATGATCCCGTCCGATTTGAGCGCTGGTGTCGGGGCACCACCGGTTTTCCGATTGTCGATGCAGCAATGCGTCAATTATTAGCCACGGGATGGATGCACAACCGCTTACGCATGGTAACGGCGATGTTTTTAGTCAAAGACGCCTGGATCGACTGGCGTTGGGGTGAACGATGGTTTATGCAGCATTTGATTGATGGAGAACTAGCCGCCAACAATGGCAACTGGCAATGGTGTGCCTCTACCGGGGTTGATGCCGTTCCCTACTTTCGCATTTTCAATCCCTGGACTCAGGGACAACGCTTTGATCCTGAGGGTCTCTTTATTAAAAAATGGATCCCAGAACTCAGGCACTGCGACGCACGGCTATTGCATCAGCCCCCACATCCGGCCACCGCCCGCCTACATCCCGAGTACCCCAGTCCCATGCTGCTGCATGAACAGGCGCGGATACGGACGCTCGCCTCATTCAAAGCCCTTGGACAGCGCCTGTGAATGTAATTCGTCATACAACATCTGGTACTCTTCCGTCAGTTTATGCCGGGGGGCCAGATGCACCAATGGTTGCGATTTTTCATGGGATTCCCGCATAATCACTGAAGAGGACAACATGGTATTCAACACCGGCTGCCCTTCGGTGCGCAGTTCTTCAACCAGTCGCAACGGCAAACTGGCACGGGGCTGAAACTGATTGACTACAATTCCCTCCACTTTCAGATCCGCATTATGATCCTGACGGGTCTCCTCAATATTTTCCAGTAAGGTGTATAATGCTCGACGTGAAAACGCATCACAGTCAAAAGGAATCAGACAGACTTGCGCTGCAATCAACGCCGATAACGTATAAAAATTGAATGCCGGCGGCGTATCAATAAAAATCTCATCATAGTCTCTGGACATCTGTTTCAGTGCCCCGGCCAATTTATAGATTTTATGCTTGGACTCAAGCATCTGCTCAATCTCCATCAGTTCACTCTGCGCCGGTATCACCCACAGATGATCAAAAGCCGAACGATGAACAAAATCAGACAGTGGCTGTTCCTTGAGTTTAAACGTCAACGTCTGCGCAAAAAACTGACCGACATTCGGTGTAATATCATAACGATCTTCACCCTCAGGAAAGCGGGCAGCCAATAAGTACTGGGTCGCATTACATTGAGCATCCAGATCAAGTACAAGAGTC
This sequence comes from Pseudomonadota bacterium, assembly GCA_021781515.1. Lineage (GTDB taxonomy): Bacteria > Pseudomonadota > Gammaproteobacteria > Pseudomonadales > Moraxellaceae > JAJXWR01. Next base: position 17,655 of record JAJXWR010000051.1, read on the forward strand.
CGCTTCCCACGACTGGCCGCTACAGCAGCCAGATTCACCGTAATACTTGATTTCCCTACCCCACCTTTCTGATTAAAAATGACTCTGCGCATGATTCCTCACTCGCCGCTGAAAAAATAATGTAACTACAAATCGCCCCCATACGTGCCTGACCACCAAAAATGACGCCTCAGTCCCTGTGCGCATCAGTCACTGCTACTTTCCAGAAAAATTTTTCAAAACTGATCGCCCGCATCCTGATCTGCTACGGTGCCTGCCCGCCAGACTACACGCATCGATTAACCGTACTAATCCGCCAGAGATTGTAAGGTACATAGGGGTTTTATTCCATCATGAACTTGTACACAGGAAATATTTAGATGTTCATGTTATCTATCGCCCGCAGCAATCCATGCCACCACAATCGCCCCACAGCCGTCTCTGCACTCCCTGCTACATACCAGAAGCCCCCAGACACAAGGTAAATTTGTCGCCAACACCCAGATTAGCCTCCTTTTTTAAGCGCAAATAACCTTTCTCATTTCTGGATATTCCCGTCATATTCATTACAATTTTAAGGTCTGACAGGCGATGGAGCAATTAACTGATGTTTGATATTAGCT
>JAJXWR010000052.1 GCA_021781515.1 Pseudomonadota bacterium
TGCATCGTTTCCAGCAATACAAATCTGGCTTGCGTCAGCATCAAGGCATGCGACAGATTATTGATATCTTCCGAGGTACAGGCAAAGTGCACAAATTCCGCCGCCTGCTGTAACTGCGGCATTGCCTTGAGTTTGTCTTTCAGAAAATATTCAACGGCTTTCACATCGTGATTAGTTATCTGTTCCGTCGCCTTGATGTGGGCGCAGTCTGCCTCACTAAATTGTGCAACAAGCTGGTGTAACTGCGCTTGGGCGTCACGCCCCAACGGGGGGAGTTCCGGAATGGACGGATGTTCTGCTAACGCCAGAAACCAGGCCACTTCTACCTGTAAACGAGCATGCATTAGCCCCGTTTCACTGAAAATCGGCCGCAATTTCTCTGCCTGCGCCGCATAACGTCCATCTATAGGGGATATTGCCGTTAAACTGGATATATTTTGCGCCATCATCGGGTACCTGACTGAACATCGGCTACGAAAGGCGCTAGTCTAACGGACTCCTCATTGCAAAAAAAGAAAAAAAACAGTCATATTCTCCAAGGCACCCTTGATGCACAGCCTCTTGCTGGATCAGTGCTTTTGCAGATGCAGTTCCAGATGATCCCTGTCACTGACTCCCAGCAGGTAAAGGACACTGTCGAGTCCGAGATTGGAAATTGCCTGTTGGGCAGTAGCCCGTACCAGTGGTTTGGCATGAAAAGCAATGCCCAGTCCGGCTAACGACAGCATCGGCAGGTCATTGGCTCCATCACCTACTGCAATCACCTGCTCCAGAACCAGCCCTTCTCTGGCCGCCAGTTCCCTTAACAGACTGGCCTTGCGCGGGCCGTCGATCACCTCCCCCACCACTCGACCAGTAACCTTGCCCTCAACAATCTCCAACTGGTTGGCAAACACATAGTCAATCCCTAGGCGCTGCTGTAATGCCTGACCAAAGTAACTGAATCCTCCGGACAATATGGCGGTTTTGAAGCCCAGTTTTTTTAACGTGGCAATCAGGATTTCTGCCCCTTCAGTCAACGGCAGGGTGCTGGCAATATGTTCCAGTACATGGGCATCCAATCCGGCTAACAATCCCACCCGTTGTATAAAACTCTGACGAAAATCCAGCTGACCATTCATGGCCTGTTCTGTAATTCTGGAGACCTCTGCCCCCACCCCCGCACATCGGGCCAGTTCATCAATGACTTCGGTTTCGATCAACGTGGAATCCATATCAAAACACACCAGCCGACGATTTCTCCGCCAGGCGTCATCTCGCTGGAAAGCGATATCCGCTCCCATCGTGATGGCAATTTCCAGAAAACTCCGGCGCATGGCATCCAGATCGGCCGGTTCTCCGCGTACGTTCAACTCAATACAGGCCTTATGGTGTTGTCCAGTTCTACCTTCAAGGGCAACCCGGCCGGAAAGCCGCTGAATATCCTCAATATTAAGTCCGTGCTCTGAGATAATTCCTGCGACGGCCTGCATGTGCCGGGCCGTGATTTTACGGGCGAGCAGCGTTACAATAAACCGTGAACGCCCCTGTACGGCGACCCATTCTTCATAGGCACGTTCAGGTACTAAGGTAAAACGCACATTCAGTTCACGTTCGTGACACAAAAACAACACGTCCTTGAGCAAATGCGAGGATTCTGTGCCTGCGGGTATTTCCACAAGGATCCCCAAGGTCAGCTGATCATGAATAACCGCTTGGCCTATATCGAGAATCTGTACCGCAAAGCCCGCCAGAATCTGCATCAGTTCGGCCGTCAGCCCCTGACGGTCCGCCCCAAGAATATTGATCAGGTAAATTTCTGTCATAGCCCTAGCACATGCCCCAACACGCATTCGCCCTTAGACCGCACCCTGTACTGACCGCACCCTGTACAGATAGACCAGCAACGGCAAGTACAACCAGATACCCAAGCACTGCCGAATAATATCAATCACAATTTTCGTGACCTGATCGCCCCCTGAAATAGCGCTTGAGAGCGTAAAGGCGACACCAATGACTCCGAGCAGCAGCATACGCAAAATCCCCCAGAGGGCATAACCACCCAACAAACTCCACACCCGCCCGGCGGTCAGATTCCAGCTGCGCTGCAATGCCTGCAACGGTACATGCTGCGGATCCAGCATCACTTCGATCGACACCAGCAATAAACGGCCAGACAAGTAAATGCCCGGAAGAATCAGCAGCAACAGCCCCGAAAATATAGCCAGTTGCGCCAGTATCTGGCTAAAAAAAAGCGCAGGACCGGACTCAATAGCCGTCTTCCAGAGCGAGCGCACCGATATATCACGCTGATGCGCACACCGGTCAATCGCCAGAATGGCCAGCGCATTAAAGAGCAGATCGGCAACAAATGCCGGCAGAATTTCCCGCAATTGTATATGGAGCAGTGGCATTTTATACCAATGCACCGGATCTGCATTGATTGACAGCAGCCACTGCTGCATCAGATCATGACTTTGCCCCGTCGCTATTAACCAGTTCTGCCAGAAGCTGATGCTCAGCACCACAGGGCTGGTGACTCCAATCAGATACAAGCCCTGGTGCCGCAGAAAATGCCAGACTTCACGGTGAATTCCATTCATTGCACAACTGCGAGTTCTCCTCCTTATCCAGAGCAGTTAACAGTTCGCCGACACTTACAGACGCACTGAGTCTCGCCTCCTCCTGCTTATTCATCGTTTTTCGTGTAATGGGTTAACACCACCACAAAAGCGGCACTACACCCTCCTTCTGTCACAACAATCTGTCACAGGGGACAAACAGAAACGAGGTCAGGCCGCATTGGGTTCAACCGGATTTATTCGGTCACTGCCTTGATCTTCTTCAACAGGTCTTTCTGCTGTTCGCTGGGGCGAGCACTTTGCATCACCATCAGTTTAGACATATCTCCTTCGACCTTGATCTGGCCCGACATAAACCCCTGCATACCAGCGGCCTGGTCATTATCCAAAAAAATGCGACGGGCAAGCTCTGCGGACAGTTTCAGCTTTGTTGGTGCATCGGCGTGATGCCCTCGCTCAAAACGACCGCCATTCAGACACATGTCCACATCCCCAGAAGCCGTGCCACTCACGGTAATATTGAGTGCCAAAGCAGCCAAACTTGAGGGCACATTCAAGTCACCGGCCTGCTGCTGCAATCCATCGACTTCATTAAACCACGCATCCGACAAAAACAATGCCATCTATCATTACTCCTCACTGGTTAACGTCTATTTACGCTTGAGCATGGTTTTATTCTGTAAACCATGCTCAACCTTAAGCTATAGTCGTAAAGCTTGCAAGTGTCAGCCAACGAAATACCGCTGTCTCTGCGGTCAATTCGGCCATGTTTTATATCAACAGCGCAAAAACTGTCCGAAAATAACAGGCCATGCCTTCAGAGGTCGTAACCACGCTCTTCGTGCAGCACCAGATCCAGTCCTTCGGTTTCCTGTTCCGGTAATACACGCATCGAACCGGTCAGCCATTGCGTCAGTTTGAGTACCACGACAGTAAGCACCGCCGAATACACTACGGTGATTAACACCCCCTCTGCCTGGATGCTAAATTGCTGCAACAGGGAATGATTAGGTGCCGCAATGCCCATGCCGCTCCAGACCCCCAACTGCTGACTGCACAACAATCCTGCGAGCAGCGTACCCAACATACCCCCGACGCCATGTACCGGAAATACATCCAGAGAATCATCAATACCCAGGCCTCGTTTCACCCACTGAGTCATCATGAAACAAAGACCGCCAGCCATAATCCCCACCAGCAAGGCCCCTCCTGGCCCCACGGAACCCGCCGCAGGGGTAATCGTCCCGAGTCCAGCCACCATTCCTGTAACAATTCCCAGTACAGAGGGTTTGCCAAACCGTTTCCATTCAATAGTCATCCAGGTCAGTGCACCCGCTGCCGCTGAAATATGGGTCACCGCCAAGGCCATGGCTGCCGCTCCATCCGCCGCCAGAGCAGACCCGGCATTAAAACCAAACCAGCCCACCCACAGCATCCCCGCCCCGGTGACTGTCATGGTCATATTATGCGGCATTGAGATTTGTTTAGGAAATCCCCGGCGACTCCCCAACATCAGTGCCGCCACCAATGAAGACACCCCCGCAGTGATATGCACAACCGTACCGCCTGCATAATCCAGCAACCCACGTTGTTGCAGGAACCCCCCGCCCCACACCCAATGACAGACCGGTGTATAGACCAGTACCGCCCAAAGCGCACTGAAAACCAGCATCGAAGAAAATCGCACCCGTTCCGCATACCCACCAATAATCAGTGCCGGCGTAATGACCGCAAACGTCATCTGATACATGGCAAACAGCACTTCTGGAATACCATTGGGACCCAACGTCGTTTTGCTCATCCCGGAAAAAAGAATACGACTGCCGCCGCCAATCCAGTCATTGAGTGCCCCACCTGAACTGAAGGCCAAAGAATAAAGTCCGATCAACCATAACAGACTGACAATTACGGTAATCGCAAAACACTGCATCAGGACTGAGAGCACATTAGCCGTACGTACCAGACCTCCATAGAACAGCGCCAGACCCGGCAAGGTCATAAACAGCACCAGCGCCGTCGACGTCAGCATCCAGGCCGTATTGCCACTGTCCAGCGACGTGGCCGCCAGTGCCGGCTGGGTCATTGCCAAAAAAAAAGCAAAAAAAACAGCAGTATTTCTTAAGGTGTTTTTCATCAGAACTCTCCCTGTCAGCCTCACAGCGCTTCCTTGTCCGTTTCTCCCGTTCGAATACGCACCACATGCTCCAAATCCATGACAAATATTTTTCCATCACCAATTTTACCGGTTCCGGCGCTTTTGCTGATCACCTCGATCACCTGTTCCAGCTTGTCCGCATGAATACCTACTTCGAGCCGGACTTTCGGCACAAAATCCACAACATATTCAGCACCACGATACAACTCAGTATGCCCCTTCTGTCGACCAAATCCTTTTACTTCACACACGGTCATTCCGCTGACCCCAATATCTGACAACGCTTCGCGTACTTCATCTAATTTGAACGGTTTAATGACCGCAATAACCATTTTCATAACAGATTCCCCAGATAATTACAGTTGCACCCAAAACACACATATTAGCATCCTGTTTTGGTGCAATACCACGCATTCCGTGTATTTTTGGTGCATTGACAACAGTCACTCACTTTATGTACTCCGTAAGGGCAGACTCATGGCATTAACTGCCCCTTACCAAGAAGACCAGTTCTGCTTGACAGAACTACCTTTGTACCTTCACCATTGTTTAGCCTTTGCCTTAATCTGCCACTGGAAGTTGCTGATGAACGCTGTATTCACCACCTTGCTCTGTGAAGAAATCAACCAGGTACTCTGGGTTCGTCTCAATCGCCCGGATAAACACAATGCCATGACAATGGCCATGATCCGCGAACTGATTGCAGTGGCCAACACCATCAAAGCACAACGCCACTTAAGGGCGGTGGTGTTGCAAGGGGCAGGCCCGTCCTTCTGCTCCGGGATGGATCTGCCCGGCCTTTTCAAAAACACCCGGGATAAGCTCTATGCTTTCAGTCAATTGGTCAGGCCTGCCCGTGGTATTTTTCAGAAGGTCAACCTGATCTGGCGGCAATTGCCAGTTCCTGTCATTGCGCTGGTGCATGGACACTGTTTTGGGGCTGGTATGCAACTGGCACTGGGTGCCGACTGGATCATTGCCGATGCAGCCGCTGATTTTTCCCTAATGGAAAGTAAATGGGGAATGATTCCAGATATGGGGGCCACCCTGACCCTGCGCGGGCGAGTGCCGCCTGATCTTGCTAAAGAGCTGATGTGCACTGCCCGGGTTTTAAAGGCCGATACCGCATGGGAACTCGGCCTGATCAGTCATGTCGAAACTGATCCGCAGGCCGCCGTACAACTGTTGCTGGCTGAACTGGCACAACGCTCCCCGGATGCGGTTGCAGCGGCCAAACGTCTGGTCGAAGACAGTTGGTGGTCCGGGCGCTGGCGCAGCCTGACCGCAGAACGCTTTTGGCAATTGCGTTTGCTGTTGGGCCAAAACCACCGTATCGCCGTAGAACGTAATCGTAAAAAACAAGATTTACCTTTCCGACCGCGAACGATCTGACTTGTTTTTTTGAGGAATTTCCATTTTTCAGAGGAGTTGAAGTGATGGCACTAACACTGATTATTGGTAATAAACGCTATTCGTCCTGGTCATTGCGTGCCTGGCTGATTTTAAAACTCAATGACTTGCCCTTTACAGAAGAACGTGTCGCCCTCTTCCAGCAAGGCTACAAAGAGCGTCTTGTGCAACTGTCAGCCGGTGCGCAGGTGCCCGTACTGGTGGACGCAGACAATGAACAGCAACTTTGTATTTTTGATTCACTCAGCATTGCTGAATACCTTGCCGAATCTTTTAACCTGCGCTGTGGCTGGCCTGCTGACAAAAAGCAACGGGCTTATGCCCGTTCCCTGTGTGCCTTAATGCACGCCGGCTTCACTGCACTGCGGCAACAATGTCCGATGGATGTCGGGCGTATTCCGCAGCCCGTCGACTTTTCTGAACAAACGCTGGAAGAGGTTCAACGGATCAACCAGATCCTGAGCCGTTGCCTGTTGCACTCTGGCGGCCCCTTTCTGTTTGGTACGCCCGGTATTGTCGATGCCTATTACGCCCCTGTCATCATTCGCCTGGACCGTTATGCGTTGTTGCATCAGGTCAGCCCCGAACTCCGCGCTTATTCAGCGCATATTCTGGCACTACCTGCCATGCAGGACTGGGTAGAAGCCGGACAACAAGAAACTGAACGGATTGTCCGGATCAGCCACTGATGCGTCTGGGTCTGGCTGGAATCGGGCTGATGGGCAAGCCAATTGCCCGACGACTGTTAGAAGCGGGGCATGAGTTGTCCGTGTGGAGCCGTACACCACAACACAGCATCGCCCTCGCTGCCTATGGCGCCTATTACTGCAACACCCTGGAGGAACTGGCGGAGCGTTCTCCGATTATCTTGCTGTGTCTCGCTGATGAAGCCGCTGTACTTGCTGTGACCCTGGCTGAACAAGGACTTAAACCTTCACTGCGTGCTGAACATCTCATTGTGGATCTCTCTACAATTTCCCCGGGCACTACCCGGCAGCTGGCGCAGACGCTGCAGGCGCATTGCGGTTCCCAATGGGTGGATTGCCCGATATCCGGTGGGGTAACCGGTGCTGAACAGGGGCGGCTGATTCTGTTGGCGGGGGGGACTGAAGCCGCTGTGGCGCGTCTGCACCCGTGGATCGGCGCATTCAGTCAACGACTAACTCACCTCGGGCCGGTGGGCAGTGGCCAAATGACCAAACTCTGTAATCAACTGATTGTCGCCGCCAACAGCCTGCTCATTGCTGAAGCCGTCACCCTGGCAGGACATGCAGGCGTTGATGCCGGGAAACTGGCAGCAGCGCTGACCGGCGGCTTTGCCGATTCTCTGCCCTTGCAGATCCTGGCTCCGCGCATGGCCAGTCACTGCCATGAACCACTTCAGTGGCGCGTAGCCACACTGCATAAAGATCTGCACTATGCCCTACAGACCGCCCATGACCTCCACCTGTCCCTGCCAGTAGCGGAAAAGGCCCTGCAACAATTGGCGACCGCACTCAAATCATGGTCAAATGACGATTTAAGTCGCATTATTGACCTCTATCCTGATTTTTTACCACCTGATGTTCACTGAACATGTTACAGTTTTCTGCTAATCTGTCGCTGTTATTTCAGGAACTGCCGTGGGCCGAGCGTTTTCGTGCCGCCAGGGACTGTGGATTTTCCGCCGTTGAAATCCAGTTTCCTTACGAAATGGACCGCTTCTGGCTGGCTGAGCAGTTGCAGCAACATGCCCTGCAACTGGTACTCATCAACCTGCCTGCCGGTGATCTGCTGCAAGGGGGTGCAGGGATAGCCTGTCATGCCCAGTCCACCACGGCTTTTGATCAGGCCATCGCCTTGGCCCTACTTTATGCGCAAACCTTAAAAATCCCTCGCCTGAATGTTCTGGCGGGGCATTGTGCGGTGACTGAGCGGCAAACTGCTCTGGAGGTCTTTATCCATAATCTGCAACATGCTGCCGATGTATTCTGGCCGCATGGCATCCAGACCTGTTTTGAAACCCTGAATCCGCACGATATGCCCGGTTTTCTGATTGATTCAGTCGAATTCACCGAAACCGTACTCCGCCGATGCCCCGATCAGCGCATTGCCTGGCAAGCCGATTTTTACCACCTCGCCCACTTGCAAGCCGATACTGCCGTCTTATTGCAACGGCACCAACAGCGTCTGGGACATGTTCAGTTTGCTGATTTTCCCGGGCGCGGTGCCCCAGGCACTGGACAAATCGACTTCCAGCCGTTGCTGCGACAACTCAGCCTCTCTGATTACCAGGGGTTTATCGGTGCCGAGTACCACCCTCGGGGATCTACCGCCGCCAGTCTGCACTGGTTGCCGCAGTGGTGCAAAACCGATGCACACCTAACAGCGGCGTTACCAGAGGAATAACCCCCATCGCCTCAATCTCCCGCACCATACCTGGCAGATCAACACCAGGAATCAGCTGCGCCGGCTCCTGAATCGGTGTCATCATCGTATCCCAATGACAGGGCAAAATATAGCGGGGGCGCAACTGCTCCACCACGTCCCGTACATAATGCGGCCGGTGCTGTCGGCCCACCGTACATAAACAGACAATATCTGCCTGCAATCCCTGCAATTGTTCAGTAAAAAAATCAGCGGAGTCTATGTGCACCAGACGGAAACCCGCCGCATCAATCCACCAGTTGAACACTTGGCCGTGTCTGAGCTGATGCACCCGTGGCGGCCACGGCGGCGGTGCGCTAATATCCCCTGGGAAAGGCACTCGCCCAAAAATCGCTTTGCCATGCCGGGACACCAAACTCCGCACCCGCCAGGTGCCGCAGGCCACTTCAGAGGATCCTTGCAAGGGACACAGTTGCGCCTCCGCCACGCCAGCGGCCCGCGCCACATGCATCACCGCTTCAGAGCCAATCAGTCGAGCGCCTGTCTGCTGGCAAAGCACCGGTGCATCCAGGACGTGGTCATAGTGCGCATGCCCCACCAACACCTCATCGGCCCGGGGAATCAGTTGAGCAATCAATGCCGCATCAGGAACCAGCGGATGGGTCAGTGTCTCCCAGGCACTGCTGCGCGTCACATAAGGATCGAGTACCAGGCATCGGTCTGCTTTTTCCAGAACAAAGCCGGCCGTCCCCAAATAAGTCAGCTGTAAATCCGCTCCGGCTTCATCACAAGGCGGTGCCGCATCATCCGGGTTGAAATCCCTGAAACCCGGCAACCTTCCTCTAGCTGTGCTTTTACCGGTGCCCGATGTGCGCTCTTTACTCATCACCCCCACCCCCGCCCGCTATGGGCTCCTCTGCAATTACCAGACAATGGCCGTATCCGTCGTAGACGACTGGATCAGGCGCAACGACTCTTCGGCGGCTTTCAGCAGATCCTCTGGATTCTGTGCCAGCATGGGCACCATGGTGGCCATGCCCATTTCGACACGCAGCAACCCGGACGTCTCCTCTTCATGCAGAATTTCCAGACGCCTGACAGCCGCTTCAATGACATCAATGACCGCCCGGGCTCCCTGTGCCTGAGTATTGGGGAGCAATAACAGAAATTCGTCACGGCGATAACGTGCGCAGACATCCACTGCCCGTTTACTGACTTGTTCAAAGGTACGGGCAAGAGCGGCCAGACAACGGTCACCCGCCGCATAGCCATACCGCTGATTAAACGCCGAGAAATTTTTAACATCCATATGCAGCAAGCTAATGGCATGTTTTTCCCGCAACGCCCGTTCCCACTCCCGCTCCATCAATTCCCTGAAATAATGCAGGTTGATTAATCCCGTGAGCCGATCATGCCGGGCCAGGCGATCCTGCTCCTGTCCCATTTTTTCCAAAGTGGCCTTTTCCACTTCCAGCAGACGTTCCTGCAAAAATATCCGCCGGTCACGATACTCCAGCAAGGCACCCATAAATATCCCATAGGATAAACTCAATCCCATGTATTGAAAAAATTCCAGCCAGTCCGGCCAGGTCTGCATGAGTAAGGCCAGACCTAAAGCCGAGAATGTCGCCATCAGCACAATGGTCAGCGCCGCCACCATACGCATACGACTGAAACCAAAGACCGCCAGAATCACCAACAGCACCAGATAACCCGATAGCCGACCAAAATAGGCATAGCGCAAAGACCAGCTGCAGACCTGAACCACTAGCACCGCCATATAACAGGTCAACCAGCGCAGCGGAATGTACCAGGGGCGCAGTTGTCGCACCCGGGTTGCCAGCATGGCCAGCGACAGTGAGCCGAGCACCAGCCAGAAACCCATGGTCCAGGTCAGTAAATCATGCACGACCCAGACGGAGGGCGTCATCCTCCAGATCAGCCCCCCCTGTGCCAGTCCGACAAACACGGCAAAGAGCATCAAGCCAAAGGCTGTTTTTTTCTGGGTCTCAAAGGCTTCTTCATTGTGCTGTAGCAAAAAAGCCGACTCAAGCGGTTGTGGAAAACCTAACATATAGCCATCTTCCAGCAACCCGCGGATCAGGGATTCCTGATTACTGGTCTCAGTACTGACAGGCTCTGCCTCATAAAAGTTCTCGGTCTTGGGCTTTTTGGCCATTTTAAATTCTGTTGATCCAGCGTTGTTCATCGGACAATCTTTTTCATACAACCTTCTTCATACAATCTTCTTCGGGCATAGTTCCCCTAGGATGCGCTAAAGAATAGCTTAAATTTGCCCCAGTGCTTCTTGCAAGGTCATGACCGGCAGAATTTCCAGCCCCGCAATCGGACTGCGGGGCGCATTGGCTTTCGGTACGATCGCCCGGGTAAACCCATGTTTGCGTGCTTCCCGCAAGCGTTCCTGGCCATTGGCCACCGGACGGATTTCTCCAGACAAGCCCACTTCCCCAAAAACGATCAGGTCATGCGCCAGTGCCCGGCCTTTGAGTGAAGACACGACTGCCAGCAACACCGCCAGATCCGCACCGGTTTCCACCACCTTGACGCCCCCCACAGCGTTGATAAACACGTCCTGGCCCGCACACGAAACGCCTGCGTGCCGATGCAGCACCGCCAGCAACATGCCTAAGCGATTGGCATCCAGACCCACCGCTACCCTGCGTAAAGTTCCATTGCCGCCAGACTGATCCACCAGTGCCTGAATTTCCACCAGCAGGGGGCGCGAACCTTCCCGGGTTACCATCACCAGACTACCGGCAATCGGCACCGGAAAGCGGGATAAAAAAATCGCTGACGGGTTGGCGACTTCTTTCAGGCCCCGATCCGTCATGGCAAAAATCCCCAGTTCATTGACTGCGCCAAAACGATTCTTTACCGCACGAATCATCCGGTAACGACTATCCTGCTCACCCTCAAAGTAGAGTACAGCATCCACCATGTGTTCCAGCACCCGTGGCCCGGCCAGTGCGCCTTCTTTGGTCACATGGCCCACCAGAATCAGTGAGACCCCCTGTTGCTTGGCAAAACGGGTCAACAATGCGGTGCTTTCGCGCAACTGGGAAACACCACCGGCAGCGGCCTGTACCTGTTCAGTAAATACAGTCTGTATTGAGTCAATCACCATCACGGTCGGTTTATGTTGCTGAGCCACCTCTAAAATAGCCTCCACCGATACCTCAGCCATCACCTGTAATTGCCCCAAGGGCAGTTCCAGACGCCGGGCACGCATCGCCACTTGTGCCAGCGACTCTTCTCCCGTGATGTACAGTGCTTTTTCTTGCAACGCCAGATGCGTCATGGACTGCAACAACAACGTCGATTTGCCGATTCCCGGATCCCCGCCAATCAACACCACCGACCCTTCGACCAGCCCGCCACCCAGTACCCGGTCCAGTTCAGTCATTCCAGAACTTCGCCGCTGTTCCTCACTAAAAGGCACATTTTCCAGGGTATGTACGGGGCTTAACACCCCGGAAAATCCTTGTTGTTGCGTCCGCTGACGTCCGGATCGGGGTGCCGTATCGGCTAGCGCCTGCAACGTATTCCAGGCGGCACAGGAAGTACACTGCCCTGCCCACTGTGCACTCAGTGCGCCACACTCCTGACAGACATAACTAAAACGGACTTTTGCCAATGGGTTACTCCCTGATTTCAGCACACTGCATTCAGTGAATCCTTTGATAAAATGGCACCCGGTCTGTAACCTTGCAGAACAGTTCATAGGCTAAGGTGCCAGCAGCCGCCGCCACGGCATCCACCGGTACCTGTTCCCCCCAGAGTTCCACCTCCGCATCCACAGACACCGGCGCATGGCCAATATCCACCGCCAGCATATCCATCGACACTCGACCTGCCAGCGGATAAATCGCCCCTTCAATCGCTACCGGAGTTCCGCTCGGTGCCGTACGCGGATAACCATCGCCATAGCCACAACTGACAATTGCAATACGCTGATCTTCCTTGGCTTGCCAACAGCCGGCATAACCAACAATTTCCCCGGCACGTACCTGCTGAATGGCCATGACTCTGGAGTACAGCCGCATCACCGGCTGCAACTGCAGGTCGGCCGCACATTGAGCTGCAAAGGGGGAAGCACCGTACAGCATTAACCCCGGCCGCACCCAATGACCACCCAACTGCGGCCAGGCCAGAATACCGGCACTATTGCACAGCGACGTCTGTGCATCCGCAATCCCCAGGGACTGCTGACAGGCCATAAAACAGTGATGCTGTTGCGACGTTAATGATTCCGTTGGCATATCCGCCATCGCCAGATGGGTCATTAAAATAATCTGGCGGACTGCTGTTGCCTGCTGTAACTGGCTCCAGACTCCAGGCAACATTTCTGGACGAAACCCCAGGCGATTCATCCCGGTATTTACTTTCAGCCAGATCGTCAACGGTGTCCCGGGTGTCTGCAGCAACCAGTCCAGCTGACGCTGCTGATGCACCACCAGTTGCAGATCATGGATCCGTGCCGCAGCGAGTTCCTGAAGAGAAAAGACTCCTTGCATCAATACCACAGGAATTTTAATCCCCGCCTGACGCAAAACAATCGCTTCGTCTAAAACAGCCACCCCCAGCGCTTCCACCCCAGGCTGCAACGCCTTTGCCACCTCAACGAGGCCATGCCCATAAGCATCGGCCTTGACCATGGCCAGAATACTGGCCTCAGGCCGTAACTGCCGAACCCGTTGCAAATTATGCCGCAAGGCTGCGTGACTGATACTGCAGTACGTCCGGGGCATGGCGGCTAATCGTCCTGTGTCAAATGACTATAATCCGTTGTCAGGTTTTCAAAACGGCTGAACTGCCCCTGAAAACCCAAACGCACCGTACCGATCGGCCCATTTCTCTGTTTCACAATGATGATTTCTGCAACGCCTTTTTCTTTGGATTCTTCTTTGGTATAGACCTCATCACGATAGATGCACATGATCAGATCCGCATCCTGTTCAATGGCCCCGGATTCACGCAGATCGGACATGACCGGACGTTTATTGGGCCGATTCTCAACGGCTCTGGATAACTGGGAAAGCGCCAGCACCGGACAGTGCATCTCTTTGGCCAGTGCCTTAAGCGAACGAGATATCTCGGAAATTTCATTGACCCGGTTATTCGCCGCTTCAGGAACTCGCATCAATTGCAGATAATCGACCATAATCAATCCGAGCGGCTCTCCCACTTCCTTGCTCAAACGCCGCGACCGGCTTCTGACTTCCATCGGCGTCAACGCCGGAGAATCATCAATATACAACGGCCGACCATTGACCAGATTCACCGCCGAGGTCAAACGACTCCAGTCTTCTTCCACCAGATGGACCCCGGTACGCAGTCGGGTCTGATCAATACGCCCCAGTGAGGCCAGCATACGCATGACCAGTTGCTCGGCGGGCATTTCCATGGAAAACACCAGAATCGGTTTCTTGGCTTCCAGCAGGGCATTTTCCACCATATTCATGGCAAAAGTCGTCTTTCCCATCGAGGGTCGGGCCGCCACAATCACCAGATCCCCTTTTTGCAACCCGGCCGTCCGCTGATCCAACTCCTCAAAACCCGTGCTTAATCCGGTTAAAGCCCCACCTGAGTGATAGAGTTCATCAATGCGTTTAAGTGCCGATTTCAGCAACGGTTTCAGGCTCTTGGGTCCTTCCTCCGTTTGCTGGTTTTCCGCAATCATGAAAATCTTTTTTTCGGCGTAATCCAGGATTTCTTCAGTGCTACGCCCTTCTGGACGATAGGCCCGGTCAATAATCTCATACGAGGCCCGCACCAGCGTACGTCGCACAAAAAGCTCGTGCACCACTTTGGCATACGCACGCAAATTCATCGCAGGCGGTGTATTATTGATGAGTTCACCAATATAGGCCATCCCGCCGGCTTCATCGAGCGTTCCCAAGTTCGTTAAAAACTGGGGCAAGGTCACAATGTCACACACATTGTCTTTTTGCAGCAGTTCACTTATCGCATGGAATAGCACCCGGTGCTCTTTGCGATAGAAAGCATCCACCTGCAGCACATCACCTATTTGTTCCCAGGCCGCAGAATCCAGCAACAATCCCCCAAGGACTGCCTGTTCTGCCTCTAACGAGTGCGGCGGTTGCCCCCCCATCGGCATAGACATTGCTTCAGTCATTTTAAATACCCACAGGTAACAGGTATACAGAAGCGACAGGTTCAACAAACCCGTCAGAATTTTTCAGCAAGGGCAAAATCAATTGCAGTTCACTAATACCAAAGACGCCCTGGCACAAACCCGAGCGTCTGGTCATTCGCAATAACTTCAGTCGAACAAGGCTGAGAATCTGCACCAGGTCCCTGGCCACTCAGCCTGCTGACTTTTTATTCCTGAATCAGTTTTTATTCCTGGATCAGGTTGATACGCACCGCTGCCGTCACGTCAGCGTGAACATGGATATCCACCATGTATTCCCCTGTATTGCGCAAGGGACCATTGGGCAAACGCACTTCCGATTTATCCACGGCCACACCGGCTTTGCTGATGGCATCGGCAATATCCCGTGTACCCACAGAACCAAACAGTTTGCCTTCGTCCCCCGCCTTCACGGCCAGCGTCACCACCAGTTCCTGCAATTTTTGCCCACGTCCCTGCGCCAACGCCAGTTTTTCCGCAGATTGACGTTCAAGCTCAGCACGCCGTGCATCAAAAGACGCCACATTCGCCGTTGTTGCGGGTACCGCCTTGCCTTTGGGAATCAGAAAATTACGTCCATAACCCGCACGTACCTGAACCCGTGACCCCAATACACCCAGTTTTTTGACATTTTCAAGCAGAATAACTTCCATCACATCCCTCTACAATATGCAGTGCCGTCATTACTGATGGTTGTCGGTATAAGGCATCAGCGCCAAAAAACGTGCCTGCTTGATCGCCAGTGACAACTGACGCTGATAGCGGGCTTTGGTTCCAGTAATACGACTCGGAACAATTTTGCCGTTTTCGGTAATGTACTGTTTTAAAGTTTCCAGATCTTTGTAATCAATGTATTTGACATCTTCTGCCGTAAATCGGCAGAACTTGCGACGACGATAAAAACGTGCCATTTCTTTCTCCAGAACGATCGAGTGTCCGATTAATCTTCGCTGTCTTCAGCAATTGGTGATTCAACATCACCACCTTCAGCCCGTGGTTTACGGCTGCGTTTTTCCTCAGCACTCCTGGCCAGGGGAGATTCCCCAGTAATCGCCTCATCCCGGCGAATCACCAGATTGCGCAACACCGCATCGTTATAGCGAAAGGCATCTTCAAGCGCTTTCAGAGGTTCCTGTGTCGTTTCAATATTCATCAGCACATAATGTGCCTTGTGAATCTTGTTGATAGGATAAGCCAGTTGACGGCGTCCCCAGTCTTCCAGACGGTGAATCACTCCACCGGCTTCTTTGATAATACCCGTATAACGCTCAATCATCGCTGGCACTTGCTCGCTTTGATCCGGGTGCACCAGAAATACAACTTCATAGTGTCGCATAGTACGTAAAGCTCCTCACGGATTAACAGTCATGTCAATCAACCACGCATGACAAGGAGTGGTGGGACAAGCCCAAGCCCGGGAATAACCCAAGGGCGATAAATTCTAGAGGAATACGCCGCCATATTCAAGAAAATTCAGCAGAGACCGCCGGCTAAATTCATTCTATCCCTCAGCGCCACATGATGAAGACCATTGCCGAGTAATTGCTCTGCCTACGACTGCCGGTTGCCCGGCCGCACTCAAGACTGTTGCTTATTTGTCTGAAAAACACGCATTTTGCAGACAAAATGGCTTGCACTGCTTTCGGTATCTGCATAATACTTGTATCATACTAACTGAAAGAGCACAGAAATGGCACCATGAAGCCGCTGCCACCAGAATTGCCCGGTGACAAGCGGCTGCACCGAACACCGAGCTTGGCTTCTGCAGCGAACAGCGTTGTCATGGGGTCAGCTATTTGAGTTCAAGCCCTCCGATGCGGAGCGCATCGGCCATCAGTTCGATTCCATCAGCGTTGCGCAATCGCCCCCGTCCGGCGGCGTCAGTCGTCACACCCAAAAGCACACCCATTCCGGCAGTACACCCCTTGTTTCAGCGCCCTCGTGCGGCAAATAGCACCATCTTTCGACGCATAGGGTGCGGTGAATAACTTGCACATGCGGAAAATCCAGTCCATAATCTCCGCATGAATAGCGGTGATTACAAATACATCTGGCAGGCCAGCGACTGGCCGAACTGGCGCTTCGACCTGGCGGCGTTGGCCGGCCCCATGGCCGAGGTCAGTCGAGCCCAGGGACTTTTGATGGGCCGTTTGGCGGACGTAGGTATGACACTGCGCAATCAGGCGAGCCTCGCGACACTTACCGAAGACGTAGTCAAGACCAGCGAGATCGAAGGCGAGCAACTCAATGTTGAATCCGTTCGCTCAAGCATCGCCCGCAGGCTAGGAGTGGACATCGGTGCCCTGGCCCCAGTGGATCGACACATTGAAGGTGTGGTCGAGATGGTGCTTGATGCCGCCGCCAACTGCCAGGCGTCAGTGTCGCGTGAGCGGTTGTTCGGCTGGCACGCTGCGCTGTTTCCTACCGGCTACTCCGGTCTTTCCAAGATCAAGGTCGGCGGCTGGCGCGAGGATGTCAGCGGCCCGATGCAGGTGGTGTCTGGCCCCATCGGCCGCCATAAGGTGCATTTCGAGGCACCGCCCGCCGATCGCCTGGAGACGGAAACTGACCGATTCCTGGACTGGCTCAATAGCCCTTCAAACGAACCACTGCTGCTCAAAGCAGGCCTCAGCCATCTGTGGTTTGTCACTCTGCACCCGTTCGACGATGGCAATGGCCGTATCGCCCGGACCATCGGTGATTTGTTCCTGGCCCGTGCCGATGGCAGTCCCCAGCGCTTCTACAGTCTGTCGGCGCAGATCCAGCGGGAACGCAAGGCCTACTACGACATCCTGGAGCGGACCCAGAAACGGTCGCTGGACATCACCGAGTGGCTTGCCTGGTTCCTCGATACGCTCCATCGCACCGTTGATCAGGCGCAGCATACACTCGACGCCGTGCTGACCAAAGTGTGAGCGCAAGCCCCTGGCTTTAGCCATGGGGTGAACGAATGCAGTTTACGTATTTATTTTGTAATAATAATCAGCTATAATTCAACTATGTACAAAAATGCCGTTCCATATAAATCGAACGGTAATGTCACCTGTTCCTGCAAATACCCTGCGGTTTGGTATCGCATTGGAAGTCATCAAACAATATATTGAACAGAAATACGTCTAATGGCAAAACCAAAGAAGCAAATTCATGTCGTAGAATTGGCGCTGGATACCACAGGCGAGGATAATCGTCGTATAGAGGGTATTCTTGAAGCGGCCAAGCGACTGATTAACACAACGCTTCAGGATGGTTTAGGATGGTTTAGGCATTGTCGATGCAATCAGGAATGATCCGGCATGGGATGCCGCAAGAAAGATGCCTCGTGGAGCCACTGGATCACAAGCGACTGATAAACAACGTGCCGCACATAAAGCTCGATCGGAAGCATTTAATGCGGTACTGGTGGCACATCGGTTTAGTGATGCCAATTTTCAACATATCGCTATTGAGCATAAGAATGCAGCGGGATTTCAAGATCGGATAGGTTCGCATATTGCTCAAAAGCTAGGGACTCGTGTTTTCAACTCCTGTCAAGAATATCTGTGGAATCATCGAGGT
>JAJXWR010000053.1 GCA_021781515.1 Pseudomonadota bacterium
TGGCATTTTCAGTCGCAAGGTCTTACGCAATGCCAGTCATACCAGCACCGATCATTTGCGGCAACGCACCATGACTTTCATCATTCATCACCAACCAGAATGAGAACGCCAAGCCTTTTCGCTGGAAATTTGCAGGCTATACTCTGCAGGTCTGATACACACCAGGTATTCATCATGACCGCCACCATCAAGCGGGATGTAGCCGAACTCCAAACGATCCTCAGAAATCAGATGCAGCATGATCAGATTTGTGTCAAAACTTATGGCATTCATTTGCTGATTATGCTCAGGGATGAAGAAACTGAATCAATAATCGCACGCTTGACGCAGAGAGGAACGGACTATATCGCTTCTTTTCGCACACACACAGGGCGATGGGAACCACTTCCCGGCGAAGGCGATATCTCAACCATGTCGGCTCTGTCAGCAAACGAGGAGACGTTTATTTGCGCACCTTGTTGATTCATGGAGCCCGAGCGGTGGTACGAGCCAAGGGGTATAAGCCGGATGCCGATACCCGGGTGACCCAGAAGTGCCCGGCCAATGTTGTGGCGGTTGCATAGGCCAACAAGACCGCACGAATTGTCTGGGCGGTCTTGACCCGAAAAGAAGCCTACCAGGCTCCTGAGGCTGTTGCTTGATGAACCCGAGTCGTTGAGTGAAAAACGGTATGATGGATGTAACGTAACGAGAGAGGTAGTACCACCGATTGCACCGGCACTGAATGCATGATGGCAAAACAGGTCAAACCGTGGACAGAAAAACCCGTACGGCTCAATATGCGTCCGGAGTGACTGCTTGATTGGGATCAGTCCAGCAGAAATCCATCAGGGACTCGTGGCTCAGCCTCGATCAGAGTCCGGATATGGCAGCAATCGACCCCTGTTTTAAAATCATGAAAACAATGCGTGGCAACCCGAAGGCGACCATAATGTGCCGTAGGCAACTACGTCTGGCTACCAGACTTGTGAACGGGAGGCCGTAACACAAAAAACAATCAATTGCAATAATGTATTGTAGAAATACAGTAATTTTTTATGGGGGTTCTTCATTCCCTGTTGCGAAACCCATACACAGAGAATATGCAAATCATCTAATGGTTGTGGTTTTAATGATTATAATGGAGGTATGCGTCGAGTGCGGTTAGGAACTTCGGTCGCATTGCTGGAAGTGATGTTGATAACGTGTTTTTATGCAAATTATTAAAATAATGTCATGTTTTATAGTGTGATAAAACCATTTTTTCTGATGTTATTTAATTGTATGAGTTATCAATGAATATTTATGTGTATTTTCAAAAACTCAATATTATACAGAATTCCTTTGTTGAATATTAAAAAAACAATTCATAAAAATCATGTATTTTCAGATTTCTCTTATTTATAATTAGCGCATGCTTTTAATGTTACCCGTGCAAGGCTGGTCAGTGGTGTTACCGTTAAAATTAAATACTGACCAGAGAATGGTCACAGTCCATCGCCTGATGGTTGTATGGCGACAGGTGGGTCGTTGTCGGGCTTGATAAATTCCGACCCAAGAATAGATCGGATAGGCTAGGATGAGGAAATGGTGTGACTTGTTGTCAGATGCTGGGGTGTTGTTATATAAGCATAAAGATGTTGTTTACTTGTCTTGTTGAGGAAATGAACCATGTCATTGCAGAAAAATGAGAGGAAAACCATGCCATACCCTGATTCACAACGATTGTCGGTGCCTTATGCGTTGTTGGTGCTTTTTTTTGGCTTTTTACTGAATTTTCCAGGTGCCTGGGCTGATCTTCCGGATTTTACCGGGTTGGTTGAATCCAATAAACAGGCGGTGGTCAATATTACTGCGACTTCTAAAGCCGTGAGTACACAGGATCCGCAGGCGTTGTTGCGTCAGTTTTTTGGTGGTCAATTGGGGCCGATGCAACCGCAGACACCATCGCCACAGGTGACTGAATCTTTGGGTTCGGGATTTATTATCTCTGCCGATGGTTATATTCTGACGAATAACCATGTTGTCCATGGGGCCAGTAAGATTATGGTCAAGTTGTCTGACCGTCGGGAGTTAAAGGCGAAGGTGATTGGTACGGATGAGCGGGCGGATATTGCCTTGCTGAAAATTGAAGCCCATCATTTACCGGTAGTGAAACTGGGTGATCCGAATCAGTTGAAAGTTGGAGAATGGGTCGTTGCTATTGGTGCCCCGTTTGGTTTTGATTACTCGGTGACCCAGGGAATTGTTTCAGCCAAGGGACGTTCATTACCCAATGAAGCCTATGTGCCCTTCATTCAGACGGATGTGCCGATTAACCCGGGAAACTCCGGAGGGCCCCTGATTAATATGCGAGGTGAAGTCGTAGGCATTAATTCGCAGATATATAGCCGATCCGGTGGTTATATGGGGCTGTCTTTTGCTATTCCCATCGATGTGGCAATGGATGTCGTTGCTCAGATTAAATCACACGGCAAAGTGGAGCGTGGTTATCTCGGTGTAGAAATTCAGGAAGTTACTAAAGATTTAGCCGATGTTTATGGATTACCTAAAGCGGCGGGAGCACTGGTGTCCAATGTGGTACCTGACACTCCGGCAGCGAAGGCAGGACTAAAATCTGGTGATGTGATTACCGCCTATGATGCGCAGGAAATCGGCTTATCCAGTGAATTGCCACAGCGGGTGGGTCGGGCCTTAGTCGGTTCAACCCATGAACTAACCGTAGTCCGGTCTGGAAAAACCATAAAAATTCCTTTTGTTGTTGGTGCCTTACCGGATGAGGGGCATGATCAGGGCAATGCTGCAGCACAGCAGGAAGGCAGCAGTCATCATTTAGGTCTCTATATCCGTGACTTGACGCCAGAGGAAAAGCAGTCGTTGACCATTAAGGGAGGGGTGGTAGTGACGCAGATTTTTGATGGTCCCGCTGCCCAGGCTGGTGTGCGTCCGGGGGATGTGATTTTACGAATCAATCATCAGGACATTAAAGATGTACAATCCTATTTAAATACGGTGCGGGCATTACCCGTGAGCAAACCCGTGGAGTTGATTGTCAATCGCCAGAATAATCAGATTATTTTGGCAATTACTCTGGAACCCTGATGTTGTATAGGTAGTTATTCCTGCCAGGCGGTACAGAGGAACAGCCATTGATACTCAGGCTGTTCCTCTCCAGTTTAATGATGAAACAACAGGTTAACCAGGCCTAGGAAGCAGCCGATCGCAAAACCCATGAGAACTCCATTAATCCGTATCGCGTACAAGTCATTACCCACTTTTTCTTCAATGATGCCCGCCAGTGTAAGACCATCCCATTTCATGATTATATTGTTGATGTAGCTTACAATGAGGTTAGAGTAATCTTCGGAATAATGCACGGCGAGCTCGCAGAGGCGCTGATTGATGAGCTGGCGCACCTCGGAATTTTCCTCGGCCAGCAGGCGGTTGGCGTTTTCCTTGACTGTTTTTTCCAGAAAATGCAGTAATTCCGGGTTTTTACTCATCAGATCAAGGCGCAGCCGATCACACAGATTTCGCAGAACTTGAGTGACAAACGTACTGACTTCTTCAGAGTTCAGTAGTTTGCTGCGTAGCGCTTCCAGTGCCAGTTGTTCATTGGAATGATGGCGTCGAAGTTTTCCGTTGTATTCATCCATGAAGCGATCAAGATCCTGGCGCAGCGGGTGATCTGGGGTTGTGATGATTTTACGTACGTTTTCCAGTAATTCCGTTACAATTTTATCTTCAGGACTGGTAAACACCCGGGCTAGTGTAATTAAGGGAGCCATTGTTGATGCATCAAGCAGAACTTTAAGTTTGTTTTTAATTTCAGTGCGGTGTGAAGAAATCCAGGTATCCACCTGAAGCAATCCCCACTGCAGTGCGTCTTTGTGAATTCCATTATCTGTGACTATGGTGAAGCCTTCTCCCACCAGTTTTTTTAGATCAATCGTCTGACACCATTGAATAATAGTGGTTCGCAGAAACATTTCTACCTTAGGATCTTCCAGTGTTTCCAGCAGTTTGATGAAAATTTGTCGCAGTTCATTACTGATGGAGCGAATTATTTTGTCATTTAACAGTTTTTTTGCAAAAACAGCGCTCAGATCGTGCGGTGTCAATGCGGACTTGAGCTGAGCAGGAGCAAGAAAATGTTCCTGGGCAAAATGCGCCAGTTCTCTGGCAATGCGGTTTTTATTACGTGGGATGATTTCGGTATGTTCCCGAATTATATCCGGTAGCGGCAATTTTTTCGGCCATGGATTATGAAAAAGTACTGTAATGGCATACCAGTCAGCAAGACCGCCAACAATGGCCGCTTCCAGCCCGGTGTTAATAAGGGTATCAAGCATCTTCATCCAGCGGTCAGCGATAGGGTAGTAATGATGCAGACACAACAACCCCAGCCACAGGAGTGTCACCATGGCCAGGAGTGTTGAGGCAATTTTGCGCATATTCCTGGGGGGAAGTGATCCGTCCGGGAATGCAGGTGTGCAGGCCGATGTGTCAGACGAGGATATTTTCATGGTAATCTCAAATATAGTCGGATGTGAATGGAGTCAGCAGAGGCATGGGCCCCAGTGTAGCCGGTGATTTGTATTTAGACAACAAGTCATTGTATTTTATGATTTAATGCCATTAAAAAACAAAGTGAAATGATAAAAACGGCTGTAATGGATCTAAAATGACTAAGGAATATCATGATATTTCTCCTCACAGTGCTGATAACGCAATGATGGTGGCTATTCTCTGGAGTGTGCAGAATCAATTGATCACTGTATCTTTATGGTTTCATACTGAAAAAAATTGCTTTGACCTGTTTAAATAGGCATGGTAAAATCATCACTTCTTTTACCATGCCTGCCAATATAAAACATGCCTAACTTCTTTGAATTCTTTGCTGGTGGTGGAATGGCACGCGCAGGTTTAGGCGATAGCTGGAACTGTACATTTGCAAATGATTTTTCAGAGCATAAGGCAAGTTCTTATCGTACCAATTGGAGTGATGATCATCTTCTCGTTGAAGACATCAACAAAATACCCGTTTCGGTTCTACCTGGTCATGCTGATTTAGCGTGGGCATCATTCCCATGTCAGGATCTTTCACTTGCTGGAAATGGTGCCGGACTGAAAGGTGAACGTTCTGGCACGTTTTGGGGATTTTGGAAGCTGATTAAAAAGCTGAAAACACAAAATCGTAAACCTTCCATGATTGTATTGGAAAATGTTTATGGAACATTGACCTCGCATGATGGTAAAGATTTTGTAGCAATTGCAAAGTGTGTAGCAGGTGACGGTTATAACTTTGGTGCTGTTGTGGTTGATGCAGTTCATTTTGTTCCGCAATCCAGGCCACGAGTTTTTATTATTTGTGTTGATGAATCCTTAGCGATTCCAGATCGGATCATTTGCGAACATCCTTCACCTGCATGGCATCCAGATAAATTAATTTGTGCATATAACGCATTTCCAAAGAAAGTTAAGAATAAATGGAAGTGGTGGAAGATGCCAGAACCCACACAGCAATTAATAACCTTGGATGACATCATTGAAGATGAACCACAAGGTGTCAAGTGGAATACCCAGAAGGAAACTCAACGAATCCTTTCTATGATGACTCCCTTGAACCGTGAAAAGGTCCTTACTGCTCAAAATGCAGGGCGAGTTCAAGTTGGAACTATTTACAAACGCACTCGTGAAGGAATTCAACGTGCTGAAGTGCGTTTTGATGGTGTAGCAGGGTGTTTAAGGACACCAAGCGGCGGTTCAAGTCGTCAAACTATCATGGTGGTTGATGGTCATCAGATTAGATCTAGATTGATTTCCCCACGTGAAGCGGCACGATTAATGGGATTGCCAGAAAATTATATTTTGCCAACGAAGTACAATGAAGCGTATCACCTCATAGGTGACGGCGTGGTTGTGCCTGTAGTGGCTCATATTAATCAGAATATATTGTTTCCTACCTTCAGTTTAAATGCACAGCCACAGGTACAACTTAATGTTGCATAAGGGTTTCTATGGCTGGAAAGAACAAAAAAGAGAAAGTAGCGGCACTACCTTTACTAACTGATTCAACGACTAGTCTCCCATTTGAAACTTCCGAACTGCGGAGACTATTAGAGCAGTTTTTGAACAGATTGGTTGAAAATCCCCAAGATCACCAACAGATAAAGGTTGGAAATTATCAATGGGGTGTCTATTCATTTTATGATTACGATGGTGAGCCGATTTATGTTGGTCAAACCAAAGAGTCATTGCGTATACGAATACGAAGACATCTCACCAATCAACGAACTGATGCCGTTGCAATGAACGTTTTGGATCCGTTTGAGGTGTACAAAATCGTCGTTTATCCACTTCCCGAATTGGAAGGTACCAAAGCAAAAACTCCTGAATTTAAAGTAGCACAAAAAATTTTGGATGCTCTGGAACATAAGATATACACTCAGGCTATTTTAAAATCCAGGTTTAATGCGATCCTGAACGAAAAAGAGCCACCTACACCACAAGTGGAAGTAGAAATTCCTACTGCACATGAGTGTGTAATCGTTTCGGATGAAGTTAAAAAAATTCGTGAGCATCCAGATGTTAGAATTGCCCGCAGAAGTCAAACTATTTCACGATTGGCACAAACCATCAGTGAAAGAAAAGTGACCAAACATCTTAGAACTGTATTGCATACACAAGCTTTACGATTGGAATGGTTAGCTGAACGAAGATTGCTAAATGCAGCAGATGTTCCTGATGCTGAAGCTGATGACACATCCGAAAAAGATTAAATAAAAGCAGCCATTCTGGTGTTTTTATTCGTCCATAAAATTGGGAAATACATTATAAATGTACAACGAGGTTCACATGACAGAACGGATGCATGTGTTCAATCCTGATGTATTCGTAGTATTACGCTTGAATTCGAAGTTTGATTCTATCAGTTAAACCAGTGGGGTGTTTCTAAGATGGCCAAGCTGCCCTTCAACCTAACCGATCTACTGCGGCAGCGTATAGTGGAAGGGGAACGCATGAATTATAAGACAGGGTGGAATCCGGATACGATTATCCGAACGGTGAGTGCTTTCGCCAATGACTTGGAAAACCTTGATGGCGGTTATGTGGTGATCGAGCAGGATTGTGATGCCAATGGACAGCCGGTATGCGACGGCCCGAAGGGAAGGCGAAGCCAAATAATCCACTCCTTTCCCGCATAAGCGGCAGTCATCGGCTGATGCAGCGGTGGTTTTGGGAGCAGCAGGAAAAACAGGCGTTCGCATATATAATAATGTGTACAACAGAGAGACATTCCTGTAAATAATAGATCAACCCTGCAATGGAGAAAATTCATGGATGCATTACTGAGTTACCAGTTGAACAATGGAGTGGCACGCATTGTATTGGATGATGGTAAGGCGAATGTGATGTCCGAACGGATGATCTCTGTACTGGATCAGGCACTGAACCAAGCGGAACAGGATCAGGCGGTTGTGCTGCTGACAGGGCGTAACGGGATGTTTAGCGCAGGTTTTGATTTACCGACGCTGCGTGGGGGTGGCGATGGAGCCATGCGTATGCTGAACAGTGGCTTTGCCTTGTCGGCTCGTCTTGCCGGCTTACCGCTGCCGGTGGTGGTGGCCTGTCCGGGTCATGCGTTGGCCATGGGCCTATTCTTGGTGATGGCGGCAGATGTCCGCATCGGTGTGCACGGGACGTTCAAGTTTGGTGCTAATGAAGTGGCTATTGGTTTGCCGGTGCCCTATACCGCTGTTGAATTGTGTCGGGCGCGTTTATTGCCCTCGGTTTTGCAACGTGCTTTGATGCAGGCGGAAATATTCTCACCCGAGGCAGCGCTTGCCGGTGGGTTTCTTGATCGATTGACGGAGGTTGATCAGTTGAATGTTGTAGCTGAAGAGACAGCTAAGGCGTTGGCTGCTCTGGACAGGCGCGCTTATCTGGCGACGAAACGTCGTGTCCGGGCACCGTTGCTGGAGTCATTTCCGCAGGCATTAACGCATGATGATGCAGATTTTCGCCGTATTCTGGCCGGAGTCAGGTGATGCATCGTTTTTTTGATTATGGGGCACACTGTGATGTTGCCATCGTTGCCGACATACTCGTGCATTCGGATACGGTTACTCAGAGGCAGTAGTTCTTCCCGGCCATCAACTCAGATCCTGCTCAATCTTTATCAGTTTAGAAATCTGCATACGGAGTAACGGGTCGGGGCAAGGTGGTCATGGGACTGGATTTAGCGGTTAATTCGTAACGAAAATAAAATGTGGCAAAGTTTGGGGTGTAATACGGCGAACGTTCCAGGCCCAGGCTGCTGCCAATGAACCAGTGTGCGGCAACACGGTATTCCAGGGCACTCTCAAGGCTCCAGGACAGACTGTTGCTGGCTGGGCTGGCGGCATAGACCGGGGGACTGGCGTTGTTCTGACCCATCCTGAAGTACTGTGCGGCCGCGTCGGTGGGGTAATAGGCAATGGCGGCGGTAGCGGCACGGGAAATACCCAAGGATCCGGACAGACGATACGACCAACGCTCAAATTTGCCGCTCAGGCGCAATGGCCAGGTTAAAGCAAGATAGCTTTGCGGGCTGTAATACCCGCCTTGCCCATAGGTAAAATTATCCAGATTGTATTGAAAGCGCCAAAAAGTATATTGAAGCCCGGTCGTGAACACTTGACGGTCTGTGAGCGAGATATCGTGGTTAAAACCACCGCTTAAGTCCATTTCTTCGTTACGCAGTACCTGGGTACCGGTCAATACATGCAAGCCGCCACTGAAGAAGGTACTGAGCGTTCCCAGATCCTGTCCAATGCGCCCGTCCAGCCCGGTGCTGACGACACCCCCCCACCACTGGTGCGTGAGTGGATCCTGAGCACCGGCATAGGAAAGCAGACTGTTGTCCACCGGGCGGCGGGCGATATTGATGGATCCATAAGCATTTGCTGTGGAGCCTGAGAATTTGATGCCGCCGACCACATTCTGGGTGGGGAACCCCAACGGGGAACTGCCTATATCCATGCGCAGGTGCTCAGTTTCATAACCGATCCCAGGAGCCATCCCCGTTGCAGATTCGAACGGGGTATAAGAAGATGCCGTGCTGCGGTTGTAGAGCTGACCAAATTGATTCTGTGAATAGTTGTCTGGCGCTAACCGACCGGCCTGGTAATCCACCTGGTCAAGATGAGCAAACAAGTGGCCTGAATAACCGAGTGGCAGATAGATGAACGTTGGAATTTCCCGAACGGCGGAGGTGGAGGTGCCATTACTGCCTGCCTTGTCGTAGAGACTGAATCCACTGGTAATATAACCATCGCGACGTTCTGCAATACGGGATAATGCCTGTTCAGCCTGTCCGGGTGGCGTCGATGGTGGTTGTAGTGCCGCAGCTTGCCGATAGTCGATAATGGCCTGCGTCCAGGAACCCCGGGATTCAGCTATTTGCGCTTGCAGGATCAGGGTTTCACGGGTGATCCACAGGGGATGGGTGGAATCGGGAGCCGGGAGTAGATGCTCGGCAGCCTGTACCTCACCGGCGTGAAGGTAGCGACGCGCGATGGCCAGCTGATTGGCCCAGTCATTTTTTGGCAAAAGCCCGGCAATGCTTTGCAATGCTTGCCGAGCCGCATCAGGGCGCATTGTCGGACGATCCAGATCAAACAGATCCAGACGGGCTGAAATATTGGCTGGATCGTGTTGGAGAATACCAACATAATATAAACGGGCTTTATCCCGCTGCCCTGTTTCCGTATAGAGTACTGCCTGTAGCCGTAGCAAATCCGCTGACTCTGGCGTTTGTAGCAAGGCGTTGGTCAGTTGTGCCTGTGCCCCGGAAAAATCCTTGCGTTTCAGGCTCTGGCTAATTTGCCGCAACGCCAGATCGTGACGAATATGCATCAATTCAACACTTTGTGCATCTGTCAGTTGCTTTAAATGGCTTAGTAAGGGGGTAATGGCACTAGCCAACTGAGGGTCATTTTCCTGATGATTGAGCAGGCGGGCGATGGCGAGCTGCCATGACAGTTTTTCAGAAGGGGCAGCAGCCTGTAATGCAGATTGTAACCAGGCGATGGCGGCGGTGGGTTGTCCTTGATCGGAAATTTCCCGAGCCACTGGGTAGGACAGGTCGATATTATTGGCGACCAGTGACTGGGCTTGGTGGAGAAGGGTGGAAATGCGCTCCGGCGCTGGTTGAATACCGCTGTGCGGGTGAAGCTGCTGCAACAGATCGTCTGCCTGTAAACGCCGCCAGAACTGCTGCATCGACAGCGAACGTTCTGACTCAGGAATTGCCTGCATGATGGCCAGTGCGGTAGCGGTCTGGTTCTGATTGCTGAGAAATAATGCGTAGGCAAACCGATCCTCTATCGAGGTGGGGTTGGCCGGAGTTGGGGAGAGCACTGACATTAGCGCCCATGCCTGGGATTTTTTTCCGAGGTGCAGGTACAGTTTGGCCAGACGAAAGCGTAGCCAAGGAGAATGACTATCCAGGGCGATGGCCTGTTCCAGGACGGCGGCGGCCTGGGTGAACTGTCTGTGTGTTTCCAGAAAATCGGCTTGCTGTTGTAACCAGGACAGTTGAGCGCCGTCGATCAGTGACTGGACTGGCAGTGCCAGGTGCTGTTGCTGCCGATACAACACAAGCAACTGTTGCAGCTCATTCCAGCGTTGCTGTGCCTGTAGCAGATGCAACAGGCTGGATAAGGCACGGGTATTGTCGGGATGAGTGGCCAGAATCTGTCGGTCAAACCGTTCTGCCTGCGGCCAGTGCTGCTCGGCATCCTCCAGTTGGGCGTACTGCGTCAGGGCTTCTTCTTGTCCGGGATTAAGCGTTAATGCGGTGTCCAGCAATTGTCGGGACTGGCCGTAGTGCTGCTCCAGTCGGGCCTGCCGGGCTTCGTGGAGCAGTCCCCAGAAACGGGCAGTGTTCAGTAAACTGTGCCATTTTTCTGCATCGTTTCGTGCAACACGCAAGGCGTGTGTAAAACAGCGGACGGCTTCCGGATAATCGCTGCGCTGCAGGGCGATGCGACCGAGCTCACCCCAGGCGTTAGCCTCATCTGGGTGTGTTTTTAGTACAGCTTCAGGGAAGAGGGTCCGTAAAGCAGCAGTATGTGCCGTTGCAGCATTGATGCGGGCCAGCAAGCGGATGGCATCGGTATCGTGGGGAAAACGGCGCAGATACGCTTGAACGGGGCGACGATGCGCTGGCACTGCATCAAGAGTTAATACGGCCTGACGCCAGAGCGCTGCTCCTTGAGTCTGAGGTATCTGTTGCGATTGCACAAGTTGGGCGATCTGCTGTACGCCTTGTGCTGCAGTGGTTTTGCGCAGTAGGAGCAGTTGTGCCAAGGCGTTGCGGTACGAGGGATCCCCCGGAATAGCCTGCACTAAGTGTTGCAGGCCAGTGACTGCCTGGGTCCAGAACCGGGAGTCGTTTCCCAGTACCTGATAATAACGCAGGGCCAGTTCTCCTTCGGGAGGGCCATTCGGGAGTAGCTGGCGCATTGCCAAGGCGGCCGTATGATAATTTCCGGCTTTGGCCAGTAATTCAATATGGAGGAGTTGTTGCTTTTCTTGCGTCTGGATACGGGTAAATTCACAAAGTTCACTGTATTGCTGAGAATGTTCGGCAACGTGTTGTAAATGTGCTTTCAACGTCTGGAACGCTTTTTCCTGATGCTGATCCCATTGCAACTCCGCTAATAACATTAAGGCTTCCGCTTGGTCGGGATTGCTTAAGAGCAGTTTGCGCAGAGCAATTACCGCCAGGTCGGCACGGTCTTGGGCTTTCCACCAACGAGCACTATCCAGTAGTAGCGTTGCAGACACCGGAAACTGGGCGTTTGCGGAAGGCACATTCAGCTCAGGACGGACTACCGTTGCACCAAGGGCGGTAGTCAGCCAGAGGAGAGCAATGACTAGGGTGAGGAGTGGTTTTTGGGGGTGCATGCGGCTGTCCAGCGGGTAAGCAGTTGCCCCTCATCAGTAAAACTGAAATAGCCGTCCATCCACCCTTGGGCAAATAAATACAATACCTGATTGTAATAACCATCGGGGAACGCATGACCGGGTAAAGCAGCACTAAGGAGTTGTTCAAGGTGGGTCAATAACGCTGTTTGATGGGTGCTGCGCAGCAAAGGAAGTAGCGCCGCTATAAACCCGGCGGGTCCATTGCCCTGAATATTAGCGTTCATGGCATTGATTTGCTCAGGAAAGTGCTCGGCGTGTGCTAGCAGTCGGGTCATGGTTAGCAACTGAGGTTGCAGGCGAGCGGCGTCCGGGCTGGCCGGAGCCAGCATGCCTGCCCAGAGATAGACACGAATGGCCGCATAGCTGCCAATGTCTGGAGCGTCAGGATCAGGCAACCAGCCCTGCTGTGTATCATAGACAATCCAGTCTGGTGCAATCCCTAAGGGAGCTGACTGAATCAGGATTTTCAGGCTGCTTGCTGCCACGGCGGTCCATAATGGATTCAGATCGTGGCTCAGACCACGAAAAACTTGTAGCGGCAGATAACTGGGGTTCAGGCGCCATTGCGTTGCCTGAGGATGAAATCCCTGCGGGGCGGGCAACAGGCTGGCACCGAGTCCGGGGATATCGACCACTTCATTCTGGCGGATCAACTGCTCCAACTGTCGGGCCATGGCCGTATAATGCGGTTCCTGCCAGAGGCGACCGGCTTCAGTCAGGGTGTAGGCAAGCCAGACATCCGCATCACTGGCGGAGTTACTGTCGAGAATGCCCCAGGAGTGATCCTGACGTTGTCCCCATCTCCAGGCGGGAAGCCGGGCCTGCAAATCCCCGCCGGCCAGATTGTTTTCTGTCCAGGCCAGCAGACGGGAAAAAGTGGGGCGATCATTGGCCACCAGAGCAAAAAAAAGGGCGTAGGACTGGCCTTCCGAGGTGCTGTGGTGTTGCTCGTTTCGCTGATCGATGACGCGTCCGTCGCTTTGCAGGCGAGCGTTGATAAAAGACTGCCAGTCCTTCCATTGGTTGCATGGCGCTGGAGTCGCTGCCGTTGCACTGGCCTGTGTCAGCAGCCATTCCAGAACGAGCAGGAAAAAGACGCAACGCCGGGCAGTGGTCATGTGCAGTCAACGCCTCTGCATACGGCGAACGGCCAACATCTGTAATCCCAGGTACAGTCCCAGAGCAAATAGCAGGCCTGTGACACAGGCGGCCAACGCTAACAGCAAAGGATGATCCGCAAACATCAGCCACAGATGCACGAGCAGCGGCAAGTGGCCAAGGTGGTACAACTGACCGATCTGGAATGATTCAATCTGCGGTCCGTGAATCAACGCAAGATCACCATGAATGCGGCTGATCTTGTTATTATCGCTCAATGTCGCAACCAAGTCGCGTAATCCCCCGGAGGCAGAGGCAGTCAGCACGACTACACTGCGGCCAGGGGCCAGTGGCGACTGAAACCCAAACAAGGCTTCAGTCTGGCCGCCTGCCAGAAAGGAATTGATGGCGGTGGTTGCCGTAGTGGGGTCGCCCAGTACCCCCTGACGTTGCCATATAGGTTCGGAGTCAATGGAATAACTGCCCTTGAACGTGCGTTGCGCAGCACCGATGACCGCCGGCAGATCCTGTTGCCAGCGGCGCAACAGGGGTAAATTGCCTGCGGTTCCCAGGATCAACAGATCATTGTGTTCCTTGAGAGAGGGGTGCGCCAGCTTAAGTTCAGAGGACTGTCGCACGGTGAGCCGTGTTCCCGGGTATCCTGTGGAAGCGCCCAGACGCCCCAGAAGTGTCAGGGCAGCGCCGATGGTGTCGATGTCCGGGGTGTCGGGAAGTACCAGCGTTGTTCTCGCCAGATCAGCATACTGCGTAAAGGGAAAACCGGTATTGACAAAGACCGACAGATTCGGCATGGCGATGTAGTGGGGAAATGGGGAGAAGTCTATTGTTGAATCCGGATCAATGGCTGCCTGTTGATTATTGAGCAATGCGGAGTTGCAGGAATTCTTTTTTATGGCCTCGGGTTCATAACTAATCTGAATCTGGTTGTTGGCACCGACCCGGAAAGCAGGAATCGTCAGTGCATCATGAGCCAGCACTGACTGGCTGTCCAGCAACTTCAGCAGCAAATGACTGGAGTCATCGGTATTTTCATTGGGATGTAAACGGATTGTTTTTAAAAACTGATGGTTAATCGACAGATTTATCAGTGAATTGTCTTCACTGGCCGGGGCGGTGTAGCGGTATTTCAGGTTCAGGGCAACGCCTTGACTGCGCCAGGTAAATAAATCGGCGGGCAAGCGTACATTAATGTTGATTGGGCGACGATCTTCGCCGTTACGTTGCAGATCCTCAGTTGAACGAACCAATTCGCCGATACGTACGGGTCGGTTGGTGGGTACCCAGTTAGGGGCATCGTAGGGCTGACGAGGGGGATTGAGCTGGCTTGCAGTGACCTCTGCAAGGCGACCAGCAAGCACCGCTCTGCCCAGTACCAGTGCCCGGGCGGCGGTCAGCAGATCGGCTGAGTTTTTCCCGGAAATCACCAGTAATTTGTTGGCGGGGGTTGCCGGGGAAGCAATGAGTTGCAGGGTGGGACGCTCGGCCGGTGGCAGGTTCAAGCCGTTAATGTGCGAGCCGTTTTTAAGCAGCAGGATTGAATGACCCTCGGGGATATGGTCAACAGCGGCCTGAAAGCTGATGTCACGGTAGTCCGCCAGCGCACCAAACCAAGAGGCAATGACTCCAGCGGCCTGAAGGGTATTGCTGTCCGGGTGTCCGGCAAAAACAAAAGAAAGGTGAAGGGGGTGGTTGTCACGATTGTCAAAAAAAGGCGAGGGCAGTAAAGAAAGGTCGTTAACCAGCGGCAAGGCGGTTGTTTCCAGTTCCAGATCGCTGCGGTTGCTGATGGACATCCATAAACTGCTATGGTTCTGATCCTCACACTCCGTGGTGTAATGCCCGATAAATTCGAGTGTTAAATGGTTGTAATCCGTGAACAGTTCTGGGTTGAGATCAATATCCTGACTGATTTCTCCCGCACGGTTAACCGTGGGCAGTGGGGCCGTGGCGACCACTTCATTATTCAGTGAAATTTTTAAATGGGAAAGCGCAGCAATCAGTGCCGGTGAATAGCTGTAAATCAGATGTAGCCTGGCACGCTGTACCACTTGGTCGAGACGGATACCAAAAGCAATATCTGCCGCAGGATGTGCGCCGGTGAGTGGCAGGGGTTCATGCCGGCCAAGGTCGCTGAAAGACCAGTGAACGGATAGCTGCGGTACCTCAGGAGCTTGCGTTGGTAAAACAGCAGGCAGTGGCGGTGAATCCTGTGGGTCAGCAGCGACAATCTCGGGCATAAACGCAAGCAGCGACAATAAAATCCAGAACCATTTTACGATGCCTGTCTTGATTTTCATGGGTTTCATCGTCGGACAGTAATTGATCTGAATTATGGCGTAAATTTTCTGAATCGGAGAAATTTTACCGAGAGGCTGGAGAGTAATTGACCCAGTAACTGGCGATAACCCACTAATCCCAGCAGACTGACTTCTCGGGCACCGTGCAAGGGACGATCACGTTCAGTGAGTTTTCGATCCGTCCAGGCATCGGCTCGGGCAAAGGTGCACATTATCAGGTTTTTCTCATCTTCAAGTGTAAAATTTTCAAAACGCAAACCAATATGCGTTCCACGAATTACAGCAATTCTTGCACTAAAAGCAAATTCCATGCCACCACGATGCAGGGCGATATGTACCTGTTCACCGGGGTGGAGTGAGGCCGTGGAGTCCAGAGAAATTCCCAATCCGCCGTCCGAATAGTCCTCGGTCTGACAGCTTAACGTTGAGCCATCGTTGCGGTAGAGTACTGCTGAAAGATGCATCGGCGACCGGTGCGAAACACGAACCTGTCGGGTTTCACGGGCAACACCAACGGCTGCTCCCAACACTAACAGATTATAGGCAGCCCAGATCAGGTTAAGAAAAACGGTACCCGGTTCATCACGATTCCACCAGAGAATCCGGCCAATACCCGCTAAAAACCCACACGCATTGAGAAGGATAAGGATAAGATAAGGTTTGGAAATAAACCAGTCAAAATAATCTTTTTCTATGCGGCCGCCTTTGGCAGTTACATTAAATTTACCGCGGTTGGGGCTGATGAGTGCAGCGGTAGTGGGTAAGGCAACGTACCAGGCCAATACCGATTCATAGACTTCTGCCCAAAAAGAGTGACGATATTGTCCCTGTGTGCGCGAGTTGCTCAGGGCTGAATGTAACAGTTGCGGCACGACGTAACTGACAATGGAGACGGCAGAAGCGGCAATCAGATGCAACTGAAAAAACAGGTAAGCCATGGGGGCAAGCAGGAACACCAGCCGGGGAATCCCGAACATGAAATGCATCATGGCATTGGTATAACAGATTCGCTGGGCCAGATTCAGTCCCTTGCCCAGTAAGGGATTGTCGATACGGAAAATCTGGGTCATTCCCCGCGCCCAGCGTATGCGTTGGCCGATATGGCTGGCGAGATTTTCCGTGGCCAGACCCGCCGCCTGTGGGACGTTCAGATAGGCGGTCGTAAATCCATGCCGATGTAAACGAAGTGCAGTATGCGCATCTTCGGTCACGGTTTCTACCGCAATGCCGCCGATGCTCAGCAGATGACTACGGCGCAGAATGGCGCAGGAACCACAAAAAAAAGCAGCGTTCCAGAAGTCATTGCCGTCCTGAATCAGATCATAAAACAGACTGCCTTCGGTGGGTATCCGTTGGGTAGTGCCCAGATTGCGCTCGAAGGGATCCGGCGAAAAAAAATAGTGCGGTGTCTGTATCATGGCACAACGGGGATCCTTGAGAAACCAGCCCATGGTCAGTTGCAGAAATGAACGGGTAGGGATGTGATCGCAATCGAAAATAGCGATGAAATCCGCAGAGGAGTGTTTGAGGGTATGGTTGAGGTTGCCTGCCTTGGCATGGGTATTCTCTGAGCGAGTCACATAATGCACCTGGGCATAATTAGCAAACTGGCGTATTTCCTCACGTCGGCCATCATCCAGGACATGAATGTGAATGCGGTCTCGCGGCCAGTCAATACCCAGTGCCGCCAGTACTGTCGGTTTAAGAACCCGTAGCGGTTCATTGTAGGTCGGAATAAAAACATCGACACTCGGCCAGGTGGCCGGATTTTTGGGGAGGGGAACGGGTTTGCGCTGCAAAGGCCAAGCGGTTTGAAAATAGCCCATCAGCATGATCAATACGGCATAGAATTCAGCGGCGAGCAAAATCAGGCTGAATAGCCAGTCGAGCGTATAGGTGGTGCTTAAGGTACTGCTGATACGCCACCACAGGTAACGTAAGGTAGTGATGAGCGACAGGGCAATTAGAAACAACCGGGCAATCTGACCTGGGATAGCGCCCAGCATCAGCGCCGTCGACCAGGTCACCAGACCAAAGAGGGCCTGCATATACCAGACCATCGGTGTTGTTATACAGAAAAACAGGACAGGAAGACAGGACAACGCAATAAGCATTCGCCAGGGTAATGACAGCGGCAGGGCTGCGCTCAGTTGATCCATTTGATTGCCAATACGCTCAATGTCTACGTAGCGATGTGCCAGGTGTCGTATTGTTGCTTGCTGATGCTGTAGCTGACGCACGATCCACAGCGGTGGCTGCGGTGGCAGAAACACCAGACAATGCAGCCATTGGTGCCGGTTCGTCAGTTCAGTAACACCGATGGCAGCGGCGGTGGTCATAATGATCCAGCGAACGAGCGGATCCACTAAGGAGATC
>JAJXWR010000054.1 GCA_021781515.1 Pseudomonadota bacterium
TCCACCCACATATAGGCCGTAAGGCCCCAGATGACAAAGCCCTGGTAGCGAAAACAGGGCATCACATACGTCTGCCCCATAAAATCCACCTCATGATCATGATCCGGCAACGTGTTCAAAAAAAAATGCAACGGCACCCGAAAGATATGGGCAATTTCATCGGGATTCCCTTGCAAATGCACCTGCGGATCAACCAGCGCCAGAACAGGTTGCACCTTGAGACCGGCCCGTGATACATAACTACCGGTCTGACCAATGACCCAGACACGCTCTGCCTGCAAGCCCACTTCTTCGTGACTTTCCCGTAAGGCTGTGGCCACCGCACTCCGATCCGCCGTATCACATTTCCCTCCAGGAAACGCCACTTCTCCCGCATGGCTAGACAAATGCACCGCTCGCTGGGTTAATAACAACTGCGACTGCGGCTCTAGCGTCAGCCCCATTAACACCGCCGCATCCGGTACTTCTTCCACCGGCTGCATCTGCCGCACACCATCCACCAGCCGACACAATTCATTTTCCGTAGATAATTGCGCCCACACCTGCCGCCATGCCACCAATTCACTACTCCACTGATCACCAGAATCTGCACACAACCAAGACCCGCTTCCTGCTCAGACTGAAGATATTTTAGAAAAATGTCAAGATACGTAGCGTGTAGTAGTTGCTTAATAGCACTAAAGGTGTTCTATAATCAGACCAGACTACGGGTGATACTCAAGGCATATAGCGAATTTTCTGGCCTTTGACACCGCCCGTCTCTGCGAGCGCCGCACGCCCCTGCCGGGTTCACCTGCAGATCAAACTCTAGACTAAACTCCAAAAAAGGTGTGTAGAACATGCGATTTTGTAGCGACTGTGGGAGCCCGGTACGATTTGGCCCCGTTGATGGAGACCCACTTCCACGCTATGTGTGCACCCAGTGCCAGACGATTCATTATCAAAACCCTAAAGTCGTATGTGGCTGTCTGGCGACATGGGAAGATCGCATTTTATTCTGTAAACGTGCCATTGAACCCCGTTACGGGTACTGGACACTGCCCGCTGGCTTTATGGAAAACGGCGAAACTACGGCAGAAGGGGCTCAGCGGGAAACCCAGGAAGAAGCCAATGCAACAGTAACCATCGAAGGACTGTACTGTGTTTTCAACATCCCCCAAATCAGCCAGATTTACATGATGTTCCGGGGCGCATTGGTGGATGGCTTGCACAGCCCGGGGGCTGAGTCACTAGAAACAGTATTATGGAGAGACACTGAAATTCCCTGGGAGCAATTGGCCTTCCCGGCCGTTAAACGAACCCTGAAATTTTATCTGGCAGATCGGCAACAACAGGAGTTTCCTGTCCATGTACAAGATCTGTAACGGCGAGTGCGCTGCCATTGCAGACAGAGCCAGCACGTGTTTTATCAAGTGTGGCGTAAGCCCCTTTCCATCGGATCGTCTGAAAAGCATCGACAATACGCTGTAACCCTTAGTATTAATCGTTTCATAAGTTTTCGCATTATAGAATATATTTTGTTCATGAATAAATCTGAAATGCGAAGCCAGAAACGCAAAGAACTGGTCGAGGCGGTGGTGCTTAGAAATGAGCCCATTGTATTGGTTGCCTGACAGGTGCCAGAATTTTCAAAGTTTCGCTCAGGACCGCTTTTGACTGGTTGTCCCGGTATCGTCAGGGCGAGTGGCCTGTGCTGAATGAGACAGCGAGATCGGGTCGTCCCCGAAAAATCAGTGGCGAAGACATGAGATGGCTCTATGATGCCATCACGATGGGGATTCCATTGAATTACAAACGTCCATTCTGTCTTTGGTCATTGAATAGCATCCGCACGCTGCTGCACAAAGAGCGTGGAGTTTTTTTATCAAAAAGTTCGCTCTGTCGGCTCATGAGTCATCTGGATCTGACACCACAAAAACCATTACTATAGAAAAAGGCCCTCCATCATTAACGGAAGGCCTTCAGTAAACACAGCGCCTTGAGGGCTGCTTACATCATACCACCCATACCACCCATACCACCACCCATGTCCGGCATTGCTGCAGGCTTGTCATCTGGCAGTTCAGTAATCATGGCTTCGGTGGTCAACATCATGCCAGCCACAGAGGCCGCATTCTGCAAGGCCGTGAAGGTCACTTTCGCAGGATCCAGAATACCCATTTCCAGCATATCGCCATAAACACCCGTAGCGGCATTATAACCATAAGCACCGGTTCCTTCCTTCACCTTGTTCAGCACTACGGAGGGTTCTTCACCGGCATTGGCAACGATCTGCCGCAGGGGAGACTCCAGCGCCCGACGCAGGATACGCACGCCAGCATCCTGATCCGCATTGGTGCATTGCAGTGTGTCCAGCGAAGTCATGGCACGCACGAGCGCCGTACCACCACCTGCGACTACACCCGCTTCTACCGCAGCACGGGTCGCATGCAGGGCATCATCGACACGGTCTTTCTTCTCTTTCATTTCTACTTCAGTGGCCGCACCTACTTTAATCACTGCCACACCGCCAGCCAGCTTGGCCACACGTTCCTGCAGTTTTTCCTTATCGTAATCGGAGGTTGCTTCCTCGATCTGCATACGGATCTGCTTGACACGTGCGTCAATTTCTTCCTTACGGCCTGCACCATCAATAATCGTCGTGTTTTCTTTGGCGACTATGACCTTCTTGGCACTACCCAAGTCATTCAGCGTTGCCGCTTCCATGCTCAGGCCGACTTCTTCGGAAATCACCGTCGCCCCTGTCAGGATAGCGATATCCTGCAACATGGCCTTGCGCCGATCACCAAATCCTGGAGCCTTCACGGCACAAATCTTGACGATACCACGCATGCTGTTCACTACCAGCGTCGCCAGTGCTTCACCTTCCACATCTTCAGCCACCAGCAACAGTGGCTTGCCCGACTTGGCGACGGCTTCCAGCACCGGAATCATTTCCCGGACATTGGAGATTTTCTTGTCAACCAGCAGGATGAAAGGACTATCAATTTCAGCGACCATGGTATCCTGCTTGTTGGCAAAATACGGGCTGATATAGCCACGGTCAAACTGCATGCCTTCAACCACTTCCAGCGAATCATCCAGTCCACTGCCTTCTTCAACGGTGATCACGCCTTCTTTACCGACCTTTTCCATGGCTTCGGCAATACGTTCACCAATACTGGTATCCGAGTTAGCGGAAATTGAACCGACCTGCGCAATCGCCTTGGAGTCAGTGCAAGGTGCAGCCATCGCCTTGATGGCATCGATTGCTACCTGTACGCCTTTGTCAATGCCGCGCTTCAAATCCATCGGGTTCATGCCAGCAGCCACCGATTTCAGGCCTTCATTCAGAATAGCCTGCGCCAGTACCGTTGCCGTGGTGGTGCCATCACCGGCCACATCAGCAGTTTTGGAAGCCACTTCCTTCACCAGTTGTGCACCCATGTTCTCAAATTTGTCTTTGAGCTGGATTTCTTTGGCAACGGTTACCCCGTCCTTGGTAATGGACGGTGCACCAAACGATTTGTCAATTACGACGTTACGGCCTTTAGGCCCCAATGTTACTTTTACCGCATCAGCCAGTATATTCACACCGGCGATCATTCTGGCACGAGCAGAGTCGCCAAATTTTACGTCTTTAGCAGCCATTTTTTACCTCATTGAATACATATCAGAAACGGACAGGAATCAGGATTCCAGGACAGCGAAAATATCGCTTTCCTTCATGATCAGGTATTCCTGACCATCAATCTTGACGGTAGAACCGGAGTACTGACCAAACAGTACCTTATCCCCTTTTTTAACATCCAGAGAACGGATTTCACCATTTTCCAGATGCACTCCATTGCCTACAGCAATTACTTCGCCCTGAGAGGGTTTTTCTGCCGCATTACCGGGAAGCAAAATGCCGCCAGCAGTCTTGGACTCTTCGTCGACGCGACGAATAACGACTCGATCGTGCAGAGGACGCAACTTCATCGTGTTCACTCCTATTCGTATTTACTCATGTTTCAGGATTCCAGTCTCACCGGTTACAGGCCGGCTTTCCGGGTTATCCCGCAAACGGGATTCCGTCTGCGGCTGAGAATGAAATGGGGGACTTCTTTATGATTTCAAGAGAACATTCAAGAATTCTCCGCAAAAAAAATTTCAAGCGCCTGTTCAAGAGCGGCCACCGTCGTCGCCGGCTGTAAAAACTGGTGGCGATGCAATGCGTCCGCTGAAAAATCCATGCCCCACGGATCAACACCGACCAATTGCCCCCAAGGCGTGCTCAGCCCGCCCCAACGTTCCAGGTACGATTGCTCCCTCGCAACGGCAGGCACCCCGTCCAGTACCTGCCAGTCCAGCCACAACGCCCGGCCAAATCCACCGATCCATCGCCCTTGTAAAGGCCGTAACATCCAGAAATGAAAGTTCAGCGAGGCATGATATCCCTGCATTTCTGGAAAATACTGATAATAACGCCAAGCATTGCCAGGAATTTGCGCCTCTGGCAGGCGCAAGGCCTCCGCCAGCCAGGTCACCCGGGGTGCCTGCAACGACGGGTCGGCCGCTGCGACCAGAAATGAACAGCGTGCGTCCGCAGATAAATGCTGCGAATGTTCAGCAATTTCTGCCAGCAACAACACCGGCAGTCCCTCATAGCCCATGATATACTGGCACAGCGAGACATGCGGGAACCCCGGACAGCGCAGCGACCAGGTACCCAACTGTAGCCGGTGTTGCTGGTAGATCAGTGCACTCACTTGTCGCCTGTCGGACTGTGTCATGGATGGTGTCTCCTTGAGAATCATGCAGGATTTTAGCCTGATTTTTAAAAAATACCGTACACACTGCGAAAACAGCTAATTCTGTAGCGGCTCCAGACCCCAGGTACGACTAGCCACTCCACACCCCATGAAAGACGAGTATCTGGTGTTATGTCATGAAATTCATGCGCCTTCCTGTTCTGCCCCGTCACATCGGTAGTAAACGCTTCTCCAGAAACCTGCTGATCTGCATCATTAGTGGCTTCAGTTCGGGACTCCCGTTTTTTTTTCTGATCAGTCTGCTGCCTGTCTGGCTAAAAAGCCAGAACGTCCCCCTCACCTTGATCGGCTTGACCAGTCTCCTGCAACTCCCTTATGCCCTGAAAGTGCTCTGGGCACCTTTGCTGGATCGCTACCCTGTCAGTAACAGGGGCCGCCGCCGCCGCTGGATGCTGTTATGTATCGGAGCACTGATTCCTTGTATGTCGGCAATGGGATTCACCTCCGCCCACCACCCCGGGTGGATACTGGCCTCAGGACTGGCCCTCAGCGTACTGAGCGCCACCCTGGATATCGCACTGGATGCCTTGCGCCGGGAAATCCTGAGTGACCAGGAACTGGGTCTGGGCAGCAGTCTGCACGTCAATGCCTATAAAATTGCCGGGATTATCCCTGGCGCGCTGGCACTGATTCTATCGGATCACCTGCCCTGGCCAATGGTCTTTAGCATTTGCAGCCTGTTTTTGCTCCCGGGGCTGTTACTGGCCTACCGGCTGCGGGAACCCCCTTCGGCACAACCTCCGGCCTCGCTCCGCCACTCCTTGCTGTTGCCATGGACGGATTTTTTACAACGACTCGGCAAAAACCAGACATTTCTCCTGCTGCTTTTCATCATGCTTTATAAACTTGGTGATGGCCTCGCCTCCTCCTTGGCCACGCCTTTTTATCTAGAGGCTGGTTTTTCCCGTACCAGCATTGGTCTCATTGCCAAACAGGCCGGATTACTGGCCAGTATTGCCGGTAGTATTCTCGGCGGACTACTGATGCTCAGGGTATCCATTGCCCAGGCATTACTGGGGTTTGGGGTGGTACAGTCCTTCTCTATTCTGGCCTTTTATCAATTGAGTCTTTTAGTGCATCCCGGCCTGGTGGATCTGGGGACTGCCATTGCAGCCGAAGCCTTTGGTGTAGGCCTCGGGACCACCGCTCTGGTCGCCTGCATTGCCCAACAAACCAATCGCCAGTTCACTGCCAGTCAGTTTGCTCTGTTGACCTCTGCCGCTGCCTTGCCACGCACCTTGATCAATACCGGCAGCGGCTGGCTGGTGCACCAACTCGGCTGGAGCCATTTTTTTATACTGTGCTGGCTGCTCAGCCTGCCCGCCCTGCTGCTCATCCGCTACCTGCCGGTTCCGGCAGAACAGCCATCGTGAATAACTTCATCCTCATGGATCGGCGGTTTAACCGCAAGTGCAGCGGCATTTGTCCGATTTATTTGCTACACTGGGCCACGTGAGTTTCAACAGGATTAACCCATGCCCAATCCCGATATTTCCATCATGGTGGTCGATGATGCCAAATTCTCCAACATAATGATCCACCGTCTGATCAAAAGTGCCGGTTATGCCGACATCCGCCAGGCCGCCACTTCAAAACAGGCGCTGGAGATGATGGAACAACGACCAGCGCACATCTTGATCGCCGACTGGTTAATGCCGGAAATGGATGGACTGGCACTCACGCAGGCGGTGCGCCAGCTCGATGAAGCCTGTAACCATTTCACCTATGTCATGTTATTAACCGCTCGGGAAGGCCAGGAGGCACTGTTGAACGCCTTTGAGAACGGTGTCGATGACTTTATCAATAAGTCGTTGATGAACGAGCAGTTATTACCACGCATGTGGGCTGCTGAACGGACCAGCAGCATGCACAACCGCCTGCTGCGGGATCATCAGTCTTTAATCGACGTCAATGCCCGACTGAAGCAGCTCAGTTCTATCGACCCCTTGACTGGACTGGACAACCGCGGTCAGGCGCAGCGCTTTCTCGATGAAAGCATCCGCTATTGCAGCTCTCGCGGTGGATTTTGCTGTTACTTGCTCTTGACCCTGACCAATATGGATGTACTGCGCCGATCCTGTGATTCCAAAACCATGGGACAGCTGATTGTTGCCGTCACCCGGCGGCTACGGCAATTGGTACGCCCCCTGGATGAAGTGGCGCGCATTGCTCCGCATCAGCTGGCGGTTATCAATATACAAAAAGAACTGAGCCATTGTTCGCCGGATATATTCAAGCGGATTCTCGACGGGATCAATGTCAAAGCCTATAAGACTTCTAACGGATTTATTTCCGTGTCGAGCACCATGTGCATGGTTATCTATACCGGCAGCGACTCGGCCCCTTCGGCAGAAACCCTGATGCAACTGGCAGAAAGCCGCATTGATACGGCTCGCAAGGAAGGCAGCATCACCGTGGATAACTGGCAACCGCCGTCCAGCTAAAAATTACCGCTGTTCAACCACTGCGGCTGTATTCAGCCAGCGATGTTCCAGTTCGGTCGGCGGCAACGCCCGGTCATAGAGAAATCCTTGGGCATAATGACAGCCCATACGGATTAGCTCTGCCGCCTGCGCCTCCGTTTCCACGCCTTCAGCCAGTGTTTTCATCCCCATACTGACCGCAATGGCAATGGTGGCCGCCACAATGGCGTGGTCATTGGGGTCTTGCAATAAATTACGGATAAAACACTGATCAATTTT
This sequence comes from Pseudomonadota bacterium, assembly GCA_021781515.1. GTDB lineage: Bacteria > Pseudomonadota > Gammaproteobacteria > Pseudomonadales > Moraxellaceae > JAJXWR01. The sequence goes on from JAJXWR010000054.1 coordinate 7,496, forward strand.
CAGAATTTCCGCCTGGAAGCGTTTAAGGGAAGCCAGTGACGAATAGCCCGTACCAAAGTCATCAATCGCTACGGTGAATCCTTCCTGCACCCAGTGATTGATGATGGCGATAGAACGTTCCGAGTGCTTCATCGCCGCCGATTCGGTGATTTCCAGTTCGATATGCTGCACCCCAACGCCTTCCTGCCGCAACGTCTGCCGCACCTGTTTTCCGATAGTGGCCTGATTAAACTGATGCGGCGACAAATTGACGGCAACCCGTCCTGCCCACAGGACACCGGCGGCTTTCCAGGTGACAATCTGTCGGCAGGTTTGCTGCAACACCCAAAGACCAATGGCATCAATCAAGCCGCGCTCTTCGGCCACCGGGATAAATTCAGTGGGACTGATCCAGCCCATCCCGGGTTCGTTCCAGCGTAACAGGGCTTCTGCTCCAATCAACCGGCGATCCTGCAGATTGACCTGTGGCTGATAGAATACCTGCAGCCGCTGTTCTTCAAACGCCAGCGTCAAACGGCGAAACAGTTCCGAACGGCGGGCAAAGGCGGCACCCATCGTCGCCTGGTAACACTGCCAGGGCAGATCCTCATTTTTTGCCTGAAAAAGCGCAATATCCGCATGCCTCAAGAGTTGTTGTGCGGTGTCTGCCTGTTCAGGGAAACTCGCAATGCCTAAGTTGGCGCGCAGTTCAAAACGTAATCCCATTTGTTGCTGCGGCGCTTGAATCACTTCAACGAGTTCAGAAGCCCAGGCCATGCGTTGTTCCTGGGAAAGATTCTTGCCCAACACCACAAATTCATCCCCTCCCACCCGCGCCAACACATGCGGCACCACCACTTTCTGCTGCAGCCGGTGCGCCAGTTCGCTCAATACGGCATCGCCCGTCAGGTGGCCTTGGGTATCATTGATTTCCTTAAAACGGTTCAGATCGATAAAAAACAGGGTTAATCCACTGTGTTCCTGCCGGGATTGCTGCACTGCCTGCTCCAGATGCTGCATAAACCAGCGTCGGTTCGGCAATTCAGTGAGTGCATCCCGGTAAGCCAGTAGCTGCATCTGCTCGTGCAACTGGTGCTGTTCCGTTACATCTTCCTTCACGGCCATGTAATGTGTCAGTCGGCCGTCCTCCTGACGAACCGGGGAAATACGCACCTCCTCAATGTATTCCGCCCCCTCTTTACGCCGGTTGGTAAATGTGCCGCGCCAGCTCTTGCCTTCTTGGAGTTGGGAAAACAGCTGCTCATACACCGCTTCCGGGGTTTTTCCTGACTTGAACATGCGTGGAGTCTGTCCCAGCGCTTCTGCTGGACTGTAGCCGGTTGTTCGTTCAAAAGACCGGTTGACGTACTGAATGTTCATGTCCAGATCTGTAATCACCACGGTGCTCATGGTCTGCTCTATCGCCAGAGAAAACAGCAGTAATTTTTCTTCACGCAGGCGTCGTTCGGAAATATCCTGAAGAGTTCCCAAAAAGTCGCTGCCTCCGCCCTGTCTGATTTCATGCTGAGTTAAAGCCAGCCAACGTTCCGGAGCGCCTTCAGGCAACAGCACCCGAAACTCCACCGGGGCCTGTTCAGCCGTACCCACCGCTTTTAACCAGCGCTGCTCTACCCGCCCTCGCTCCCCCGGATGCACCCGGCTGATCAGAAAGCCCAAGGTCATCTCGGTCAAATCCTCCGGCAAAGCAAATAACCGCCGGGCTTCTCTAGAGAGCGTTAATGCATCCGCTCCGGCTTTTTGATACCAGGTGCCTAAGTGCGCTACTTGTTGCGCCTGTTCAAGAATCTGCTCCTGTTGCTGCAATTGCCATTGCGTGGCCCGCTGAATTTCCCGTTCCTGGAATATCCGCTGCACAAACCCCAGTTCTTCAGCAATCCGCTCACAGGCCGTCCGCTGCCCGGCATCCAGTGCACCGGCCTCTCGGGCCATCAGTAGCCAGCGGATATTTTTCTCTCCGGTCCACGGCACAGAAAAACTGCCACACACCCGCAGGTCTTCCCCCAACGCCGCCAACAGGGAGTGACAGGCACTTTCTTCTGTCAGTTCGTGCAGACCGCACACCCGGCTTTCCCGGCCCGAACCTAATAAGGTGGTGGCATTGGCCAGCAGCCAGTGGGCCACTGCCTCTGGTAACACACTGCTGCTGTGCCTGTCCGCTGTCCGGTTTTTCCAGACCAGTGTCTGCAATTGCCCGTGTTCCAGGGTACCGCACCAGATAAAACCAAACTCACCGGCGTCGATAATCAACTGCGCAAAATTCTCCAGCAACACCGACGGACAGTTGGCATGCAGCAGCAACTGATTGATGCCACTGCGCAACGCATAACGCCGACTCAACAACAAACTACGCTGTTGCCGTTTACGCAACTGGTTAATCAACCGGGAAAACCGCTGATGCAAGCGTAGCAGTCTGGTCAGCATCTGCCCGACTTCATCGTTGGCAGCATCACTCGGTAGCGGCGTCACCAGTGTGCCGCAATCCAGTGCCTCCACCACCCACTGCAAGCGTTGAAACCGCTGCAACCAACTGCGCAGCATCCATAAAAAAAACACCACACTAAAAAGCAGTAATAAACCCGCCAGCCCCAACATCCCCAATTGACGCCCGCGAATATGCCGCTGTGCCTCCTGTTCGGCCCGGAGAAGCAGCTGATGGTTTAATTCGCTTAACTGATTCAGTTCCTGCGACACCTGATGACACTGGCTACCTACACTATTGATCAACCATAGCGCCCCGATTTCACTGGGCTGACGTTGCGCTTCATTCCATGAACGCTGCGTCTGTTGCAGGCACGACCGGTAGTCAACATCTATACGCTTCGCCAGCGGCCATTCCTCAGGCCACTGGGTCATCTGCCAATACTGCAGCCAGTGCTGATTGATCTGCTGCATAAGCCTAAAAATCTGTGCTGATGGCACCGCTGATGGTTCCAATGCGGACTGGGATCTCCCCGTCAGGACCGCAGGCAGACGCCGATGGTATTCACTCACCGTCACCTCGTGCAGATCATCCAGCAAATGCTCCATGCCATCAAGCAACTGGATTTTCTGGTGCCCATCGGCTCGGTCACGCTCAATCCCTTCGGCAACGCTGCGTAATCCATGCCAACCAACATAAGCCAGCAACACACTCAGCAGCAGCATCAACAACGCCGAGATCACCAACAACCGCAACAGGGACCGCTTAAAATAGCGCATCGACCCTCCCGGCGGGCGGACACTGCCATTCACTGACTCTTGGAAAAATTTCAGGCGTTTCAGAACAACTCAATTTTTGGCCCACTGGTTGACACATTTGTTTTTGTTTTCTCCGACGATCCCCCACTGCCACCCTGCACGCTTCCTAACGCCGCCTGATGCGCCTGGCGCTGGCTGTCCATGGCATAATCCGCAAACAGCCGTTGCAGTTCTGCCGTCAGCCGTCCTGCTTTAATCTGGTGCAGTAACGCCTCCGGAAGCTGCTCGGCAATACGAATAGCACACGCATCCAGCACCTGCAAGGCCGATTGTACATGTTCCAGCTGCTGCCGGGTAATGTCCTGAAACTGCAATTCGCTCAACAAGCCCATGACCTGTTCATGAACCTGGGTGGACTCTCTGTCCAGTCCTTGCGTCATATGAATCACATAGGTGGCCAGTTGATGAAAATCCTGGCCGGTGGCGCGTAACTGATCGGCAATCATTGAAAACTCCCGGAGTTTAACATCCGCCTCGGCACTGCTCATCCGTTCGTTCAGTTCATCCTGGATGGAATCACTGACCTTGCTGATGCCCTGAGTGATTTTCGAGGCAGCCAAACCCGTCTGTTCAGCCAGTTTACGCACTTCGTCCGCCACCACTGAAAACCCGCGCCCGGCCTCACCGGCGCGCGCCGCTTCAATCGCCGCATTGAGTGCCACCAGGTTGATCTTCTTGGCAACATCCTGGATCAAGGTGGCCAGTGGTGACAGGGATTCAACCTGCCGTACAATCAGCGCAAAAGTCTGATGTGAGTTCTCCACTTCCTGGGTGCGGGAATCCTGATAGCCTTTCAGGCTCTCCAGCGCACTGAGGTTGCGCTGAATCTGCGCATCCACTTCCGAGGACAAATCGTTGGAATAATTCTTGGCGCGTCCGACTTCATCCAGCACCTGATTCACAGCGTCCTGAATGGTATTAACCCGTTCAACAATCGTCAAGGCGGCCTGTTCCGTGAACTGACTCACCTGTTGCAGGTGCGCCTGCAACACTTTGTTAAATTCCGGCACTTCCCGTAAATGCGTTTCCACCTCGTCAAAATTGCGCAGCGACTGCGCCTGCAATTTGGCCATCATCTGCATGTTCTGTACATAACTGCCTTGCAACCGGTCAATCACCAGTACCTTGGTAACCCATTGATAAACCAGTCCCAAACCAATGAGCAACAGCGCCATCAGCGCATCAAACCAGTAGGAATCCAGCCACTGCATTTCCTCGGATTTCTCCGCCGACCAACGCCTCGTCACATACAGCAACAAAAAAGTCAGCACCGCCTGGCCCGCCACGGAGATAAACCGAATCAGGTTATTCTTGTTCAGATAACGGTGACCGGCCATCAGTCCGGGGACTTGATCCGGGGGCGCTGCTGCGCCCGATTGCTTGTACATACGCACTCCACTTTAAAAAATCCACAGGTTTCAGGAATGCAAGGCCCGCTGTAAAGCCAGCCCCATCGCCTTGTCCCAGCCCAGCACATGACCACTCCACCAGGATTTCAAGGATTCGGCCAGTTCTTCCGGTGCTTCCGTGGACTCTAGATCAGCGATCCAGCCCCAGTAATTCCGGTGTTCACGTACATGCCCGGCACGCTGCTCCCAGTCCGGCAGATAGCGCTGCATCAACTGCTCTTCCCGCATGAAATGCTCAGCCGCATAGGTATTGAGGCGCTTTTGCAGTGGCAGCAATTCGACCTCCCTGCCAGCGGTCAGTTGCATCAATACCTTGGAAACCAGTTCAAAAAGATACTGATGGTCTTTATCAATGCTCTGGATGCCGGTCATATAAATCGACGACCATTCCAATACGTGTATGCTTGTACGCAATTAAATCCCTCTTCATTGGCAGGATTGCCAATTACCCAAATGCAGTGGCTGATGAATTTTCCTCAACACCACTTTTCGCAGTTAAAACACTTCATTCCTTACTTAAAACACTTCATTCCTTACTTAAAAAAGTTCAATGCGTTTTTCCTTGCCCATCGGATCACTGCTGCCCTTCTGTCCTTCCAGCAAGGTCCGCTCCTGCCAACGAATTTCCTGCTGCACCACCGAGTCCAGATCCGGTGTCGGCACGGTCATGCGCCTACAGAATACATCGCCTTCAGGCAGTGCAATCACCTTGCGTGAACAGTTACCCCCCAGATCCGACGCCACCAGGGGAATGCCTTCGCATTCCAGCCATTGCCGGGCGAAACGGGCGTTATTTTCGCCAATCAAGGTGCGCAGGGAATGCACCACGGTGCCGCCGCCAAAGGCTTTGGCCACCAGGTGCTGCTTGCGGCAACCCTTGCTCAGCATGGCATTGACCAGCACCTCCATCGCATAATCGCCGGCCAGCACGACATTGGGATCATCATCCGCCTGATTCGGGCGTTTGGGCAGCAGAAAATGATTCATGCCACACAGACGCCGCTTGGGATCATACAGACAAACGGCCACGCAGGAGCCGAGAATGGTCGCCACCGGCCGCTCAGACTCGACCGCCCACCCACCGGGGTGCAGGGTATGCGCCTGGCGTTCCAGTATCCGGGGATCCTGCAAATTCAATGGTTCTTTAAATGCCGCCGACACGCCAGGGTTGACTCCATCAATTTATTTTATTCAGTGCACTTATTCCGTGAATTTCTGCTGTAAGGCCACACCCATGGCCTTGTCCCAGCCCAACACATGGCCAGTCCACCATTTTTGTAAAAATTCGTTAAAATCCGATTCGCTATACGTCCATTTCAGATTGGCCACCCGCGCCCAGTAGCGTCGGTGTTCCTGTATATGCCCAGCGCGCTGCGGCCAGTCCGTCAGGTACTGCTCCATCAAACGTTCTTCCCGGATAAAATGTTCGGCGGCATAGGCGCTGAGCTTAGGTTCCCAGTAATTCAGTCGGTGCGCCTTGTGCCCTTGAGTCTTTGAAATAATATTGGCTATAAGATCAAACAGGTACTGATGATCCTTATCAATTTCACTAATACCGGTGGCATAAACCGGCGTCCACGTCAGATCCGTCCGTAGTGTATTCATTGGATAAGTCGCCATATTCTTAACTGTACTGTTACTCGCCATTGCTTATTTATCACCGTTTATTTCCCGCCGGTAGTTTCAGGCAGCGTCATTTTTAGGGGTCAGCCCTGCATTAGTCAGGGTTCCTGACTAAAACGTACCAGTTCATCGCCAATTTCCGGCAACGGCAGAATTTTGTCAACTGCTCCCCGCTTAATGGCTTCCTGCGGCATACCAAACACCACACAGGTAGAGGCATCTTCGGCCACCGTCCGCGCCCCCGCCGTATGCATCATCAACAGTCCGCGCGCCCCATCATCACCCATACCGGTCATGATGACACCCAAGGCATTGCGTCCGGCGGTTTCGGCCACGGAACGAAATAACACATCGACGGACGGCTTGTGCCGGTTGACCACGGGCCCATCCTGTACTTCGACAAAATAGCGGGCACCGCTGCGGCGCAACTGCATGTGCCGCCCACCCGGCGCAATCAATGCCACGCCCGTCATCACCCGATCGCCATCCACCGCCTCTTTGACCTGTATCTGGCACAGTCCATTCAGTCGTTCGGCAAACATGGCGGTAAATTTTTCCGGCATGTGCTGAACGATGACGATACCACACACCGAACGAGGCAAGGGCACCAGCACCGCTTCCAGTGCCTGCGTGCCGCCGGTGGATGTGCCCATGGCAATGACTTTATCGGTCGTCTGCGACAGTGCCGCCGTTCCATGGCTAGTCGCAACGACTTGTTTTGCCTTGTGACTCGCTGCGACCAGTTGCGGTCGGGAACGCAGTTTACCTGAATCGACCTGCGCTGCGGATTTGACCGCACCGATCAGGGTCGCCGCCTCATCTTCAAGAAAGCTGTTCAGACCCAGCCGCGGTTTGGTGATGATGCTAACGGCTCCGGCGGCCATGGCTTCAATAGCCGTCTGGGTCCCCTGTTGCGTCAGTGAGGAACAGATCACCACCGGGGTCGGGCGCTCGGCCATGATTTTACGCAAAAAAGTCAGGCCATCCATGCGTGGCATTTCAATATCCAGCAAGATCACATCCGGCCATTCAAGCTGCATCGCCTGCATGGCATACAACGGGTCGCTCGCAGCAGCGATCAGACGAATGCCCGGGTCCCTGGCAATCAGTTCCCGCGCAGCGCGGCGCACCACGGCTGAATCATCCACCACCAGCAAGCGTACCTGAGACATCTGCGGTTATTCCTGCACGTAAATGGTCGGTTGCAGTGGCCTTAACCCGGTCATCAGTCCATTGAGTGATTCTGAATGCCCGACAATAAGGGTACCCCTAGGCTTCATCTGCCGGCTGACCTGCTGCACGACCTGTCTTTTGGTGGGTGCGTCGAAATAGATCATGACGTTGCGCAAAAAAACAACATCAAAACGTTCTGACCACGCCTGGGGATTGATCAGGTTATACACCTGGAAACGGGTGTGTTCCCGCAGTTTTTTATCAATTAAAAACGTCCCTGCATGGCTGCCGGTACCTTTAAGGCAGTATTTTTTCTTATAGTACTCCGGCAATCCGCGCAATTTGGATTCATCATAATGGCCTTTCTGCGCCGTGGCCACGACTTTGCTGGAGATATCGGTTCCCACTACTCTCCATTCACTCAGCAGGCCAAGCACTTCCGCCAGTACCATCGCAATGGTGTACACTTCCTCGCCACTGCTACAGGCGGCACTCCAGATCATCGGTGCATCAACCTCTCGCGCCGCTGCCCAACGTTTCAGCCAGTGAAAATGCTGTTCTTCGCGAAAAAAATAAGTCTCATGCGTCGTCAGCAGATCAATCATCCGCTGCCATTCTTCCGCATCCTGGCCTTGGGTCACATAACGGTAATAGGCGGCAAAATCTGCCAGTCCTAACTGCCGCAGCCGCGAACTCAGGCGTCCGATAATCAATGGACGTTTGGCCTCGGTCAGCGACACTCCAGCCTCTTTCAGCATCAACTGGCGAAAAAGGCCGAAATCCCGGTCTGTTAACTCCAGTACCGAATCGCTCAAGTCGCTTTCTCCGTCGGACGGAGATCCGCCAAGGCATTGCCTTGCGCCCGGGCCGCCAGCAACAGCGCCATTTCATCGACAGACAACACCCGTTCGGTATTGAGCAGGATCACAAACTTTCCATTAATCTTGCTCATTCCCTGGATAAAATCCGCTCGGATTTTTGCGCCAAACGATGGCGGTGGTTCAATATCCGCTGCGGCCACTTCCAGTACTTCGGAGACCGAATCGACCACCATGCCCATGTCATGACTGCCCTCATCGGTACGCATTTCTACAATGACGATACAGCTGCGGCGTCCGATCTGCTGCCGTTCGTAACCGAAACGCGCCCCCAGATCGACGACGGGCACCACACTCCCGCGTAAATTGATCACCCCGCGGATGAAGGCGGGCATTAACGGAATTTCCGTCACCTGTCCGTATTCGATAATTTCCTTCACCTGCAGGATACCCACCGCAAACATCTCGCCATGCATCCAGAACGTCAGTACCTGCAAGGCTTCTGAACGTTCTGCCTCTTTTTTTGCCACCCCTTTACCCGCCACTGCACTCAAGGCACTCATACGACATCACTCCTTTTCCTGCAGCCGACTCAATAGCGCACAAACTCACCTTCATCCACCGCAGACGATCCACCGGCAGCCGCTGGCTTGTTGCTACGCCCCGGTGACCGACTGGCCGTGCGCGCACTCTGGCGCACCACATGCCCGGCATCGGTACGGAAAAACGCCACCAACTGTTGCAATTGCCCGGACTGGGCACCCAGTTCTTCGGCTGTGGCGGCTAATTCTTCCGAGGCCGAGGCATTTTGTTGCGTTGCCTTGTTCAATTGGCCCATTGCACTGTTGATCTGATTGACGCTACTGGTCTGTTCATCCGAGGAAGCCGAGATTTCCTGCACCAGATCCGAGGTTTTTTTGATCGAAGGCACCATGGCCCCCAGCAACGACCCGGCCTTTTCCGCCATCGCCACCGAAGAACCCGCCAGATTGCCGATCTCTTGCGCTGCCACCTGGGAACGTTCTGCCAATTTACGCACTTCCGCCGCTACCACCGCAAACCCTTTGCCATGCTCTCCGGCGCGTGCGGCTTCAATGGCGGCGTTCAATGCCAGCAGGTTCGTCTGGTAGGCGATATCATCAATAATTCCGATCCGGTTGGCAATCTGTTTCATGGCACCCACGGTTTCGGTGACGGCTTTACCTCCCTCCTGCGCTTCAGTGGCCGCCTGTGTGGCTATGTTGTTGGTCACTTTGGCATTATCAGCATTCTGGGTAATTGATGAGGTCATCTGCTCCATCGCCGCCGTCGTTTCTTCCACCGAAGCTGCCTGCTCTGACGAGGACTGCGACAACGACTGTGCCGTCGCCGATACCTGACCGGCAGCATTACTCAGATCATCCGACGCTGCGCTGATCTGGATTAACGTATCAGACAACTTCTCAATCGTCGTATTGATGGCACTCTTCATTACATCAAAATCCCCCTGATAACTGCGGGTGATCTTTTGGGTCATGTCGCCACCGGCCATGGCTTCCATCACACGCCGCACGTCATTAAAAGCCCCGACAACGGCATCCAGCGTCGAATTAACCCCTTCAACAATTTTGCGGAAATCGCCCCGATGGGCACTGGCATCTGCGCGGGTTTCCAGTGCGCCGGCCTGTGCCGCTGCACTTAAGCGGCTGGAATCAACAATCAATGCCTTGATGTTGCCACGAACCTGCTCAATCGTTTCATTGATAAAGGCTTTTTTACCCGGGAATTTCTCCAGTGACGCATCCAGGTTCCCTTCACCAAACTCTTTGATACAGGCCATGGCTTTTTTCTTCACGGCAATGTGACCAAAGACCATAGTATTGACCCCCTTGGCCATCGCTGCAAAATCGCCTTTGAAACGGGCTTCTTCGATCTTGACATCAATATCCCCAAGGTCATGTTCCCGGGACATATGGTTCATTTCGCCAATGAAGGTCTTGATATTG
>JAJXWR010000138.1 GCA_021781515.1 Pseudomonadota bacterium
ATCTAGATTCCAGTATGGCTGCCATAACGACGGCGCACTTCGTTGCTGTAAACGCGCCCGACAACAAGTCAGCCAGCCACTATAGGCCGGTGCCAATAGCAGCGCCAGCAATATATCCAGTAACTGTGACACGAGGGCAGGCCAGTTAATCACACTATTCATGTGGGAAATCCACCAAAAACCCAGATCAACATGCCGACCACACTCAATAACATCAATACCAATGCCTGGCGCAGATTGCCCTGCGCATAGCGACTCAGCACCACCATGTATTGGTAAAGTACCAATACAGGCTCATAAACCCGGGAACGGGTAAAATCAGAAATCCGGATACCATAGACCGGTTCAGCGGCTTCAGGATCCGGGATCTGTAATTCCACTTCCATAAACGGGGCAAAAATCTGACGGATCGGTTGTCCAAATCCCTCAGCCGTGTCTTGCATGTGGCTATCTTGCCATGGAAAGCCACAGTCCCACACCGGCCCGGTATGCTGACGCCCGTGTCTCCATAGCCGAACTCCGGCAAACACCGCTAACCAACTGATTCCCAACATCAAGACAAAAATCAATGGGGCAAAACTGCTTCGGTGCACACCAACCGGAGCCAATATAATTGAGGACACCTGCGACGGAAAAGACCATATCCCCAAGGCCGATTCAGCGATCTGTACGACTTTAGGCCAGATCCAGGTAGGCAGTAGTCCCATGCCCAGACAGCCAGCCGCTAGCAGCAGCATCGCCAAACGTTCACTGTATTCAGCATCGCGTGCCTGGGCGAGTGATTCTTCACGAGCTTGACCCAGAAAAACAATGCCAAAAAATTTCACCATGGTATAAGCTGCCAATGCAGTGACCAACGCCACCACTGCACTCAATACTGGAAGAAGCATGGTCAGAAAATCATTAGACAGCACCGGAGTAAAAATCAACGCCTGCAACAACACCCATTCCGACACAAACCCTGCCAGCAACGGTAATCCGGCTGCACTCAACACCCCCACCAAGGACAACCAGGCCGTCCAAGGCATTAACCGCATCAGACCGCCAAGGTAGCCCAGATTGCGTCGTCCCGTGGCATGTAAAACCGTTCCCGTGGCCAAAAACAACAGACTTTTGAATAACGCATGCGCCATCACATGATACAGCAGCGCCGTCATGGCCAATAGCGCCAGCGTCTTCTGGCCATAGGCCCGAAAAATCAGACTCAACCCCAGACTCACCAGCATGATCCCCATGTTTTCCATAGAAGAATACGCCAGCAAACGTTTCATATCAATCTGAACAGCAGCATGAATGACTGCAAATAGAGCCGTGAACAATCCGACCGACAACACCACCATACCAACTACAGGGGAACTGGTCATCAACGTCCAACGCAACACCATGTACAGAGCCACTTTCAGCATTAATCCACTCATCAGCGCAGATACCGGCGAAGGTGCCGCCGGATGTGCTTCTGGCAACCAGACATGTAAAGGCACCACGCCCATTTTTAACATGGCCCCCACCAGCGCCAGCCCTAACGCCAACCCTGGTAACAACAGAGTTGACTGTACCTGAAAACCCAGTAATAGAATCAGCCCGCCCAGTTGCGACATAATCAGATATAAAGCACCGGCATTACGGGTTTCTTGCACCCGATAATTACTAACCACCAGCAGGTAAGAAGTCAGCGCCATACCTTCCCAGGCAAACATCAGACTGAACGTATTGTTTCCCAGCAGCACCAGCGCCATACACACCAGAAAACCATGATACCAACAACCGATCAAACCCGCTGGAGTCGGTTCCCGATGCCGAAAGTACGACGCCGAGTAACAGGACACCGCCGCAGAAATCAGCGCCAGCACCAGGAGAAACCAGGCAGACAACGGATCCAGACGCAATTGCCAGTCCGCAAACCCTCCTGTTGCCGCCCCTGACAGCTGCGTTGCTGGCACAGAAATACTCTGCCAGGCCAGCACAGACAGACCAACACTTAATACAGCACTTAATGGAAACACCCCGTTGGCCATCCACGCCGTATGATTCCACGCCATTAACGAGAGCAGACCCAGTACCAGCCACCCTCCCAATACCCATAACATTGCATCCAGCGGCAAACACTGTAACCAGGTCATCACACTCACTTCAGTATCATGAATTAAAAAATCAGAAATGATCGAAAAACGGAAAGACCCACTGGACTGCTTTGCAAAAGCCGCATTGGGCAACGAATAACCATCACCATTGTACAACAAACTGACAAAAAAATAAAAAAAATCGTACCGATGCCTCTGTTGCGTTTTCTCGTCTCTTGAATAAAAAAAGCCTGCGACAGTCACCGTTACAACCAGCATTTGTTACAATCAGCGTTTAATCTGGTGATAGCACACGGCGAGGAATCTCAATGCATCGTAATATACTGATGGCAGCAGTTACTGTTCTGACGCTGTCTTCTCTGTTAAATGCCTGCGCCACCGTATCGCCAAACTACAAAACAGATGCCGCCAATCAAGCGACACTGGCGACCTTTAAAGTTTCCCATGTTGCCATCGGAACATTCACTGAGCCGAATCATATCTCCAGCATTTGTCGCGCCAGAGGGCCAATCCGGCCTCCAGAGGGCATGACTTATGCCGCATTTATCAGGAATGCTTTAGAACAGGAAATCCGCACCGCCGGTGGCCTCGCTTCAGGAACGCCAGACATTACCCTGACAGGTCATCTTAACGTGATCGATTTCTCCACAAGTTTTCATCTCGTTAGGGGCTATTGGGACCTGTCACTGGAACTTCTGTCCAGTAATGGACAAGCGCTCTCCGTCAATGAACACTACGAATTTAATTCAGGTTTTGTGGGACATATAGCCTGCAACCGAGCAGCGAAAGCGCTGCCGCCTGCTGTCGATGCGCTCATTCATAAAATCGTCATCAATAAAAAATTCTCTGAACTACTGATTGCAAAATAACCCAGTCAAACAATTCAGACAAATGTACATGGTAGCCATGTTGCAATCCTCGTTCCGCAGGAGTGACATACTTTAATTGATCGTATCTGTTGTATTGGTAGACAGTTGAAATGCCGACAAAAACAGTCGCCAATGTGCCCAGCTTCTTTATACTGTCATTATAGACAACAAAAAACCAACATTTAACTGCATGCTAATACCACCAACCTAAACGACAGGGCTTTACGCAATTACTGTTAAAAAACCAGTTTATATATTTTACTCAGTTTAAAATATCCATGCACCATGGCAAATCATTATAAGCCCATGATTTATAAATTTTTGCCTCAGGATTACCGCAAAATTTACCATGTGACCAACGTATCTGTACAATAAGGTCAATACTAAATTCAGTTCTATCTGATAATTTTTTAAAAAGGAAACGCAAAACTACTTCAGGCTGCCCTGCGGGTTTTGCTAAAGCCTTTATATCCAGCAACCGGAATTCCTTGATCCAGTCACTCCCCGATAGGACAAGAACGGCAAAGGGATTCTTTTTTTCAGTGCCTGCAAGAATATACTCAACACCATTTATCCTGAAAAAATAATGAAACATTGGGTTCAATGCGTTTTTTGAAAGATTGTTATTTTTGAACTCACAAAAACGATCATTAAACAATTCAGCAGATTTTTTACTGACCGCCTGGCATAGAATTGCATAATTCTCACGGATATTATTATAACTCAAGTTTCGGAGTTCATTTTTAAGAAAAAATTTCATATAACACAATGATTTTAATATAAAAAGCAGCCTATAAGTGATATAATTTTTGTT
>JAJXWR010000139.1 GCA_021781515.1 Pseudomonadota bacterium
CCTCAAAATACAAGTTTGACAGCGGAACCGGCTGGCCCAGTTTTTATGATGTGCTGCCCAAGCACGTAGAGACGAAAACAGATTACAAGCTGGCCCTTCCCCGTACCGAATATCATTGCGCGCGGTGCGGCGGGCACCAAGGCCATGTATTCCAGGATGGGCCTGCGCCCACCGGCCTGCGGTATTGCAACAATGGCGCGGCTTTGAAATTCATCGCTGACAAATCATGAAGACGCCGTTGAGGCTTGCCTTGATCGATAAGGCGGGCAGGGTGGTTTATTCACGCTTCGGAGAAGGTGGAAACGATCTATGGAGCATCCCATCATGACAATCAACCAACGCAACCTGAAATTGATCCGGAGCCTATTCCTCCTGTTGGCTGCATGGACCCTGCAGTCGACTGCGATGGCCACACAACCCCAACAGACAGCCGTCTTTGCCGGCGGCTGCTTTTGGGGGGTGGATGCGGTCTTCAAGCATGTCAAGGGTGTGACAGAGGTGGTATCAGGCTATGCGGGCGGCAATGCAGTCTCAGCGCACTATGAACAAGTCGGCACGGGCGAGACAGGGCATGCTGAATCTGTACGCATCCGTTTTGATCCGGCACAGGTTTCATACCAGCAATTGCTGCAGGTATTCTTCAGCGTGGCCCATGATCCCACCCAGCTCGACCGCCAGGGGCCGGATTATGGCAGTCAATACCGGTCGGCAATTTTTTATACCAGCCCCGAGCAACAGGTGATTGCGCAGGCGCAGATTCAAAAGCTTTCCGCCTCGGGAATGTATTCAGCCCCCATCGTCACGCAGGTGGTCCCCCTTCAGCAGTTTTACCCGGCCGAGGAGCATCACCAGAATTACCTGGCATTGCACCCGCATCAGCCCTATATCGTGATCAACGACCTGCCCAAGCTGGAGCACTTGCGTCAACAGTTTCCGGCGCTATACCAATAAGCTTCGCAAAGGGGGTCTCAGGATGGCGGATGTGGAAAAGATGACGGTCGGCGGCGGTTGCTTCTGGTGCCTGGAGGCCGTTTATCAGCAGGCCAAAGGTGTGATGCTGGTGGAATCCGGGTACGCAGGCGGGCATACCAACAACCCTGGCTACGACTCCGTATGCTCGGGCAACACCGGCCACGCGGAAGTCGTGCAAATCACTTATGACCTCACGGTCATTTCCTTCAGGAATTTGCTGGAAATATTTTTTGTGGTTCACGATCCTACCACCCTGAATCGGCAAGGCGCCGATGTCGGAACCCAATACCGCTCGGTGATATTGACCCATGACCCAGAACAGGATCGAATTGCCAAGGGCTATATTCAGGAACTGGAGCAATCGAACCTGTTCGATGGTCCCATCGTGACTCAGGTATCGCCGCTGCCACAATTTTTCAAGGCAGAACAGTATCACCAGAATTACTTCGCGAATCACCCCGACCAGGGCTATTGCGCCTTCGTGGTCAGCCCAAAAGTCAGCAAGTTCAGAAAAACATTCGCCCACTATCTAAAATGCTTATGATGGGGTTAAACCAACCGATTTCGCATGGCAAGGAGCATTATTAAGCATTTGGAGAGATGCGCTGAATCACCATTCTGCCTCGGAGACGCGCCATGTTTAATGCCCGCTTTTCTTCCAGATGTCGCCTGATAGGTAAAAGCATAGTGGTATTGGGATGCCTGACGGGAGCGTCCCAGACTCATGGAATGGACAGCTACGATGGCACTTATCTGAACATTCCTTTGGTTAGCTCGGGAGGGAGAATCTTTACTGATGTCGTTATTACGGTGGGCGACATCATTGCAGTGGGCCCAAAAATATCTAATAACTATACCTTCGGTGCCATCAGCGTGAATGAAGTCACTTCCGCTTTCCAATATGCAACAACCTCCAGCGCTGACAGTTATGACTCCGGAACGGGGCAGTTATTCATACCATCCGTTCTGGTAGGCAATAATGCCTACTCAAATGTAAAGATTTCTGTTGGAAACATTGTCGCAGTGGGTGGGGTTGCAAGCCCGCCTTCCTTCCTGCTGGTCGCAAACCCCAACGACCAGGCGATTCATTCCTATGGCTATACCACCAGTCCGATGACTGTGAGCTCTATTAATGATCCCGCACTAGCAAGTATCGATTCCAGGAAGCAGGCTCAACTGATTGAAGATGAAGCGAGCGGGCTCCTCTTCGATATCGTTCCATTAAGCAGTGGGAGTGTGACGATAACGCCCTTTGCCTTCAACCCGGTCAGTGGCAGTCTCGCCTCATCAGGGGGCTCTGCTTCTACCTATCCCGCCGGTTCTACTATCAGTGTCGATGTCAATCGTCACTTGGTCCATGTTCTTACAAGCGCAAACGTTACCCATTATCCCTACAGTACGTCGACTGGAGCGATCCAGTCTCCTGGGACAACCCAAACCAGTTCCATATTTTCGACCCTCTTCGCTACTGATTGGGAAAATGGCCTGGTTTTTGGATCGTCCAACTTTCGGCTTTCCTCCTACTCTGTTGGGCCCACTGGGAGCATTTCGTTATCCCCGGCGGCTACAATTCCCTCCGCCATAATCCCCAATTCAGGGTCAGGCAAATTTGTGGATGTATTGGTTGATCAAACGCATAAAATTCTTTTTGTCTCCGTAACGACTCCCCCTGCCAACAACGTTTTCTCTGACTACAACACCCTCTCTGCGATTCCCTACACGCAGACAACCTTTGGGTCGGTCGGCAGCCCGATCTCTCTTAGAGAGTCGGTTACCAGCGGCAGCTATGGGGCCAACGGAGTTGTTGATTGGTTACCGCCTGCCAATGTTCCTATTTATGCCTGTGGGGTCGATCCTGCCAATCAAATTCTGTTTGCGCCCTACTCGATCCCAAATACATTCATCAATGGCCTCAATTTTTATACCTACCTCGCCAATGGAACAATGGAATCACCACCCGTTCAGTTTATTACATCAAATCCGGCTGTGAACTCCATCATAGTGAATGGGATCAGTACGGATCACTGCGTTGATATTGATCCACTCAATAAAATTATTTTTTATAGCAGCACCTCTGGACCCTCCAGGCTGGAAGGAGGCATTCAGTTTTTCGTTTACAACAAGAATGGTGTCGTTCCGTCGATACCGGCAGGATTTATCATGCTTACAATGGGCCAGGCCAACTGGACAGTCATGTCTACCAGATCCGCAAATCCTGGAGGCCATTAACCAGGTCGTGTTAACACTAATGGCTGATTTTCGGCCACAACGTAGGCATGGCAATCACAATCAGCCCAGTGCGCAAGAATCGAGAGTTGCCTGCCACGCCAACGAGGCAACGTCAGTCTTTCCAACCTCCAAGTATTGAATGCCATACTGTTTGTGGCCGAGCATGGCGGCAAATGGCGTGGCCTGCCCAAGCGCTTCGGCAACTGGCATACCAGCTACACCGCTGATGGGCTCAGATAGTGTTAACACGCCCTAGTTCCGTTTTCATTTCCCGCTCCAATATGGTGTTATGTTGTGAGTCACGTGGATAATCTCACGATTCGGATAATTTTGATGCACACTGGGCATCTGTGCGCTTAACAGCGTGTCCGTGAAAGTGGCGGAAAGCAAAGCGTTCGATTCCCGGTCAATGGCGGCTCAATCCCGATGCTGTCGGCGCAAGTTGGATAACCACCCGAATAACGCAAAAGGGGCGAACATGACTGGAGATGAAAGCACGAACAAAAGGCTTAGCTCAAAACTTGATATTGAGTATCCGGATTTCTCGAAA
>JAJXWR010000055.1 GCA_021781515.1 Pseudomonadota bacterium
TAGACCTCAATTGGAACGTCTGAGAGACTGCGCTGCGTTTGGAATGCTTGATCGGATCTATGTGCTGTCACCTGATCGGCTATCGAGGAAATACGCTTATCAGGTGCTTCTCATGGAAGAATTTCAGGCCTGTGGTGTACAGATAGTGTTTCTTAATCATCGCATTGGGGACACCCCGGAGGAGTCGTTATTGCTGCAGATGCAAGGGATGATTTCCGAGTACGAACGAGCTAAGATCATGGAGCGAAATCGTCGGGGTAAAATTCATGGAGCTAAACGAGGAAGCATCAATGTGCTTAGTGGGGCTCCCTATGGATATCGTTATATTCGCAAGCAGCCAGACGGCGCACCCGCACAGTATCTTATTGAATTACCACAGGCTGAGGTGGTAAGAGATGTGTTTCAATGGGTAGGAATAGATCGGCTCAGCATCGGTGGCGTTTGCCGACGTCTTGATGAAGCAGGCATTGTAACGGCAACGGCCAAACCGCATTGGGATCGTAGTGTTGTTTGGGGAATGCTGCGTAATCCTGCCTATATGGGAAGCGCCGCATTTGGCAAAACAAAAAGGGTGGATGGCTTGCCAAGAATTCGACCCCAACGGCACAGTGCGGATGTACTCAAAAAAGGCGGCTCAACGGTGCATACAGACACAAATCAGTGGATAGAGATAACCGTCCCTCCCATAATCAGTGAATCATTATTTCGCTCGGTTCAAGAACAACTTGAAGAAAATCGTAAAACATGTCGTCAACGAAGTACGGGTGCAGTACATCTGCTACAGGGCCTGATTGTATGCGGACACTGTAAATATGCCTATTATGGTAAGAAAATCAGTTCATCATCGGCAAAAGGACATTTGCGTTACGCTTATTACCGCTGTATTGGTACCGATGCCTATCGTTTTGGTGGTGAGCGGGTCTGTGATAATCAGCAAATTCGGACAGAGCATCTGGATAATGTTGTGTGGCAACAAGTTGTTGAGTTACTCATCTGTCCAGAGCGATTACAAAATGAGTATGACCGACGTTTGGATATTCTGGGAAAAAAAGAAAAATCGTTCCTGGACACGGGGACTATGGAAAAGCAGTTGTCTCAATTGGAAAAAGGTAAATCACGTCTTATTGACAGTTATACGGATGGGTTACTTGAAAAAAACGACTTTGAGCCTAAGTTAAAACAATTAAAGGTGAAAATTGAACAGATCCAGCAGCAGGTTCTGGAAGTACGTCGTCATGATACTGATCAAAATGAATTGTTTCTTGTCATTAATCGGCTTGAAGAGTTTGCATCATCAGTGCGTGAGCAGTTGACAACTATCGACTTTGCAACGAAGCGTAATATTATTGTCGGCTTGGTAAAACGGGTCGAGATTCACAAAGAGGAGGTAGTGATTGTGTTTCGAGTTGACCCCGACTCAAAAGCTAAAGAAGGTGATAATGTGAACAATTCCGGAGAAAATAGCGAAATTTTGCAACATTGTAAGAGGAGCTGTCTCACCCGTGTTAGCGAATATGACCCTGGACGGACTAGAACAAACGGTCAAAGATTGTGTCCCTCATAATAAGGGGTACAAGGTCAATGTCGTTCGTTACGCTGATGATTTCATTGTGACCGGGGACTCGAAGGAGACCTTGGAAACGAAGGTGTTACCGGCTATTCAGAGGTTCATGAAGGATCGAGGTCTGGAACTCTCTCCGGAGAAAACCAGGATCACGGAAATTCACGATGGATTCGATTTCCTCGGCGTCAATATACGCAAGTATGGCGACACGTTGTTAACCAAGCCTTCAGAGAAAAGCCAAAAATCGCTAACCAACAAAGTCAAGGAAGTACTTCAGAAGATGACGCACGCTAGCCAAGAGAAGGTCATTGAAGTCCTCAACCCGATTCTACGGGGATGGGCATCATACCATCATCACGGAGTAGCCAAGAAAGTCTTTGGAAATATGGATAACGAGATTTGGTATGCTACGTGGAGATGGGCAAAGAGGCGGCACCCGAATAAGTCCGCTTACTGGATCAAAAGTAAATATTTCCATAGAAATGGGGATCGAAATGGATCTTTCTCGGTCTTGAAGACACCATCGGGAAAACCGTCAAGCCTATTCAATTTGGTTTCGGCACCGATTCAGCGTCATATTAAGATCAGAGCAGAGGCTCATCCGTATGATCCTCAATGGAAAAAATACTTTTGTGAAAGAAGAAGACGTAATTCTCGGTCAGTTGCCCGGTATTATAGAAAATGCTGTTGAAATGCCTGAGCCGGATGCCGTATAAGTGGCACGTCCGGTTCTTAGGGGACGGTGGCCCAGCAATGGGCTGCTGTTACCCGACAATGCAGTTTACGTATTTATTTTGTAATAACTCAAGTTTCGAAGTTCATTTTCTCAAAAAAGTTGGCTCTAAGTCGCTTCAGACGTAGCTTCCAGACGTAGTGTGTGTAAAACTGTCCATTTGCATGACTTGCACAAAATAGTCTTTTACTTTTTGGTCAATAAGTTCCAGAATTCGGGTCGTAGCCTCGCCATATTCCTCTTGGAGTTCATTCAGGGCTCCCAGGATCAACGCTCGGAACAAGATCCATGTATATACATACGGGTTCGGCAATGGCTTTATCCATGAGGAGTGTCAGAGAAAAGGAACTCAAGACAGTAAACCTGGGTGATGGGCAACTGAACAAGTGAATGGAACAGTTCGATTTCCGGGAGCCTGCCTGACTGGAGAGAAAAAAGAGAAAAACAGGCTGCCTATTGATTAATGGAGCCAGTGTTGCACATGCACAAGTCTGCCAAAACGAGTTGCCTCGCAAGGGCGGTCATCAAAATCAGAATATTTGTCCACAAAAATCTCACCACACGGCGGTCGGGGAATATTTTTCGACGCTGGCACTGCTGCTCATAAACTGGGAAACCATGCCGCAAGTCTCAGTTCCCCGGAGGTTCGTCAGCGTCATGGCTATAACCCCATTCCTTTGTACATACCCCTTTAGCAGTCAGCAACGCAGCAACGTTTGACCACTCATCGCTGAGCACGCTGTAGTAGATGGTATTCCGCCGGCGCCCTCCTGGCATGAGAGTATGGCTGCGCAGTACACCTTCTTCCTGTGCCCCGATTTTCTTGAGCGCAGCTCTGGCTCGCAAGTTAAGCACGTCTGTCTTGAATTCAACGCGTTGACTTTGCAATATTTCAAAAGCATATTTCATGAGAAGATATTTGGCGTTGCTGTTAATCACCGTGCCTTGGAACAAAACGCCGAGCCAACTCCAGCCAATCTCAATGCGTGAATCGGCAACCGAGTGATTTGAAAACGACATGCTGCCGGCGACTTTTCCTGAGTGACGATCAATGACTGTATAGGGCATTCTGCTCCCGTTGGCCATATCACGCAAGGCAATCAAAACAAACTTACGTATACCCTCCTGATCACCTGCATTGGTGACAAAGTACTGCCAAATACGGTTATCAAATGCGATTTCAGAGAAAGCTTCGATGTCTTGTTCAGCAATGGGTCGCAATAGCACTGTGCTGTTCCATAAAGACGGTTGAGTATTACTCATGAATTGAAATCCTTTTCTGGAGTATCAGCAATTCTAACTCAAATTTTCTGGTTCGTCTTGTCGAAAAAACTCGAATCAACTTTTGCCGTCGCCAGATGCAACACATTTAACCCAGATTGTCTGCCTGACTACACGATCTGTCTCCTGTGACTTGAGTGCATCATCGGATGTTGAATCTGCACCGGCTGCGCTAACGATTCCGGTAGCCAGTGCTTCGGTTCAATTTCTGGTGTTTTGGGAAATTCATAAGCGATGAGTATCTGACCCATGGCGTCATTTCCATAAGTGAGCCGACGGACATCCACTTCACACAGCCAAACTTTTCAAAACGAGCAGGTTGATCAGCAAAAAACTCCTGTGGACATACGAACGTGGCACTGGAAAAATGGCGTCATTTGTACTAACATTGAGCCAGTTGTACAACTTAAGGAGGCTTGCCATGCCCGCCGCTACTACTGCACGTTCAGCCCGCCTGGGACTGCGCACGACCCCTGAGCAGGAAACCGTACTGCGCCGCGCCGCCGATGTCGCTCACAAATCGCTGACTGATTTCATTCTCGATGCTGCTTACCAGGCAGCCGAGCAGACCTTGCTCGATCAGCGGTTGTTCATGGTTTCCGGCAGCCGGTACCAAGCACTCCTGGAAATGCTGGATCGGCCGGAATCTGACAATCCCGGTTTGGCCGAATTGTTCTCTCGGCGTCCGGTTTGGGCCAAGAAATGAGTCTATCGGTGCCGCAGCCGCTCGATGCGCATCACCGGCTCGAAGCATTTGACTGCGGAAAAGTAGCCATCACCGACTGGTTGCTGCGCAACGCACGCCAAGCTCAAGGTAGCGGCTCGGCAAGAACCTTCGTCGTGTGCGACGAGGATCGCATCGCCGGATACTTCAGTCTGACCGTTGGCCAGATCGATACACTTGAGTCTCCCGAGCGAGTTCGTCGTGGAATGGGGCAGTACCCGATCCCGCTGGTCATCCTGGCGAGGCTAGCCGTCGATCTTGACTACCAGAGGCAGTGCCTTGGTTTCAGCCTGCTGCAGGATGCCATCGGTCGTACCATCGCAATTGCCGAGCACGCAGGAATACGAGCTCTGCTGACGCACCCCATCGATGCTGAGGCTGAAGTGTTTTATCGTCGTTTCGGTTTCGAGTCGACACCGGTGCGCGAGCGGCAACTGATTCTCCTGCTCAAGGATGCACGGCGTTTCGCTGGAACGTCGCAAATGAAATAAGATCGTGAGGACGCAGAGGGCACCGTACTGGCGGACGATTGAAGCAGGTACCTACTTTAAAATCCTTTCTGTAGTAACCATGTCATATTCAAGAGTTGCGTATTATGATGCAATGGGCGCATAAAAAACAGGTCAGTCCTCTATGGGCAGGTTTCATGTCGGCGGACGATTAAACATTTACCAGTAGGCTGGCTGAAAATCCATATCGTTTTTAATTTCTACCGTTTCACCACTTTGGGCCAGTACATACAATCCTTTAGTGTAAGCATACCGCCCCACCTGATCATCCAGCACCATTGTTGCTACAGCGCCCAGCAAGCGCTTATCCCGGTAGGTGGGCAGTAATGTTTTGATTTTTGACATACGTACAAGATGATCATTGACATCATCAATTTTCAGCCGGCTTTTACATTCCACCGCAATCACATCACCGTCATTTACTACCAGGAGATCAATTTCAATGCTCCCTTGCGGGCGTTTTGCTGTAACATTGGGATGCACCTCATGCACTTCAATGCCACGTGAGCGAAAAAGAGAGACAACCGCCGGCATGATCATGGCTTCAACAAATTGTCCAAGACGGCCGGATAACTTCCCCATCTGCTGATTTAATACCTTCATTTGCCGCTCCCATTCCTCTTTGGAGTGGCGCAATTGCAGATCGGTTTCAGCACGACGTTCCGCTTCTTCAGCACGACGTTCCGCTTCTTCAGCACGACGTTCCGCTTCCATTCGAACTATCTCAGCACGACGTTCCGCTTCCAGTCGAACTATCTCGGCACGACGTTCCGCTTCCAGTCGTTCTATTTCAGCACGGCGTTCCGCATCCATACGTTCTATTTCAGCACGGCGTTCTTCGGCACGACGATCCACTTCAGCAAAATTTTTTGCAATAAACTGCTCGGTTTCAGCGAAACGACGATCTGCCTCAGCGGCCCGACGCTCATCAATCTCGCGTTGCCTGGCATCTCGATCAGCAAACAATGTCAACACTTCATCCATCGTAATAGTCATTGTCTTGCTCCCCCGTCAGACGATTCTGTTAACATTTTACAGAAATTCATGCAAAAGTCGATTTCTTCAAGCGGCAGAATTTTTGCCGATCCCGGAAAAAGATCTTTTTTGCATAACGCAGACGATAACAGGGAAAAATTGCGCAAACCACGATCCGCTGTGTCTATAACAGGCCAACATTGCGGCACTGAATCGCACAGGAATTGATTGTTCTATATTGCTGTTTTTAGTGAATTAATTATACCAGTTAACAATCTGTTAAATCGTGATGTTTTCCTGCCTGATGGCAGAAAAACCTTATATATCAAGGTGTGCAATCCCCTCGAATTAACAGTTTCCTGAAAGGCTGAATATTAATCATACACAAACAGACAACAATGATCAGTGGCTATTCAGGACTCACAAAACCCTGAACAGGGCGAACCCGTAGTGCAGTATTTTTTAAATACATCAAGTGGTGCGGGTAGTCAGATTCGAACTGACACGCCTTGCGGCGTCTGGACCTAAACCAGGTGCGTCTACCAATTTCGCCATACCCGCTTTATATGTCGCAAGCGGTGAGCATTTTAACTGGTCTGCGTATGGACATCCACAAGCATCATCAAAAAGTGACCTGAAAAATTGCAAATTTTCTGTGCAATGCTCATAAAAGATTGTTGCGAGAACAGAACAGGCATGGCTTGCTGATCTTTATGGACATATTCTGTTCGATGATCAGCGTTCATGATTCAGCCTGACCTATCCGGCGCGCTTCTATCACATTGGGCTGTTGGGCAATACGACTTAGCACACGACCCAGTACATCCAGGGCGGGTACTTCAATAACCAGACGCATATGCGCCAGCCCACTGGTTTTATCCGTGTGGGTTTGAACCCCGGTTACATTCACCTGTTCATTGGCCAACACCATGGTGATATCCCGTAACAACCCCGTACGGTCATAGGCGCGTACTACTATATCAACCGGATATGGCTGCGGCTCTGTGGTGGAACCCCAACTGACGCCAATGATTCTGTCGGGTTCCTGCTCCTGTAGACGTCGTAGTTCAGGACAAACATTCGTATGCACAACCACACCCCTTCCTTGAGAAATATATCCAAGTATCGCTTCCCCGCGTACTGGTCGGCAACAGCGCGCCAGCGTCGTCATCATATTACCCACGCCTTCAATCTGGATATCACTATCGTGTTTATGCCGGGAAGGCTTAAGTAGTTCCAGCGGGCTCTGAACTTGCCGGGGATGCAGTTCTGTTTGCGCATTAACCAACTGCTGTACCCGAATATCTCCGGCTCCGAGTGCCACCAGAATATCATCACGTCCTTTCAGGTTGAAACGCGGTGCCAGTGCCTGAAGATCAAGGCGTTGCATACCGAGCCGATCCAGTTCGCGCTGCAGCATTTCCTGCCCAGCCTCAAGATTTTGATCGCGATCTTGCATTTTGAACCAATGCCGTACCTTGGCAATGGCTCTGGATGACACCAGATAGCCTAATGCTGGGTTCAACCAGTCTCGACTGGGTGCCCCTCCACCACTGGTAATGATATCAATCTGATCACCGGTGTTAAGTGTGTAGGTCAGCGGAACAATACGTCCATTAACCCGTGCTCCCCGGCAAGAATGACCGACTTCTGTATGCACGTGGTAGGCAAAATCCAACGGCGTGGCACCGATCTGCAGATCAACCACATGGCCGTCCCGGGTAAATACATAGACTCGTTCATCCTGAATCGCCTGATTAAAATAGGAGGCCAGATCCTCTGCCCGCGATTCTCCAATATCTTCCTGCCATTCGAGCACCTGACGTAACCAGGCAATTTTACTTTCATAACGCCTGTCCTGGCCGCTTTGCGTCCCCTCTTTATAATGCCAATGGGCACAAACACCAAGTTCAGCCTCTTCATGCATCGAAAATGTACGAATCTGTACTTCGAGGGCTTTGCCTTGTGGGCCGATTACCGCAGTATGTAACGAACGGTAGCCATTTTCTTTAGGGGAAGCAATGTAATCGTCAAATTCTCTGGGGATATGTCGCCAGAGGGAATGGACAATGCCGAGGGCCGCATAACAGTCACGCACTTCCGGCACCAGCAGACGCACCGCTCGTACATCGTAGACTTCACTGAAACGGATACCTTTTCGTTTCATCTTGCGCCATATTGAATAAATATGTTTGGCGCGTCCAGTAACATCTCCCTGAATAGTAAATCGCAATAATTCTTTTTTCAGGATATCAATAACATTTTGAATGTATTCCTGACGATCCAGACGTTTTTCATCCAGAAGGGCGGCGATTTCCCGATAAGCCTGTGGTTCAAGATAACGAAAGGACAGATCTTCAAGTTCCCACTTGATATGCCCAATCCCTAGACGATGTGCCAGGGGAGCATAAATATCAAAAACTTCGCGGGCCACGCGCAGTCGGCGTTCTTCGCTGGCTTCTTTGATTTCCCGAATGGCAAATGTTCGTTCAGCGAGTTTGATCAGTGCTACCCGAACATCATCAATCATCGACACCAGCATACGACGCAGGCTGTCCAGTTGTTGCTGGGAGTTGGTATTCAGGGTGTCACTATGGATATTGGGGTTGATAATCTGACTGATGACCGCCATCCGCTGAGCGCCATCGATCAAAGCAGCGATATCTTGACCAAACTGTTTTTCCACATCGGCAAGCGTGGTTTTACCTTCACGTACTGCCCGGTAAAGCACAGCAGCCACAAGAGACTCTTGATCCAGATGCAGTTCTGCCAGAATATCGGCCATCGCCAAACCGGTCAGATAACTACTGGTTCGTGACGACCAGACGTCACTACGGGGAGCCTGTTTATCGACCTGTTCGGCAAACTGACAGGCCTGTAATAATGTTTCGTCATAGATGTCAACTTTTTGGCCGATACGTTGCAGCCAAGCCTCTAGATTGACACTACCATCCGGATGACACGGATAATCTTCCCGCACTTTCACCATTATGAATTTCCTGGGACTATTGCCGGACAAACAAGGCAATGGACTCGACATGACTGGTATGAGGAAACATGTCCATTACTCCGGCCGAATGCAGACGGTAGCCCTGTTCCTGTAAAATACCTGCATCCCGGGCGAGTGTAGCCGGATTACATGACACATAAACGACTCTTTCCGCTTTCCATCGCTTAATCTGTCGCACCACAGCTTCGGCACCTGAACGTGGCGGATCCAGCAAGATGCGCTGATAGACCTGTGAAGCCCAAGGGTGTTGCCAGTCCTCCGCCGTTAAATCCGCAGCATGAAACTGAGTATTATTCAGCGAGTTTTTCAATGCATTATGGCTTGCACGTTCAGTCATCGCCGCACTCCCCTCTACGCCGATGACCTGTGCTACTTTTCTGGCCATGGGCAAACTGAAATTCCCTAATCCGCAAAACAGATCCAGCACCTGATGCTCCGCCTGTAAATCCAGCAATTCCAGTGCAGAATCCAGCATCAACGTATTGATTCCAGCATGAACCTGAGTGAAATCCGCCGGATGAAACCACATGCGCAAATGATGCTTATTGAGATCATAGTACAGTGCCTCGGCATCCCCCGGCAAAATATCCAGGTTGATCTGTGAATCGGGACCTGCCCGCTGCCCCCAGGCCTGCCAACCCCGACTCCGGCAAAAATGCACCAGTGCCTGACGGTCATCGCCCCCAAGATCCAGCAAATGTCTGAATATCAGGGCAACGGTGCTGTCACCGGCGGCAATTTCAATTTGTGGAATATGAGCGGCGACTTGTAATGAAGCAATTAATTGCACCAACTGTGGTATGATAGTTCCTATTCTTGCATCCAGTATGGAGCATTCCTGCATATCCGTTAAAAAATTGGACTGCTTTTCCCGAAAACCGATTAACAAACGATTTTTTTTCTGCACAAAGCGCACGCCCAGACGGGCTTTGCGGCGATAGCCCACGGTTTCAGCACAGAGTGGGGGCAGCCAGAATTCGGGTTCAATACGACCAAAATGCTGAAACTGCTCTTTCAGTACTTGCTGCTTAAATGCAATCTGAGCTTCAGTCGACCAATGCTGTAATGAACAGCCACCACAAATCGCCGCCTGCGGACACACCGGCTGAATCCGTTGCGGTGAAGGTTGCAATACCTGCAGTACAGCGGCTTCAGCGAAATGTTTTTGTTGGCGAACGATCTGGATTTTCACCCGCTCACCGGCTAACGCCCCTTCTACAAAAACCACCTTGCCATTAATATGTGCAATACCCCGGCCTTCATGGCTCAAGGATTCGACATCCACTTCATGTTCAGGCTTCGCCCGACCCGGGCGTTGCCTTGCGGTTGCTGACGCTACTGCCGGGTATTCATCGCTCATTCTGCCATTCCTGCAAAAATTCATGCCATACCGGTTCACTGCCTGATTCAAGCAATTGCTTCAGGCGTTGTTCTTCCTGTTGCAGTCCTTCTTCAGTCAACTGATTGCGCATTCGCTGAAAACGCAAAAAAACCAGCCACGTATTCATAACGTCCGTTTCACAATAGGTACGAACCTGTGAAAATCGACCTGCTTGCCAGGCAGGCCAGACATCCTCTCCAGACAGTCCCATTTTTCCTGGAAAACCGAGGAGACAAGCCACATGATCCAGCCGCTGTACGGCTTTGGACTGGAACAGCGATAGCGTATCCATCAGATCAATATGCCGTTGATGGTAGCGATTCAGGTAATTATTGTAACGAAACTCCCGATCCCGTTCCCCTTGCTCCCAGAACAGGCTCGCCGTTACCCCATGCAGCAGTGCCCGATAACTTAATACCGGCAGATCAAATGCCAAACCATTCCAGGTCACCAGTACGGGCACATAACGTTCCAGTCCGCTGAAAAACCGTATCAACATTTCTTTTTCTGAATTAGCGTCGCCGCTGAGCGACCAGATTTTCAGGTGCTCGTCAGTACGGAGCAAACAGCTAATGCAAACAATCTGTTGCAAGGTATGTCGCAGAAAGGCCGAACCGCCAGTCTCATTACGCCGTTGCAAAAACATGGCTTCAGCAACGGCCAGATCATCATCAATTCCTTGCAGTCCGTACAGTCGCCGGCCCGTCGTTACATCCGGAATGGTTTCAATGTCAACAACGAGGTAGTCCATAATATTCCTGAATACGAGCGATTATATTACTGATCCATGAAACCGGTCCATGGCACCGGCACGAGCAAAGCCAGTTGAATGCAAGGACTCAGGGAACTGCCGCATTAAATACACCGGTAGAGAGATAACGATCTCCCCGGTCACAAATGATGGCGACAATGACCCCAGTCTGGAGTGTCCTGGCTTTTTGCAATGCCGCATAGACCGCTCCACCGCTGGACACGCCACAAAAAATTCCTTCAGTGAGCGCTAACTGTCGCATGGTTTCAATGGCGTCTTCACTACGTACATCAATGATTTCATCAACAAGTTCCGGCTGAAAAATGCCTGGCATATAAGCTGGCGGCCAACGGCGAATTCCGGGAATCTGACTGCCAGCAGCGGGTTGCAATCCCAGAATCTGCACTCCGCTATTTTTTTCCCGCAAATACCGCGACACCCCCATGATGGTGCCTGTCGTCCCCATTGCACTGACAAAATGCGTCATCCGCCCATGTGTTTGCTGCCATAGTTCAGGTCCCGTACTTTCATAATGTGCCCGGGGATTGTCGGGATTATTAAACTGATCTAATATTTTCCCTTGGCCAGAATGTGCCATCTGTAATGCCAGATCCCGTGCCCCTTCCATTCCCTGCGCATCCGGTACCAGAATCAGGTGGGCACCATAAGCCTGCATGGCGGCCCGACGTTCTTTGGACTGGTTTTCTGGCATGACGAGTTTCAGGTGCAATCCGATAATGGCACATACCATCGCCAGCGCTATACCGGTATTTCCCGATGTCGCTTCAATGACTGTGTCCCCAGTCTTGAGTACACCGGTTTCAATCGCCCGATAGACCATTGAACGAGCCGCCCGGTCTTTGACAGAACCCGCAGGATTCTGTCCCTCCAGTTTAACCCAGACCTCTACAGATCCTGAAGAAACCAGGCGTTTCAAGCGTACCAGCGGAGTATGACCCACCAGCGTCAATATACTCTGAGAATCCATAAGCGCCACTGCTCCGTGCACAAGCGATGCGGTAGTATACTCTTTTTGCCGAGGCAATGAGTAAATTACTCTACACAAGGCAAACTCGATCTGGCGTTGAACAGCAACGCTCAGAAATACAGAAGAGACAGGTAGTATTTCCGTCCTATACTGGTAAAATTAATTGAAAATTGTAAAGTACAAGCTGGCAGCGTAATCCATAGGATACATTCACTGGGTGGATCTGGAGCACAAGTCGCCTACAGTGACTGGATAAAATTCAAAGTATTATTGCGTTATCAGGAGTGCGCCGTGCGAACGCCGCTGCAAAGTCGTGTTTTTCTGATCACCTTGCTCCCGGTGTTGCTGAGTGTAGTCAGTTCCGGTCTTTTTTTTCTCAATTCCCAAAAAACCGAAATTTACAAAGCGGCAATCACTGAACATGAATTACGCACAGAACATATTCGCCTGCAGATCATGGCCAATGGGAATCAGTCTGAAGCCATTGATTTTATTCTCAATGATGCTATGAATTATGACGATCTGAATAGCATCAGCCTGTACGATGCACGGGGAAACCTGTTACAACACCGTGGCCATGCCGACGCATTGTCACCTGAGGCGGTCAGGCAATTGGCAATGCTGCCTGAACATCAGCAGGTAGCGAACGCCGACATCTGGCTGCTGCGGATTGCACAACCCGCTGCGACCGCTGTTGTCCATTCGGCATCAAATACAGTGATTACTCCGCCTGCACCCGCCTGGCTGGAAATGGATTTCTCGATGATGGGACTACGACTGCAACGTTATCAGGAGTATTTTACCGTCCTGATGTTCAGTTTGCTGCTCAGCGGTCTCAGTCTGATCTGGGTGATGTGGCAAACCCAGAATCTGTTGCGTCCTCTGCGTCATATTCAGGAAATGGCCAGCCGCCTGCGCGGAGGCCATTTTGACATTCGTTTCTCAGGCAGTAACACGATTGAACTGAATGACTTGAGTGTTAGTTTGAATCAGATGCTGGAACTGGTGCAAAATGAAGTGGAAGATTTGAAACAGACCATGAACCAGACACATGAAGACTTGCAATCGACGCTGGAATCCATGGAAATTCAAAATATTGAATTGAGTCTTGCCCGTAAGGAGGCACTGGAAGGAACCCGCATCAAATCAGAATTTCTTGCCAATATCAGCCACGAGATACGCACCCCGCTCAACAGTATTTTAGGATTTATCCAATTGTTAGCCCGTTCTCCACTGCCACCCCGACAGATGGACTATGTACTCACTATTCAAAAATCATCGAATAACCTGTTGGCCATGCTCAATGATGTTCTTGATCTCAGCAAGATTGAAGCACGTAAACTGGTACTTGATATCATTTCCCTGAATCTGGAAGAATGTGTCTATGACGTCATGACCATGCTGGCTCCATTGGCTGATGCTAAATCCCTGAACCTGATCACCATGATTTATGAAGATGTTCCACTGTACTGGAAAGGTGACCCGCTGCGACTGAAACAAATTCTCACCAATCTCGTCAATAACGCCATAAAATTTACCGAGAAGGGAGACATTACCCTACGCGTCATGCTGGAATCGAATGAACAAAGTGAAGCGATTTTGCGTTTTACCGTTCAGGATACCGGTATTGGACTGGATCAAAAAATAAAAAATGATCTTTTTCGCGCCTTTGCCCAAGCCGATGCCTCAACCAGCCGCCATTATGGGGGAACGGGACTGGGATTGGTCATCAGTAAATATCTGGTGGAACAAATGGGTGGTGAAATTGGTTTTGAGAGTAAAACGGGAGAAGGTGCCCTATTCTGGTTTACGGTACATTTTGCAGAGGACACCGCCTGTACCCCCCAGCAATACCATCCTCTTTATAACCAGATTGCCATTATTTCCGCACATGCCGGTCTGGCACAAATGTGGAAAAATCAGCTGCATTTCTGGGCAAAGAAAATCATGGTGTGCAACACACTGGAAGATGCTGAAAAACATTCCCCCCCAGTGGATTTGATCTGTCTGCATTTAAGTGCTGACTATCCGGCCTATAGTGAATGTCCTCTGGCGTTGCAACAAATAAAAATTCCTACCGTAATCATGCAAAACAGCACGGATCATCGTGCCGACCTCTGGGAACAAAAAAATCCGTCCTTGCATGTACTGGCCATACCCTTGGCCCCTTCAACCTTTGCCCGGCATTTGCAGGAAATTCATCGTCTGCAAATTGGCCCCGCACCACTAATGACCTCGCCGCCAACCAGATTCTCCAAAAAAATCCTGGTCGTCGATGATCAGCCCGCCAACCTCAAACTGGTAGCTACGCTGCTGGAAGATTTGGGCCTGCACCCCTTGACTGCCAACAGTGGTGCCAGTGCGCTGGAGCTGGTGGCGGATGCAGAGATTCAACTGGTCTTTATGGATATACAGATGCCCGGTATGGACGGTATGGAAGCGTCCAGAAAAATCCGCAGCCTGTATCCGCATCGTCCCTTGGTCCTTATCGCACTGACAGCCCATGTCATGGATGATGAACGTGAACAGTTCCTATTGGCGGGCATGAATGATGTAATGACTAAACCGTTTCAGGAAGCCCATTTAATCTCCATGTTGCAAAGATGGTATGACTTATCCGACAACGTTAAAAAAACCACATCGGTCAGTGTAGTAACTGCACCGGATCAGGCTTTACTTCCCCTTGTGGATCTGGAAGATGGCATGCGCCTGACCAATGGCCGACTGGAGTTGGCAACGTCAATGATTGATATGCTGATGCAACACATTCCTAAAGACATTGAAATCATCAAAGTCGCTCTGGATAATCGCAGTATTGAAGCATTGCTGGATCGCATCCATTATGTACATAGTGCCAGTCATTATTGCGGTGTACCTCGTTTGCGACACCAGGGAGGGCAACTGGAATCGAACCTTAAGCAATTTGGCAAAGATCCCTTATTGCGCTGGACTGACATCAGCAGCCAGACACTGAAGTTTTTAGACACCCTGCAAGAATTACTGAACTGGCACAGGCAGCAAAACACCACCTTAGAGGTGCATGAATCATTGACTTAGGCCATGATAAACCAGACCATTCGGGAGCACGTTATATATGCTGAAATCCCTACGACTCTCACTGCTGAACCAGGCGTTGCGGCACACGTTACAGCCTGTATTTACCATAGAACAACCCAGTGCGGCGTCCTTGCTGGAGGCACGGCGGCAATTCCAGAGGCTGACTTATCTCATGCCCTGTTTCCACCGTTGCAACATTCACGACAGCCAAGCACCTGGACTAAACGGTGAATGGATCGAACCAGCCTATTATTCACAACGGGTTATTTTTTATCTGCATGGCGGCGGTTTTTACGTCGGTAGCCCGCGCAGTCATCGCCCCTTGACCACCGCACTGGCGACACTCAGCCAATCCAGAGTTTTCTGTCTGGATTACGGTCTGGCACCGGAAAACCGTATTTTTGACATTCAGGAAGAGACCGTCACTGCTTATAAGGCGTTAATAGCCTCTGGGCATCTGCCGCACCAGATTGTCTTTGCCGGTGATTCCGCTGGCGGACACCTCGTTTTGACGACATTATTGCGTCTTAGGGATTTACAGCTTCCACAACCGGCGGCAGCGATCCTGCTTTCTCCCTGGACCGACTTGAGTTGTTCTCTACCCTCCCATCAACGACTGGCGGACAAAGAAACGGTGCTCAACGCTGAATTTATACACAAACTTGGAAAGTTTCTCACACAGGGACAGGAGATACAGCATCCATTGCTCTCTCCCGTCAATGCCGAATTCACCGGATTACCTCCATTACTTTTCCATGTCAGTGATCAGGAAATATTGCTCGATGACAGCGTGTTTTGCGTCGAAAAAGCCCGATCCCAACAGGTCAAGGTTGAACTAAAAATCTGGCCCCAAATGCCGCATGTATTTCAAGTGTTTCCCTTGGTACTCCCCGAAGCCCGGCGGGCGATGGAGGATATGGTTCGCTTCATGGATATTTATTAGAAAATAAAATAATTCAGAAAGTCACATGGAAATCGAATTCATTTTCATATGTGTTTTTAATCCAATTTTTTAAATTAATTGCACTTGAAGTTATTTTCTGATTTCCGTTTATCTGCAGTTTAATACCTGTTATTGCAAAAGAGATTCGATATTTTACATTTTGTTCCAGTGAATTTCGGCTAATATTTTTACTTGATATACTGAATTGCATGCAAATTTGACGCAAATAATCATTCAACATTTTTTTTGATATCTTCAGATGTTTCTTCAGCTCTTTATTCAATTCAATATAGAATCTGTCATTGAATTGTTCAAATTCATGAGAAACGCCACCTATAGACTGCTGGAACATCAGGAGCGTCGGCAGATCTTCCGCTTCATAAGCCATGTTGATCTGCTGCAATTGCCGGGTCTTTATTTGTCTGATATCCGGATCCTTTTCTCTGTCTGGATGCAGTTTGCTGACTAATTGCCGGTAAATACGCCGAATAATCTCAATGTTCTTGTTTGTGTTTTTGTTTTTTTTAGCAGGGGATTTGTCCGGTTTTCTATCCGATTCCGAATTATCCCAGTTAAAATATTGATTAAAAAAATCAGTGAATTCATCCCATCCTTCACTAGGCTCTGCATCGTCCTGCGGCCCCTGTGAAAAATCCTGCTCGTCACCATCGGAAAAATTCCCGAAAGAAAATGCAGCCGCATCTCTATCCGTATTTTCAGGAGCTAGACCTAATCTGGACAATAATGCATCATCCATCCAGTCGATCACCCTTTTCATTAACTGATTGATTTCGTCATCCACATAATTCGAGTCTAGTTCTTTGAATTTAAAATAGATAATTTCCGCACAACGCTGTTTCTGGATTTTGCCAAGACGCATACCTTTCGAATTAACAATTCTTTCCACGTCGAGCAAAAATTCCTTATCTACATTATATTGACGCTGGTAAATTGGCACCATTTGTTCATGATAATCTTTAAGAACGTCCTGATACGTTTTTTCCCAGGCAATCATGGTGTTTTTTAATGACGCCAGTTCTTTAGTCAGTTCCAGGTATTTTTTTTCAGCGTTGCTCTGCTGACGGGGGGGGTGCGGAATGACCACAAGCGTAAACAGAATATCTGTTTCGATGTTTTCTAAATGCATTATTACTTCAATCCTTCTGTTTAGCGCAGGCATAATTCCGGTATAATCATCAACACCACCAGATCACCCCAGTTCAGTTTGCAGTCACACTGACTTCCCTGTGCCGGGAGGGAATACCCTTCGTTCAGAGAAGAACACAGAAAGTCACAGTTCCTTGAGCAGGCCTTATTGTATATGATTATACCTACAATTCAACAGAGCGTATGCAAGCGCTTCGATATGCCGCATGGCGAGCCGAAGACAGTATAGGGATCAATTGTTCCCAGTCACCTGATAACACCCAACGCAATTATTTAATGTCGCAGTGACGCAGCACCCAAGAGGCGTTTGAAATGTCAGTCCTGTGACCATGAGCACTATCTGCCTCATTTTTGTGGTAATCGCAATTGCCCCCATTGTCAGGCCCATGAATCACAGCAATGGATAGAGAAGCAGCAAGCAAAACTGGTTCCCGGTCAATATTACCTACTGACTTTCACGTTACCGGCAGAATTCAGG
>JAJXWR010000056.1 GCA_021781515.1 Pseudomonadota bacterium
TCTGATTGACCCAACTGGCATGAATCGGTGTAAAGTGAAAGGTAAATCGTTGATGGTGGCGCAGGTTGAAATTATCCCAAACTGATGTCGCACGGTGCGTATTAAGGTTGTCCCAAATGACATGAATGGGTTGGTTCGGATAATGAAGCGCAATTTTCTCCATGAAATCAACCAGGTCAGCCTGGGTGCGCCGATCACGGCACTGCCCCACTACTTCACCCGTGTGAACATTCAGTGCAGCAATCAATGCCTGCGTTCCATATGGCTTCTCTTGCAATAGGTTGCATAATGGCGATGACTTGATAACGCCCGATCAATATGTTCACCATCCTCTTTACGCACGGCAGCTTTACCCGTACGTGGCGATCTCAAAACAAATGGCCCAGCCACCGGAAAATCGATACTCTGCCGATTGCGCTTCTCTCCCAGTTGCTTGATTCCTGAGCCGATGGCCGCATAAGGACTTACGCCTTGAGCCCGTGCCTGAATGATCGTCATACCGGGAAGCATTTGCTGAACGGTAAGCGACCAGAGCGCCTGCAACCGATTGAGTGCCATCTCCCCAGAGGCTCCTTCGGCCACCACATAAAAGGCCGCTCCCGCCCCTCGGACAAAATACAGACCCTGCGCAGCACACGCCTCTGGTTGCTCCTGCAAGACATCAATATATCCGAGGGGCCTCCAGAACATTGTCGAGAACACCGCGGGTGAGATCGTCAATCAAATCACTGGCGGCAACCATATCCGCCATCTTGCCCCCACAAAAAAGAAACCACTGCAAGCTTCGCGCTTCAAAAAGATAAGAGTACCAATTCACTCGACTAACCTCACTGGCAATTCATGGCTGAACGATCACACACCAACTTATTCTAGACATCCCGTTCAGGAATCTCTTAATTACCCATTATTTATTTATTGATTTATATCAATTCATGGTGAGCCGCCTCAGCGCCAGACTCAAGCACATCCATCCGATACTGGCCTAATCCAAAAACAGTTTCCTTTCCTGCATGCAACCATTGACCCAGATACAGTATGGGTGTCAGCAGTCTGATGTCATCCGGTTGACCTGACCACTGCCACACGCCCATCACACCGCCGAGAGGAATTTTCTGATGCTGACTAAAAGAGTAGCGCAGTTCATCCTCCCAGATCAGCTCACCTCGATAGCTTACTCGTTGAACCACCTCAAGATATTCCGGATAAATTGCACCAAGATCAGGATGCGCATTTCCGGAAAAACAGTGCTGCATTCGACGCAACAGGCTGTTCATAAATTCACCAGGTGTCAATTCTTCAGGGCGCAGCGGCCTCTTATTACGTTCAATTCGCACCGGCGTTATGTGGTTCAACTGAATGGCTCCTGCCTCAATCGCTGGAACCCAAAGCTGCGGTTCAAAGAAACTGGCATGTTCCGGAGTAAAAAGTGCATCGTCCTGCAGCAATTCAACCGACACAAAATCTCCCCGGATTCGCTCTGTGCCAATTCCGGTTTTGAAGGCCAGCACCCAGGCATGCAGAAGAATTGGCAACTGTTTGAGTGCTTTTTTAAAGACGATCCATTTAAAACTCATCAGTTCTCCCTGTTTCCATGAATCTCGCCCTCGTGGTGGCTCAATCACGTACGGGACAAACGGATCAGGTTGTTCGACCGTGGCATGAAATCTTGGCGCAAATACTTCGGCATAGACGCAATCTGCTGCCGCATGACATCCTTCACAACGTGCCATATCCCGATTCTTACAGGCTAGTTGCCGCAGCGCATTGCCCCAAATCCCTCTTAATGTACTTCCAGGATGACTGTTCCACGAAAAATCATTACGCAAACGAAAAGACAGTGAATACAACCCCCAAGGGACTGTTAATGGCTCCGTATGAATCATTGAATAACCCAATTAAAAATTAGACGAAACAATTATTTTGTAACACAACCAGAAGTAACTCAGGCACATCCTGCGTTACTTAGCGCAGAAGAATCCGTGAAGGCTCAAGGCCAGTCGTGTAAATCCGCTCAACCCCTTTTTTACCCTCATTGCGCAACGCATAAGGTTCGGCACCTCCGATACCCAAATATTTACGCAACATCTTGTTGATATGCGATACATGCTCGGCAACTTCCTCCATGCTCACGCCTTTATCCAGCAGACGACGCTCCAGTATCCGTGCATCTTCCTTGAATTCGTTACCACAAACTTTCTGATAGCACAGATGCAACTCTCGTCCGAATTTTCGGTTTAAATTACTATCCTCGCGCGTTGAAAAACAAAGGGGTTCAAGGCGACGTTGGCGGCGATCAAGGATCCAGTAGTACACCGCCTTCTGCATATTTGACAAGCCATTGATCACATACGTACCCGCCTTGAAATCACCCTCTTCAAATACAATGCCTGCACTCGTCTGATTCAGGATATCCTCGATTTTGCGCACCAGCATGCTGTAAGTCATCGCCACCGGTATCACGTCCTGATTCAGATGCGCACGCAGCCGCACAAATGGAATTTCAACGAGAGTAACCCTAGCATCCTTGTGATCCATTGGCCCAAAACGTTCCGTCATTTCCACTTTCGAATATGGAGTCGGATAAAAAAAATTGGGAATGGCTTCATAGGGCTCGGACACCAGCACATGACTGAGTCGGTCCTGCTTGCGCCCCAGCATGGACAGGGCATAACCCACATGAAAGCCCATCGTTTTGCGGCCTCCGGCCATTGAAACATGCAACTCTGTATGTTCCTGCAGACAGTACTCTTGCAAGAGGGAGGTCATACAATCGGCCGCCGCTTCGTTGTCGGCCTGGCTACGAATGTCTGACAGGGATAATCCCTGCGGATCTTTGATAATCCGGATATGGTCTTCATCAAATTTGGGCAAAGGAATCCCATAATCAGCGCACAACGCCTTCATACGCCCATCGCGCAATAAACTTTTTTCGGCTCGACTCCCACCCTCAACGGTACTGATCAAAAAGATTTCATCGGCATACCAGGGTTCCGCTTGCTGTGCCAGCGCAAACAGGGTCTCCGTAACAATCTGCGGCGACATTCCACTAACGGCGATAAAAATACGCTGTACAGGCATACAGATCTCCAGTAAATTCCAATTAAATCAAATATGCCGTAAAAACAGACGCTGAACCGCAAGACGATCCGCCATTTCAATCCGTTCCAACACACTGACTTCATAC
Source organism: Pseudomonadota bacterium (assembly GCA_021781515.1). GTDB lineage: Bacteria > Pseudomonadota > Gammaproteobacteria > Pseudomonadales > Moraxellaceae > JAJXWR01. Next base: position 3,185 of record JAJXWR010000056.1, read on the forward strand.
ACCTCAAGGCGCGGATGGCAGGCTTGCATCATGGAATAATCCAGTTCTTTGCCACGCCACTCCCGAGGCAGTTCCAGGCTTAGATGGATATAGCGAATCCCTTGCTGATTAAGTGCAGCGACACGGTTAATCGGCAACGTCCCGACCACTGTGTCGCCTTTGTTCGCTTGATCCGTCAGATGCTCAACCCAGACATCAATCGGCAGGCCCTCGTGAATAGCCCATTCCTTCGCACCAGGATGCCGTCCCACAAACCATACCGTCATAATTCCTTACCCCACCTCAAGTGACCTACCACCCAGAATAACCAGCCTCAGGAACAGCGTACAAGCATAGTCCATCGGGACACTATCAAGACAATGGTGCCGACACAATTGCTCAGCACCCGTACATTCCGCTCATCTTCGATCCGAACTACGTGCAAAAAATAATCCTCTCTCACATCGTCAACCAGCGACTCTGTACGTTCGCCGACGGTAGCAGTGTCACCACTCCCGTGTTTGTGTTCAGCACAAACAACCATCCCGTCCCCGAACCTTGCGGCAGATCGCCTCCCGTTACCACCCCCTGATCATCCCACGACAGCCCCTCACTTAGCATTAGTGTCATCACCGCCGCAGGAACCTGCGCCAGGGATTTCACCACCTGACCCGTCGATACATCCACTTCCGAAATCTGACCACCTGACATCAATCCGCCCTGCCCTGGAGCCGGTTTCGTCGTGCTGAGGTTCTGAATCAAGAACGCATGATCCACTGTGTAAGGATATTGCCCCGTACTGGAAATGATCGAAGGAATCGTTGACCCCCCCATCCATACAGACTCTTTGAATTCTACATCCGCCGTTCCATCGATGGCGATCGAACCGGCTGTATATGAATCCGCCAGTTCATAGAACACCCGGTTCGGCGCATACATACTGGCGTAAGTACTGGTCAGGACACCTCGTTTCAGCAGTAAAGGCGTACTCTGAGGCACCATCAGATTCTGAGAATAAATACTACTCACGCCTGCACTGTCCGTCACTGTCACCAATGCCTGCGAACCCTCTATCATCATCGAGTTCAGCGTTCCCTGATAGTTTCCAACCACATCAACCGCTCCGGATATCGCATCAGGAACTCGCCAGATCGTCTGCGCCCCCATAACCAGAATCCCTGCAGATGTCGGGGTGGTCATTGGCACATCGAGCGTATTCCCCAAATCGATCTGGATCCCAGACAATGTCTTCGATCCCGCATCAAAGGTCGCCAGCACCGAATCAATACCCGATGCCGTCGTCGAGACAATATTCAGCAACTGCATGCCATTGTTCGAAGGCATCATGCTCTGCACCGACTGTACCTCACTGAATCCGGGCAACACCACCGAACTTCCACTCACCGCATCCGTGTAAGTCAGTTGGCCCTGAACCACCATAATCGCCCCCACCGCCGTCTCTGCATTCCCTGCAGCATAAACTGGAACACTACCGGAAGCCCCTTGGGGCAAGGGGGCATTTGTCGCCGACATCCCAAGATTAATCACCCGATTCACATCATCGGCGGTTCCACACTGACCATCCGGACCCGCCAGACTATAGGCCAACTCCATACCTGACAAGGTAAAATCCTTCTCCGAATTATTTGCACTCCCACACAACTGATCTGCCTGGCTTTCACTCGATACCTGAATCGGCATTTCCTGTGTTGAACCCACTCGGTAAAAATGATGGTTATTCACATAGAGTAACCACGATCCAACCCCTTGATAATTGCCTGAGCCCGTACTCGAAAACTGATCAAAAGACCAGTTTTGCGCAGAAAACTGCCCCCCGTTGTTCAATTGATCCACCGCTTCCGGCTGTGGGTTTGCCTGCAACACATTCACCGCATACAAATGCGATACCCCATTGAAAAAATGCCAGGAAACAGCCCCCACGGTTGCAGGTACTGAAGAGGCAAGTGCCCCACCACCCGCTGCCGATGAAGATACCGGGCCTGTACTAGAGGCTCCACCTCCCCCACATCCACTCAGTATTCCCAGAGCCAGACCCGCCACCCACGAATTTCCCATCCACAAACGCCTCTGCATCACCGCCGCTCCCATTCATCGACCGGCGTAGTATGAAACAGTGACTCAGCAAATACGTCATACACAATATTGTAGAAGCCTGACGCCCCCCGCTGGCAGGAGTTGTTCCGCAACGCAGCTTCAATTGCAACGGCTGGATTTTAGGCACAAACTGATAAAGAGAAATTAATCGCAAAATTGGCATCAATCAACGGTATCCTATGCCTAAATCCGAGTGAGCCTGCTATGATTGACCTTGGTGAGCTGTGCGCTCTGTCTGATCAATTTTATTTATGCTGTGGAATTTGTCCAAAAATCATGCAGAATTTTCTTGAACTGTTCTGGTTCCGCTCTGGCCTGTTAGGTGTCAGTTTAAGTCTGGTGGCCTGTGCACCTCTGGTCCACCCTCCAGTAACCGCTACTCCAGCACATGCATTACAGGCAACCCCTGCCGACACTGTAAGCGCTCAACCCGCTGCTTCATCGCAGAAGGATGCCGTTCTCGCAGAAAATCCTGCGATGCCGATGCCCGCAGAAACAATGAGCGACCTGATCCAGGCGGAATCGGCGATCAATCAGGGGCATCCAGAGCAGGCTCTTCCTTATTATGTAGAGGAAGCCGAAGCGACTCAGGATCCGCAGATTCTCGAACGGGCCATTCAGCTATGCAGTCTGACGCATCATCATCATATCGCCTTGCAACTGGCAAAAATCTGGATCAATAAAGACCCGCTCAATATAGGTGCCCAAAGCGCCATGGCCTCCAGCCTATGGCATCTGGGGCATTACCAGCAGGCGGTTGCGCATCTGGCCATTATTTTACAAAAAGATCCGGACGCCCAATTTGGGGAATTGGTGTTATCACAACCAGCACGCAGTGCGGTCGAGGATCAACGGATAGATACAGCCTTACAACAATTGAAAACCACCTTGCCTAATAATGTGAACGTCTTTTACACCTATGCCTTCTGGCTGGCACATGCGAAAAAATTTACCCCTGCCCTGGCCGCCTGCACTCAGGCAGAACAAAAAGATCCCGGATTCATTCCCGCCAGCCTGCTGCATGCACAATTGCTGGAATTCACGCAGCACAGCGATGCGGCACTGGACTACCTCAATACTAAACTGCAAAAAAAACCAGCACCCGATGTCCTGTTACAGAATAAGGCGGCATTGCTGGTGCGGATGGGCCGTTTTCAGGAAGCTGAAAATACGTACCAGCTGCTCACCCAACAACACCCGGAAAATGGTGATTTTCTCTTGTCCCATGCGCTGTTGGCCATACAGAACCGACATGATGAGGCGGCACGCCAGTCGTTGACTGCCCTGCTAAAGGTTGAAAACCACCAAAATGATGCCTATTTCTATTTGGGTCAGTTAAACGCCAGTCAACACCATCAGGCAGAAGCCTTAAAGGATTTTAATGCGGTCACCCCAGGCCCTGATTTTCTGCCGGCGCAACAGGCAGCAGCAGCGTTGCATGAGAACAATCAGGAATTTTCCGAAGCCGTAAAGGATTTGGATACCACGATCCAGAAATACCCGAAGTATCAGGTGGACCTGAAATTAATCAAAGCCGATCTGTTAAGTGATCATCAGCAATACGATGCCGCTGCACATGTGCTTGATGAACTGCTGAAAATCAGTCCCGAAAATACTGATGTAGTGTATTCTCGGGCCATGGTCGCCGTTCAGCAGAACAATCTGCCTTTGTTTGAAAACCTCATTCACAAAATTCTTGACAAGAATCCGGAAAATGCGGTTGCTCTCAATGCGCTGGGTTATACCTTGGCCGATAGGACACCCAGGTTGCAGGAAGCAGAAACCGACATTAAAAAAGCCTTGACACTGAGCCCTAAAGACCCCGCCATCATTGATTCCATGGGTTGGGTGGAATTTCGTATGGGACACCGGGACACGGCCCTCAAATATCTGGCGGAAGCCTGGGGACTCAATCATGATGATGAAATTGGCTCGCATTACGGTGAACTGCTCTGGGTGAATGGTCAAAAAGAGGCTGCTGAGAAAATCTGGAATGAGGCCATGCAACTGCATCCACACAGCCCGTTTGTGCCAGCAACCCGACATCGCCTGGGAGCCCCTTGATGCGGTGTTGCCCGCTATGGGTCAGTCTGGTGTGTTTTATTGCATTGACAGCCTGTAGCAGCAGACCGGTTCCTCCGCCGCCTTCAGGTGCGGCGCATTTCTGGTCCGAAAAAGACGGATGGTATAAAGTCACTGCCGACGGAACTGCCAATTGCCTCCCTTGGGATTTTTCAGGAAAAACAGGAATTCATAGCACTCAGCATAATACTCAGCAAGCCGCTTCGCTCTATCTGCACTGGCAGGAATTTCAGGACAGCTATGATCTGGATCTCAGTGGGCCGCTGGGCACCGGTTCGGCGCACTTGCACGGCAATAACTCCCAGGTTCAGTTAATTGATGCTCACGGGCTTTTGCATACGGCGGCGTCTCCAGAACAACTACTGCTGGACTCGCTGGGAGTGTCGGCACCGGTTTCGCAAATGCGACAATGGATGCACGGGAGAGCCACTACACCACAGGCGCTGGTGCATAGCAATGCCCTGGGACAAATGGCAACGTTGCAAGAAGGAGCCTACCTGGTTAACTATGAAGCCTATGCGCCGGAAGCGAAGCTCGTACTTCCCCACCGGATGCGTATTAGCGCCCCTGATTTTACCATGATCATTGCCATTCACCAGTGGAAAATTCCTGACACATGCCTGCCCATGCGCCCCTGACACTGTCAGCTCCTTGCAAAATCAACCTCTTTTTACATATTATCGGACGTCGTCCCGATGGCTATCATCTGTTGCAAACGCTTTTTCAGTTGCTGGATTTTGGCGATGAATTAAGTTTTTTAGCCGTTGATGCGTCTGCGCAGCGTGTGTCCTTAAGTTGTGATAATCACCTATTGCTCAACGACGATAATCTGATTCTCAAGGCCGCCCGTTTATTGCAGCAACACCACCCCAAAGTACCAGGGGTGCATATTCATTTACGTAAACGAACCCCCATGGGTGCGGGCCTCGGGGGCGGATCTTCTGATGCGGCCACCGCCTTGCATGGGCTGAATATTTTCTGGAAATTAGGCCTGTCCAGCAGTGAACTAGCGGCTTTGGGTCTGGCCTTAGGTGCAGACATCCCTTTGTTTGTGCATGGCCATACGGCATGGGCTGAAGGGATTGGTGAACACCTGACACCGTTGCCGCACTGGGATGCCCCCTGGTTGCTGGTGCTTAAACCGCCGGTTCACGTCAGCACGGCCACAATTTTTCGTACGAATGAATTGACACGCAACACACCTCCCAGTACATTACACGACTTTGCAGCGCAACGGTTTCGTAATGATTGTGAAGCAGTGGTGTGTGCCCTGTACCCTGCCGTTGCTGAGGCCCTGAAATGGCTCAGGCAGTCCGGTCATGCTTTTTTGACGGGTACGGGTGCCTGTGTCGTGCAGCCCTGTGTGTCTGCCACTGAAGCGCATCAGCGCCTGCAACAGGCACCATGTGCGGGTTTTGTGGCCAAGGCACGTAATCGGTCGCGGCTGCTGGATGAAATACAGGGACTGAATGCAATACAACGGTAATAAATTGCATACACCGGTGCATGGATCTGGAATTTAACATAGAAAACGTATTACAATTGGTTCTATAGGGGCGTCGCCAAGCGGTAAGGCAGCGGGTTTTGATCCCGCCATGCGGTGGTTCGAATCCATCCGCCCCTGCCATCTGGATTTTATTTTCTAGATTGGCTTGCTGATTTGTACATACGTTCTTGTTGACAGACTGAACCTCCGTGTAAATTATTCTGAGAGAAATTATCTGGTATATTTTATGCCTAATCTTGTTGTTTGTACCGGCAACGCCAATCCTGATCTGGCGCAGAAAGTCGTGGCTCACTTGCATGTTCCACTGGCTGAGGCGCAGGTAGGCCGTTTCAGTGATGGGGAAATCCAGGTAGAAATACGCGAAAATGTGCGAGGTAAAGATGCGTTCATTATTCAGTCCACCTGCAATCCAACAAACGATAATCTGATGGAACTGGTCGTCATGGCGGATGCGCTGCGTCGTGCATCTGCTGGACGCATCACCGCAGTTATTCCCTATTTTGGCTATGCCCGGCAAGACCGCCGGGTACGCTCAGCACGTGTTCCCATTACTGCAAAAATTGTCGCCGATATAATTACAACGGTGGGCATTGACCGGGTACTGACCGTTGATCTGCATGCGGACCAGATCCAGGGTTTTTTTGATATTCCCGTGGATAATGTCTATGGTTCCCCCGTGCTCCTGGCCGACCTGGAAAAAAATCACTACGACAATCTGGTGGTGGTATCCCCCGATGTCGGTGGTGTGGTACGTGCCCGGGCTGTTGCCAAACAAATGGATGATGCCGATCTGGCCATTATCGACAAACGCCGGCCACGGGCCAATGAATCACAAATCATGCATATCATTGGCGATGTAGCAGGAAGAGACTGCGTCATCGTTGATGATATCGTCGATACGGCCGGTACCCTGTGTAAAGCCGCTGGTGCCTTAAAGGAAAATGGGGCCAGACGTGTGGTTTCCTATTGCACCCATCCGGTGCTCTCAGGACCGGCCGTGGACACCATCAATCAGTCACAACTGGATGAACTGATCGTCACCGACACCATTCCTTTGAGTCTGGCAGCCCAGGCCAGCCCTAAAATTCGCCAGGTCAGTATTTCTGCCTTACTGGCTGAAACAGTCCGGCGCATCAATAATGAAGAATCCATCAGTGCCATGTTTGAACGATTCTGATCCTACAGGTACTGATACCCATGGACTGCCGGTCGCAGGCAGTCTTTAACCCCCAGGAGTATTGCCAAATGTCTCACCATGTTTCTCTGGAAGCCAATCTCCGGAATGAGGAAGGGAAAGGTGCGAGCCGCCGCCTTCGTCGTCTGGAATCGCGTGTTCCCGCCATTTTGTACGGTGGTCAACTGCCTCCTCGCTCCATTTCGTTGTTGCAGAAAGATCTGATTAAGGCGCTGTCCAATGAGGCCGTATTCTCCCAGGTGCTGACCCTGAATATTGAAGGCACCAAAGAGCCCGCCATTATCAAAGCCCTGCAAAGGCACCCCGCCAAGGGATTTCCGATGCACATCGATTTTCAGCGGATCAGCACAACCGAACGTCTGACCATGCGCATACCGCTGCATTTTATCAATCAGGATACCTGTGTGGGTGTAAAAACCGGTGGGGGCCAAATCACTCACTACACCTCGGATGTGGAAATCAGCTGTTTGCCAGCACAATTGCCCGAGTTTATTGAAGTTGACATGGCGGACATTGATATTGGTACCACGTTGCACCTTTCTGACCTGAAGCTTCCCGAAGGCGTGGATATTCCGGTGTTGACGCTGGGTCATGACTATGATCAGCCGATTGCCAACGTGCATAAATCCACTGTAGATACCGAATGATATTCAACAGCAGGCACGTTACATGCCCGGCTTTCGTCTGATTGCCGGGCTGGGCAACCCGGGACCGGAATATGCCCGTACACGGCATAATGCCGGAGCTTGGTTAGTCGAAGACTGGGTGCAGCGCCTGAGTGGACGCTGGACGTCTGAGACCCGTTTGCATGGGCGTCTGGCCCGCTGGCAGTCTGCAACGCTTGATGTGCGTTTTCTGCTGCCAGATACCTACATGAATCGTTCCGGACTCGCTGTCCTCAGTGCAGCCAGTTATTTTAAAATACTGCCTCAGGAAATTCTCATCGTCCATGATGAACTGGATCTGCCCGCCGGACAAATCCGTTTCAAGACGGGCGGTGGGCATGGGGGACATAACGGTTTGAAAGATATTATTCAGTCGCTGGGGCAACAGGCCGGTTTTTCCCGCTTGCGTGTAGGGATTGGCCGCCCTGCTCAGACTGAAACGCCTCAGCAGACCGGCAAAGCACCTACAGATAACACCAGAGTCGTTGACTACGTGCTGGGCCAACCGTCACAGGCCGAACTGCAAAGTATTCATCACGCCAGCGAACGCTGCCTGGATCATGCAGACTTGCTGCTGCAAGGTGCAACAGAGAATTTCATGAATCTGCTGCATCGCTCTCCATCTACTGCTTCCTGAGGACTACACCGCATGGGATTTAACTGTGGTATCGTCGGTTTGCCCAATGTCGGCAAATCCACCCTGTTTAATGCCTTGACCAAGGCAGGCATTGCCGCTGAAAACTTCCCGTTCTGCACCATCGAACCAAACACCGGTATCGTCCCTATGCCTGACCCGCGTCTTGACGCCTTGGCGGAGATCGTACAGCCAGAGCGTGTAGTGGCCACCAGCATGGAATTTGTGGATATCGCCGGACTGGTCGCTGGTGCCTCCAAGGGTGAAGGGCTGGGTAATCAGTTTCTCGCCAACATTCGTGAAACCGATGCCATTGCGCATGTTGTCCGCTGTTTCAATGATGATAATGTGATTCATGTGGCTAACCGCATCCATCCCGTTGATGATATCGAGATTATCAATATGGAACTGGCACTGGCAGATCTGGACACTGCTGAAAAGGCACAACTGCGCCTGAGTAAAGCGCTTAAAACAGGAGACAAAGAGGCACTGGCTTTAAAACCAGTTCTGGAAAAACTTATTCCTGTACTCAGTGACGGCAAACGTGCGCGCACCCTCGGCCTGACGCCAGAGGAACTGTTACTGTTACGACCTCTGTGCCTGATTACGACCAAACCCGTCATGTATATTGCCAATGTCGCAGAAGATGGCTTTAGCAACAACCCGTACCTGGAAGCGGTCCGTCAATTTGCCGCCTTAGAAGGAGCGATTGTTGTGCCGGTCTGTAACAAGATCGAGGCGGAAATTGCGGAACTGGAAGAAACCGAGCGCCAGGATTTCCTGCTGGAACTCGGCATGACAGAACCTGGACTGAATCGGGTCATTCGGGCCGGCTACGAACTATTGGGCCTACAAACCTATTTTACCGCCGGAGTCAAAGAAGTCCGCGCCTGGACAGTCGGAAAAAATGCCACAGCACCCAAGGCAGCTGCCGTTATTCATACCGATTTCGAAAAAGGCTTTATCCGGGCGGAAGTGATTGCCTACGATGATTTCATTCGATACCGTGGAGAACAGGGAGCCAAGGATGCCGGAAAATGGCGGCTGGAAGGCAAAGACTACCTGGTCAAAGACGGCGATGTCATGCACTTCCGGTTTAATGTGTGAACCGCAGAACTAAAATGACCAAAGTGTGAGCGTAAGCCCATGGCTTTAGCCATGGGGAGTATCAGTTTGGCATCCAGCGTCACACTCAGTTTACTGACAAGCTGGGTTAACAGCTTAATATCCAGATCCTTCAGTCACCACCAATTCAATTAACCCATTTATACATGTATGTAGATTATACATTTAAACGAATATCTTGTTTTCCCTGCCGCAATTGCGTTGCAGGCACCAACAGCCAATACCCGATTCCGTCGCTGTGCTTTGGATATTCTCTTGCGGGAAAATATTGCAGATATGTTAAAATCAGAACTTTATAGCCTGCGCTGAAACTGGAATTACGCTTATGACACCCATTCATCACTACGATGTGCTGATTATTGGCAGTGGTGCTGCCGGCCTGACCTTGGCGCTGCGGCTGCACTCGCATCTGCGCATCGCTGTCCTGAGTAAATCCCTGCTGACGGAAGCCAGTACCTATTACGCCCAGGGCGGTGTGGCAGCGGTGCTTGATCATGATGACTCCTATGCCTCACACGTGGAGGACACGCTGATTGCCGGAGCCGGCTTATGCCATCAGGATGCGGTGGAATTTACAGTTGAACATGGACCCGAAGCGGTGCAATGGCTGATGCAGCAGGGCGTGCATTTTACCAGTGAAGAATCTTCCACTGATCCGCACCTGACTCGGGAAGGAGGGCATAGCCATCGGCGTATACTGCATGTAGCGGATGCCACCGGACTGGCGATTTCCAGAACCCTGATTGACCGGGTGCGTCAGTTGCCCAACGTCGATCTTCTGGAAAACCGGATGGCCATCGACCTGATTACCCGCAAAAAATTGGGTTTTCCTGATCAGGATCGGGTGCTTGGCGCTTATGTTCTGAATACAGAGCGCAATTGTGTCGAAACTTTTGCGGCGCCTTTTGTGGCATTATGTTGTGGTGGAGCCAGCAAAGCCTATTTCTATACCACCAACCCGGATATTGCGACCGGAGATGGTATTGCCATGGCCTGGCGGGCGGGTTGCCGTGTCAGTAACCTGGAATTCAATCAATTCCATCCCACCTGCTTATTTCACCCCAAAGCCAAATCTTTTCTGATTACTGAAGCCATGCGTGGTGAAGGCGCTTACCTCTGTTTACCTGATGGTAGTCGCTTTATGCAACGTTTTGATAGCCGCGCTGAACTGGCACCTCGGGATATTGTCGCCCGGGCCATTGATTTCGAAATGAAACGCCTGGGTGCACGGCATCTGTATCTGGATATATCCCACCGTCCGGCGCCGTTCATAAAAAATCACTTTCCCATGTTATACGAACGTCTGTTGGGATTTGCCATTGACATCACCAAAGATCCCATTCCAGTGGTTCCTGCCGCTCATTATACCTGTGGTGGCGTCATCACGGATTTACAGGCTCAAACCGATCTGGCTGGTCTTTATGCCATTGGTGAAACGGCCTGTACCGGGTTGCACGGGGCCAACCGCATGGCCAGTAATTCACTGCTGGAGTGTTTTGTATTTGCACAAGCGGCCGCCCGGCACATTCATCAACAATGCACCAATGTCTCCACCCCGACCGATTTACCCAGCTGGGACTCGACTCAAGTACGCGATCCGGATGAAGATGTGGTGATTTTACACAACTGGGATGAACTGCGGCGTTTCATGTGGGATTATGTCGGCATCGTCCGCACCAACAAACGCCTGCAACGGGCGCTCAACCGAATTCAGGTACTGCGGCGGGAAATTCAGGAATATTACAGCAACTACCGGGTGAGCAATAATCTGCTGGAATTACGCAATCTGGTATTGGTGAGCGAACTTATTGTGCGTAGCGCCCTGAGTCGCAAAGAATCACGGGGGTTGCATTACACCCTGGATTATCCGCATCAGGAAGCAGTCGCCCGGGACACGGTGCTGGTGCCTTCAACCTCAGAGGGTTGAGCCCAGCGACGGGATGGGTTATTTACTATTTGCCGAGGTAGAACATGGTTTGGTCAGCCCACGTTACGGTAGCAACGATCGTCGAACGTTCCGGACAGTTTCTGGTGGTACAGGAACAAGCGGGACAAGAATATCCCGTTATCAATCAACCGGCCGGGCACCTGGAAGCCGGGGAATCACTGCTCGACGCCGCCGTGCGCGAAACCCTTGAGGAAACCCGCTGGCTCGTACAGATTGATGCACTGGTGGGTGTTTATATGTACACCCCACCGCCCCGACCCGATCTGACTTTTGTGCGTTTCTGCTTTGCCGCTACACCCTTGGAGGCGTTTGAGGAACGGACACTCGATACTGGCATTATCGACGCCTTCTGGCTAACCGCCGAAAACATTCTCAATCACCCGCAACTGCGCAGCCCCATGGTCGCCCAGTGCCTGAAAGATTACCTGCAAGGGCAACGCCATCCACTGAGCCTGCTCACCGCACTCTGAGCGCAATCACCGGAAACACCCCGGCGTTATTCATCATTCATGGTGCATTCTGCGGCGGCCGGATGCCGCTGACAGCGCACCATTTTCAGCAGATGCATCATGTGTGCGTCATAAAACCCCATTTTCGTCAACTGAATCCGCGCAGAACGCATCATGCTGACATAGCGAGCCTCGTCCTGCGGAGCCAGATTCATCCAGTATTTGGGATCCACTGAGGCTTCACTGTTATCCACCAGGCGCCAGGCCCGTTCATCCTGTTTCAAGGCGTAATCGCGAATACTTCCCAGACGTTGGTCGAGATCAGGTACCTGGGTCAGCAGGCGTTGCCGATTGATAATGATAGAGGCCGTCACCATGGCGATCGGAAAATGATAAATCGCCCCTTGGGTTCCCAGTCCGCGATACAGTTCCAGTGGTCGGTAGACAATCGCCGGTGCCACCAGAATATCGACCTGACCATTATTGAATTTTCCCGCAAAATTAGTAATATCCGAGGGAACGGGTTGAGCGCCCAACTGTTGCACCAGATAGGACTGAGACTTGTCGTAATCCATGACAGCGATTTTGTGACCGGCCGCTTTTTCAATTGAATTGATCGAGCGGTCATTCACAAACACATAGGCCGCCCCCAGCGGCACCACACCGATGACCTCATAAGGCCCGGTAATGGTGTAAGGCGCAATTTTCGGGTTGGCTAAGGAATTAAGTAACAAACGCAAATCTTCGTAGGACGTCAAACCGCCAATCGAATCGATACTCCCGATAAAATGGTTGAACTGACGGGCACGCAATGAAGTAATACCAACGCCATCACATTGACCTGCCTTAAAATCCTCAGCCGCTACCCCTTCATCGGTATAGACTTTCAAGTCAGCAAACACATTAAATTTACGGGCTTCCAGTGCCAGATCCTTGGCATTGGCCCAGGAATCCCCATTTTCACCCAGTGGATCAAAAATACAGAATTTAATATGCACGGGTTTCAAGGTCGATACAGGTTCCACTGCCTCGGCGTGCACTGCCATCAGCACTGTCAGTAAAATCAGCATCCAACGCATCATATCAGGAGTCCTTGCTCTAATTTCGTTCTAACTACAAGTTGATAATCCTTGCCGGTGCTGAATTATGGCATATTCTGCACGCTAAGCGATTGGCCAATATTACCTGAAAAAAATTAAAAAACACAATTGGCAAATTTCCGCTGCTGTTGCTTCCTTGACAAACCGCCTGTCTGGCTGGTTTTTTAGCAGTATGCCGCTGAATTGACGGTTTCCCGGAGGCATTTCCACTATAAGGTTCTGATTTTTTAAGTTTAAGGTCCTTCAGTTTACGAAACAGGGCAATAAAGGGTATAATTGCTACCATGATGCGAATTATACTGGAAGCCGCTGAATGCCATTAATGAGAGGACTATTGTTCCTCGTTCTGAGTTTCGTCAATACAGCCTTTTTCGGATCGCTCATTGCGTTGTTGGGTTGCCTTGCGTTGGTGCGCTCATTGCGACCGTCTATTTTGCCGTATATCAACCTGTTAGCTGAATCATGGGTATGGGGCAATCGTACCCTGCTGTTTTCAGTGATTCCAGAAATTGATTTTGACGTTCGGCTGCCTGCATCACTTAACTACCAAGGCTGGTATCTGCTCTTACCCAATCATCAGTCGTGGGTGGACATTGTTCTTTTATTTCATGTTTGCTATAAACGTTTACCTTTTCTTAAATTTTTTCTTAAATATGAATTATTATATGTACCATTTCTCGGTATTGCCTGTAAGGGATTAAATATGCCTTTTATGAAACGTTACAGTCATGCCTATCTGGAAAAGCACCCGGAAAAGAAAGGGCAGGATCTTGAAGTCACCCGCCGTGCCTGCGCCACCTTTTTGGAGCAGCCGGCGGCAGTCGTCAATTTCATGGAAGGCACCCGCTTTACTCCCGCCAAACAACTCCAGCAGAATTCGCCCTACAGGCATCTACTCCGGCCTAGGGCCGGCGGTGTGGGCTATGTCATGAATACCTTGAATCAGCGACTTGATGCCGTTCTGGATATTGTCATTGTTTATCCTGACGGGGTACCCACGTTGGTGGATCTTGCCTGCGGACGCCTGAAACGTGTTACTATCGAAGCAGTGGTTCGCTCATTTCCGGAACACTTGCAAGGCGGTGATTATGAAAATGATGCCAACTACCGCTCCCTGTTTCATCAGTGGATCGGCCAGCTCTGGCTAGAAAAAGATAACCGTATCGACAAACTTCTTAAAAGTCATGTGGTCAGTCATGCTTGATCGTTTTTTACGCCCCCGTTGGGATAGCCCCAAATCACATACCCGTATTCAGGCACTGCAGCGTATGCCGGTGGGTGACCCACTGATTGCACAGTTAGCCAGCACCGACAGTGAACCGGTCGTTCGCCGTGAGGCGGTTGCCCGTCTGCTGGATTTAAACCTCTTGTGCAGTATTGCCCGCAAAGATCTGGATCAACAGGTGCGGGAAACCGCTTGGGACCGCTTTGTCCAGATGATGGAAGTACCGATTACCTCTGAAGCTGAAGCCCATCAACGTTTGTTGCTTTTACAGGAAATCAGTCTGGCGACGGTGTTGACCCGACTCATTCGCAGTCAGGCCGATCTTAAAATCAAGCAGG
>JAJXWR010000057.1 GCA_021781515.1 Pseudomonadota bacterium
TCCGATCTGTTTATCCATCACTTCAGGCCGGGAATCCATCTCCATGCGTATACGCGATGCCGCTTCATCAATCAGATCAATGGCCTTGTCCGGCAACTGCCGATCCGGAATATAGCGTTGTGACAGGCGGGCAGCGGCAATGATTGCCGGGTCAGTGATATCCACGCCATGATGCAATTCATAGCGTTCTTTCAACCCCCGCAAAATGGCAATCGTCGCTTCCACCGACGGTTGATCCACGAGCACCTTTTGAAAGCGCCGCTCCAGCGCCGCATCTTTTTCAATATACTGGCGGTATTCATCCAGGGTCGTCGCCCCAACACAATGCAGGTCCCCCCGGGCCAGCGCCGGCTTCAGCATATTTCCAGCATCCATTGAACCTTCCGCCTTACCGGCACCGACCATGGTATGAATTTCATCAATAAATAGAATGACATTGCCCGCCTCTTGTTCCAGTTCCTTGAGCACCGCCTTGAGCCGCTCTTCAAATTCTCCGCGGAATTTAGCACCGGCAATCAATGCGCCCATATCAAGAGCCAACACTCTTTTGTTGCGCAAGCCCTCAGGGACTTCATTATTGATAATCCGCTGCGCCAGCCCCTCGACAATGGCCGTCTTGCCTACACCTGGTTCGCCAATCAACACCGGGTTATTTTTAGTACGCCGCTGCAATACCTGGATGGTTCGACGAATTTCATCATCACGACCAATGACCGGATCAAGTTTACCTGACTCTGCCCGGGCGGTCAGATCAATACAGTATTTTTCCAGTGACTGGCGCAGATTTTCCGAATCAGCGTCCTGCACCGAACCCCCGCCCCGTACCGAGGCAATCGCCTGTTGCAACACCTCCGCCCGAACACCAGCTGCCTTGAGAATTCTCGACACTTCTCCCTCGTCCAGCATGGCCAACACTATCCATTCACTCGCCACAAACTGATCTTTATGCGCCGTCGCCAGTTTCTCGGCTCGATTATACAAACGGAGCAATTCGGGAGAAAGTTGCACATCCCCCTGTGTCTTACTCACTTGGGGCAGGCGTTTGACCGCCTCGTCAACTGTATTTTCCAGCGATTTGAGCACGACACCACAGCGTTGCAAGAGCGCCTGCACGTTGCCGTCGCGTTGACGCAACAAGGCCAGCAACAGATGCAGCGGTTCCAGATATTGCTGATCCTGCTGCACCGCCAGCGATTGCGCTTCCGCCAGCGCCTGTTGCAGATTACTGGTCAATTTCTCGTAACGCATTATCGATTCTCCCTTATAATTCCTTCGTCACACATCGGGGGTACATGCGTTGTTTTCAAGCAGCAACACCCGATTAATCCTCAAATGCTGCCTACTGAATGCAACATTTCGCTCAACTGCATGCAATCGGTTGCTGTAAAGCCCGGGATCAGCTACTCTGATAAGACGTATGGGCATACACTGGTGTAGGTCTTTCTCTGTAGAAAACAAAGCACCTTTGTACAAAAAACAGGTTCCTTTGGCGTACCCGATTCTTGCAGATTTAAATCAGAATAATGGGATGTGCACTATGTGTTTCAGAGCCGGTGGGTTTACCAGAGCGGGGGCGGAACCTGGCACTGCTTCCCAGGGTCAATGGATCCCGGGTCAATGGCCTGCTTCAATGCCTATAGCTGCCTGAAACACGATGCAACATTCCATGACCCAGGATCAGCCCGTCAGCAGCAAAGCCCCCGTATGTGCTACAACAACGGCACTGGACAACTATCGGCAACAGTTAACTTCGGATGACGCAGAACGTGTCCGGCAACTGTTAAACCGGCGTCTGAACTGGTTCGGCTTCCATGGAAAAATGGAAAACATGTACCGCACTCAACGGGTTCAGGAATTCCATCGCACCGTCATTGAGGGCGGCCCCTGGCTTGTACTGGCGCATATACTGGCAAATTTCGTCAGCTATAAAGTTCGCCATCCGGAAAATGACAGTAACGATATACAAATCTGGTTAACGGTGCTACTCGTTTCCAGTGCCGGCATTCTGGTTGGTATTCTGACCGCCATCATTCCGGTGCTACGGCGCAATTTTAATTTAGTGGGGGCGCTCAGTGGTGGACTGATCATTTTTATTTCCATGACTGCCGCCCAACTCTACGAAAACCTCGATCTGGCGCAGGACGCCACCTATGTCGCCCTACTGGCCATGATGGTCACCAGCCTGGGGATGCAGTTACTCCTACCCGCCGTTACAACCGCCCTGATTGTTCCTACCATTGTTGCTCTGGGCACCGGCATTATCACCGAAGCCCGAATTGACTGGTTGAGCGTGACCACCTACGCACTTACCGGCATTGCTATCTGTCTTTACCTGGCATACCGCCTGGAACATATTGACCGTAAAGCCTTCTTGCAATCCCTGCTGCTGTCCTGGGAAGGCATGCAACTGGATGTAGCTAACCGCAGCCTGGATTTGCTCTCACGCCGCGACCCCCTGACCAACCTGGCCAACCGCCGGGATTTCAACGAAACCTTGCTCGAAGAATGGGAACGCGCCCGTCGCGAAGATCAGCCCATCAGTCTGGTATTTATCGACATTGATCATTTCAAGCTGTTTAACGACCACTACGGCCATGCCTCAGGTGACGAATGCCTGGTTCAAGTCAGCAAAGTACTGGCTGACGCTTTAAAACGTCCAGGGGATCTGGCTGCGCGGTTTGGCGGCGAAGAATTTGTTCTGTTACTCCCCAACACCGAAGACTCCGGAGCGCGACGAGTGGCTGAGCGTCTGCTAAAAAAAGTGGATGCCCTGAAAATCCCCCACATGCATTCACGCACTGCCGGCCACGTGTCCATCAGTTTAGGGGTAGCAACACGCTACCCGCTGCGCGACAACATTACTGCACAGGATTTGCTGGAACTGGCCGATGCCGCCCTGTATTTCGCAAAAAACAGCGGCCGACATCGCTATCATGTCTCAATCCGCCCGGTTACTGCGGCGACCGCTGAGGCCGGTGCCTCCCTTCCAGCCGGTGCCTCCCTTACAAAAGACGATTCATGACCTGGCGCAATCGATCAATGTCGGTTTGTGGTAAGGGCCAATAACGCAGTAGTGGCGAATTTGCAGACAATGGAACATCCAGCCACGTCAGTCGCCATTCCTGACGCATCGCCTGCTGTACCATCAGCCAGCGTTTCTCCATCTCGGCCGCATCAAACACCTGCGACAGCCACAACCCCCCTTGCCCATCTTCAAAGATCAGCTGACAGCGGAACCAGCGACGCACGACCCCCATACGCACCATCCCCGGTTTGCGTCCCGTCAAAAACAATCCCAGCGCTTCTTCATAAAGACTGTTGGGATCCGCATACGCCTGCAGTGTTCGTTCCGGGCTATGGCGCAACACCGTATGCAGATCAAATAAATCATCCATAGCCAGTGTCTGGTATCGGGCCTGTTGATGGATGAGCACTAAAAACCGGGATCCGGTGCGCATCAGGTAAATCCAGTCCTGCAATACATGGTTACGAATCTGCAGCAACGATTGGATCACTTGCCCCAGATGCGGACCCAATTGCCCGGAAAGCTGCCCGGGGCTATTCTGGATGACTTCAATAGTAACCGATCTCGTGGACATACTCAGAATATCCAGAAAAAAGTGCGCTAAAAAGTCGTCTTCCTCGTAAGCGCGTATCAATAATTCCTGCCAACTATTACGGATAATGACTTCCATGCTCTGCAGAAAATTCTGCCGGTCTTCTCCATACGCCAGGGGATTGCTTTTATCAGCCACCCGGGTCAAACCCCGCCGCTGCAAGATACCGGCTTCGGGTTTACAGTGATGGATAACAATCAGCACCGATTCCCAGGAAGCCGACTGGCCTAATTGCCCGTCTTCTGGCTCAGCAATCGTCAGCACTTGACTATCCAGCAAACGGGAAATCAGCCAGGACAACCGGTTTCTGTCACTACCACGTCGGTCATTGTCTGAAGAAAGCCAGCGCCAGCGGGTCGCCGAAGTAGCTAATTCATTGGCTAACGTCCATAACACCACATCGATCAGCGACATTCCTGAATACACCACCTCCAGCGACTCTTCTTCTTCCCTGAGCAGCCAGCACCCGGTGTCTGTGTCTTCCTGAATCCACCATTGTTCCTTGGCCCTGCTACCCCGTAGCTGTCGGTTAAGCCGCAGTACCTTGCCGGGTTGCTCCCGATACACCGCTTCCAGACGCCGACCCAGCAGCACCAGATCCTGCGCCAGTCGAGGTTCCAGGGTCAACCCATCCAATTGGGCATATTCTTGCAGTACCCGATACGCATGTTCAAGTTCTTGCACCAGGCGATCCTGCAACTGGCGCACCGGATACAACGCCCACGTTGCCAGCGTATCCAGTCGGCGCAAATCGGCCGACGTCCACCCCCACAAGGCCACCATACGTTGCAGTAACTGGCGTCGCCAGTTGGTTTGAGCGGTCTGCCGACTGAGGTTTTCATTGGTTTTCAGGTAAAAACACTGCCGGGCCAGTTCCAGCCGGGCAAACTCCCCACGGCTCTGCAGATAATGCGCCACCCGTTCATACAGCAGTACATAAGGATCCAGCGCATCGACATTGATCTCCCGCAGATAAACCGCTTCCTTGAGATCCAGACTTAAGGGACGAACCGCTGCCCCTTCGGAAGCATAGACTTCAGCCAGCAGTATTTTCAGCACCGACTTGAACGGCGAATCAATGCCTTTGAACAACTGCCATAAGCCGGCTCCAAGAAATTCCTGGGCAGGAACCGGCAATACCGCTCCCAAATCCAGCACCTTGTCTGCCTGAAGATGGCGTTTTTGCAGTAAATTGCCAGTAAATTCCGCATACTGACTTTCCGCTGCTACCGGCACCAGCCACCACAGGGGATACGCACCGGCAATCCACAAAGAACTGCGGTAAAACTCATCCAGTAACAAATGATGTTGGGTCGCCCCACAATCTTCATGACTTAAGTGCTCACTGTGCCCGAGACGAAAGGCCGTAGCCTGCATCAGGAAAAAACTGGCCTGCACCCCTACTGATTGAGCGTATTCACTCAAGCGGTCCAGTTTTCGGCGTAACAGGGCAGTTTCATCGGCCAGCAAACCTTCACGCACACAGACCCAGAAATCCAGATCCGAACCCGACGTCTGGGCAATCGTGCCACAACTGCCCATCAGATAAACCGATTGAATATCGGGTAATAAATGGCTTTTCTGCCAGGTATAATTCAGGGAAAACGTCCGTACCTGCTGCAGTACTTGGGCATCTGGCTTGAAATTGAACACTCTGGCCGGACAGGATTTGCCCACATAGCCTGGCAATAAGGGGTGATTCACATCGAGAAACAAGGCCGTCATTTCCACCAGAAATCGTTGTTTCCCGGTCGCCTGACTTTGCCAACGCTGCATCCGCAGCGCATGCACCTGCAAAAAACGCTCATTGAGTCGAGCCAGTGCTTTCCGGTCTACCCCTTCTTCGGTATACGGCGTAATACTCTGGTTTATAGACATGACTGACGATCCATCATCGGCCCTGGCATACGGTAATCACCAAAAAATACGTGGATTTTCAGGAGAGCCTGAATTAAAAACCAGCATGGTGTTTTTTCTCCTGGTAGGCAATATCTACAAATCCTTGGATAGCGGAAAAATAACTCCAGACGCCTGCACAGCATTGCTCCTGTTCAGTATATGTGGAGCCAGCGTTAAACTAAACCTCACCTTGCATAAAATCCCGGTTTTTTAGGAAATCTGAATTTCAGAACCAAACCCTGCCCGCATCAGCACAAAATCACGTTACTAAAGATTAAACAAGGTCTATTTAAAAAAACAGACAAGTAATACCCTATGGGACATGCATCGACCATTAACATTCACAACCATTGATCTTGACAGCAATTGAGAGCAGAATCAGCCTTTAAAGTCATTGCCACAGGAGGATATGTAGCGGAAAATAGGCGCAGGCGACGACAGAATCGTACCCCCACTGCACTGCTCAATTCACCCTGCACCGCCTTATCGTTACTCATTCCCTAAGGATCCTGATTATGCACCCCAAAATCCAGACACTTCTCCAGTTGCAGACTGATTTTCTGATCCGGCAAATTTCCGGAGAAGCACTGCGGCAGCGTGTCGATGAAGAATTAACCCTGTTGTTACAGGAACTCGGACAACGGCGTTTGCACGAGCTGATCGACCATGCCGCTCTGCTTGAACTGCTGCAAAAACATGTACTGGGTTATCAACCCGGCAGCACACTGCGTAGCGAATTGCGAAACCATATTCTGCGGCTGCTGAACAGCCCGGTTTTTCAGGAAGCCGTTCCCGAACATCTGCTGCATACAGAGGACATACAGAATCTAGTACGCACTCTGCTGGCACAGAAAGAATTATTGCAAACGGTGGTGCATAACAGCCTGGCCAATCCGGTTTATGCCGAAGTGTTGTCGGATCTGCTGTATCACAGCATCAAGGACTATATGCTACAGGAAAACCTGTTGACCAAAAAAGTACCCGGCATGGCCTCACTCATGAAAATTGGCAAGGGCGTTGTCGAAAAAATGGGCAACCTGGAAGAGAATTTTGAAAAAGCCATCAAGAATTACATTCGCAAAAACATTGCCAGTAGTATCAGTCTGAGTGAACAGCTAATTTTGCAGGCATGTGAAGGTCCGGCGATCGAACGGGCCTTGCTGGATCTCTGGCAACAGATCCGTTCCACCCCCATGCACCGGTTAACCCGCCATGTCAATGCAGAAAACCTGCAAACGATTGATGATCTGCTGCAATCTGCATGGAATCGCTGGCGAGTCACCCCTCTGGCCAGACGTCTGGCAGCAGATCTCCTGCAAACCTGGTTCGAGAGCAATACCGAACGAACACTGGGTCAACTGCTCAACCTGCTCTCTATTGATATACGTACACTGGTACTTGACGCCTTGCCGGTCATTGAACCAGCGACCACCCTGTTGATTGATAATGGGTTTCTGCACCAACGGCTACAGGCCCGTCTGCTGGAATTTTATCAGCAGGATAGTGTTCAGCACTTATTGGCCGGGGATTGATGCCGATGAGCGCTGACCCGCTGGATCTGGCCGCCATTCGCCAGGATTACGCCCGCCAGGAACTCCATGAGGAACGCTGCCCTGCCAGCCCGGTTGACTTGTTACACACCTGGCTGCAGGAAGCGGTTCTCGCCAAAGTTCTGGAACCTACGGCCATGAATCTGGCCACCGTGTCCTCCGATGGGCGCCCCAGCGCCCGTATGGTGCTGTGCAAGGGCGTAGAAAATGGCCAGATCGTTTTTTACAGCAGCTACGCCAGCCGCAAAGGCCAGCAACTCGCCAGCAATCCGCATGCTGCACTTACGTTTTTCTGGCCGGAACTGGAACGACAGGTTCGCCTCGAAGGCACGGTACAGCCGCTGGATGCGGCGCAGTCCGATGCCTATTTTGCATCACGGCCCTACGCCAGCCGCATTGGTGCCTGGGCGTCACTACAAAGTCAACCGTTGTCCAGCAAGGCAGAACTACTGCTGCAGGCCAGTAAATGGGGGCTGCGCTACCCCTTCACTGTGCCACGTCCTGCGCATTGGGGGGGCTATGCCCTGACACCGGTGCTGATTGAATTCTGGCAGGGACGACCCAGTCGGCTGCATGACCGAATTCTCTACCAACACAATACCGCAGAGGGCTGGCGCACCTCAAGGCTCTATCCTTGAGATTTTATGAATTTCTCAATTAATTTTGCAGGGTTTTACCGTTACAGCGACAATTTTTTGGGTGGCGCCAGAGCAGTTGTGATTTTTACAACTACACTATGCACAAGGCAACAGAGCCATGACTATGACTATGACCCCGGAATCTGAAGACGACGTACTTTTCATCTCGGATAACCCAGACTCCCCGACTGAAACCCAACGGGAGCCTTGGCGCATCCTGGTAGTTGACGATGACCCTGAAGTGCATCAGGTCACCCGTCTTGTGCTCAAACGTGCAATGGTCATGGGGCGTTCTCTGGAACTGGTAGACGCCTATTCCATGGAAGAATGCAAAAAAATCCTGTCGCGTGACCAGAATTTCGCAGTCATTCTGCTGGATGTCGTCATGGAAACCCCGGATGCCGGACTGCAACTGATTGGGCATATCCGCGATCGGTTGAACCTGCAGATGGTACGCATCATTCTCAGAACCGGCCAACCCGGTTACGCCCCGGAACTGGATGTATTCTCGCGCTACGACATCAATGACTACCATGCCAAGACAGAACTGACGCACGCACGGCTGATCACCGCCATTACTGCCGCACTACGGGCATACCAGCAAATTTCTGATAATGCCGAAAGCCGGGATCTGATGGCACGCATTGCCAGACTATCGGCCCAACTCAGCGAACACCATTCCCTGAGTGATCTGGCTACCCGGGTGCTGCTATCACTGGTGGATCTGTTTCAGGTGCCCGTCAGTGGCTTTTTTGTGACCCAGAGCACGATCCACGATGCAGATGCCAGTGAAGTTGAATCTGAACTGGACATGCAGGAAAACATGGATCTGCGGATCATTGCAGCCACTGGACGCTACCGGGAGTTTGAAAATCAGGGACTGGCTCAGGTTCCAGAACACAGCGGTCTGCTTTATCGGTCTTTATGCGAAGCACAAAACATCTGCGAAGACCGCTTTGCGGTGTTGCATCTGTATGGGGATTTTGTGGTCGCCCTGGTGCTGATCGCCTTTGATGACCCCATCACTCCGGTGCAATACCAGGCACTGGAGCTGTTTTCCGCCAACTTATCCTCCGCCTACGCCAGTGCGCACCTGTTTGAAAAATTAAGCTTCACCGCCGACCGGGATCTGTTGACCCGCTTGTCTAACCGACAGCATTTCATTCGGGTGCTTGACGAAATGGTGGTCGGAGGCGAAGAAAACCACACCTTGGCGATTATCGACATCAATCATTTTGCCGACCTCAATGACGGACTCGGACAAGATGCTGGCGACAGCCTGTTACGCTCCATCGCACATCGCCTTATCGACGGCTGGCCCAACTGCTCATTGGCCAGGGTGGGTGGTGATATCTTTGGACTGGCCGGGCCGGACGATCTGGTTAATTACCCGGCCATTGCGGAGATGTTCAAAACCACTTTCCAGGTGGAAGATAATTTCATTCCGATTACGGTGACCGTCGGTCTATGCCGGTTTGTGGATGCAGAAAATGGTGGTCTGCAATTGCTCAAATCGGCCAACATCGCACTCAATCGCGCCAAAAAAAGCATGGTGGCGCATTTTGAATATTTTAACTCGGAAATGGCGGACAATACCCGCTGGCGACTGCAGGTCATCCGTGAACTGCGCCGTGATTTTGACCTGCGCAAACTGGATGTCTGGTTTCAGCCCCAGGTGGATCTGCTGACCGGACATGTGCATGGAATGGAAGCACTGATTCGCTGGCCCAATGGTACAGGCGGATTTGTACATCCTCCCGGGGTATTTATCCCGTTGGCGGAGTATTCTGGGCTGATTGTAGACATCGGACGCTGGGTACTGGAAAAATCAGCAGAAACCCTGTTGATTCTCAATGCAGAAGACCTCTCCCCCGGACGCGTGGCGGTCAACGTCAGCATGCCACAGTTTCGTACCGCCACGTTTGTCGATGAAGTGGAATATGTCATCCGCAGTACCGGCCTGAATCCGGCGAGCATTGAACTGGAAATCACAGAAAGCATTGCCATGGACGAACCCAAAGTCGTACAGAATAGTTTCCGGCGTCTCAAGGATCTCGGTACACGGATTGCCATTGATGATTTCGGGACGGGTTATTCCTCCATGGGACACCTGCGTGCGCTACCTATTGATGCCATCAAGATTGACCAGATGTTTGTCAAGGAAATTGCTAATGGCAAAGGGGGAATGTTCGTTGAAACCATCATCGCCCTCAGCAAACGCCTCGGTGTAGAAACCATTGCTGAAGGCGTGGAAACCCTGGAACAGGTAGAGTTTTTGCGTAATCTCGGATGTATTGATGCCCAAGGCTGGTATTACGCCAAAGCCATGCCCCTGAACGAACTACGTGCCTGGCTACTGGCCAACAAACAGGCTCGCACACAATGAACCAATAAGCTGATTATCTGTATCGCTACTTCTAGAATTGTAATAATCCATGACTACAAAACCCGCACCCACCGAGCCGTACGTACATTGGTTCCGCCATTCTGCCCCCTACATTAACGCCCACCGTGGAAAAACCTTTGTATTACTCTTTGGTGGCGAAGCAGTTAACCATGCTAATTTTCACCATACCGTCCACGACATCGCCTTGCTGCATGCCTTAGGTATCCGCTTGATTCTGGTACACGGTGCCCGTCCACAGATTGATAACAACATTCGACGGCATGGATTGACCACCCGTTTTCACCAAGGCGTACGGATCACCCCACGTGAAGCCCTGACCTGCGTCATGGACGCTGTTGGCTCAGTACGCCTGCAAATCGAAGCACTGCTCTCGATGGGACTGGCCAACTCACCCATGTATGGCGCACGCATCGATGCCGTCTCCGGCAATTTCATTACAGCACGACCCTACGGTATCCGCGAAGGCATCGACTTTGCCTTGACTGGAGAAGTACGCTCTGTAGATACCCAGGCCATCCTCAAACAGACAGAAAATCATCACATTACCATTTTAGGCCCCGTTGGCTATTCACCTAGCGGCGAAGTATTCAACCTGATGGCCGAAAACGTGGCCGTACAGGTGGCCTTAGCGGTCAATGCAGACAAACTGATCTGCCTCTCAGAATACGAAGGACTGGAAGAAGGCCATCATCTATTGCGCGAACTGATCCCCAATGAAGTCGATCGCTACCTGCGTGATCGCCCCCTGGACAACGAATTACTGCGCTATCTGGATGCCGCCCGCCTCGCCTGCCGCGGCGGCGTACGACGCATTCATATCGTATCGTACCGACGGGATGGCGCACTGTTACAGGAACTATTCACCCGCGATGGCTCAGGCACCCTGATTACCCAGGACTCCTATGAAGAAATCCGCGAAGCCGACATCGAAGATATCGGCGGCCTGCTCGAACTACTGCGCCCCATGGAAGAAGCCGGCATTCTCGTTCGCCGTTCCCGAGAAAAACTGGAACACGAAATCAACCATTTTGTGGTAATTGAACGTGATGGCATGATTGTGGGTTGCGCAGCCCTCTACCCCTTACCCCAAGACAACGGCAACCCCTGCTGCGCCGAAATCGCCGGAATGGCCGTACACCCTGACTACCAGGGAGCCGCCCGTGGCTCCGAACTTCTACAGTTCCTCGAAAAAAAAGCAACCGCCCTTGGCATAAAAAAACTGTTTGTCTTGACCACCCGCACCGCACACTGGTTCATCGAACATGGCTTCAGCCCCGCCAGTGTCGACGACCTGCCCTCCTCACGGGCAGCTTTATATAATCTGCAACGCAATTCACAGGTTTTTTCCAGGGAAATATGAAATAAAAGCGCCGCTGCAGGCGGTGGGTGAATTTTTCAGTTAAAAACCCGAAAGAAACATTCACCACCGCTTTAGCACATACTGCCAGAAAAAAATACACCACCAACGCAATGTTTGTTCCTTAGATGAACAAGGACTTATTTACCAACAAAATGTAAGGCTTTTACGAAATAAGGGTTACACTAAGAAAAGACCCGAGCAAGCTCGGGTCGGGTTCGGTTTCAGTATAAAAATACTTTACCTTATTGTAGTAACGGCTCTCACCCCGGAATACTACTATGAGTAGTATAGGGGATAAAATCACAAATGCCAAACACAAATATCGGAATTTATACGTTGGGACTGGACATCGGGATCGCCTCAGTCGGTGCTGCTTTAATCACCGATTCCCGCATAGCAGGGCTACATGTTCGCACTTTCAACAAAGCTGAAACAGCAGAGAAAGGAGAGCCACTGAATTTAACACGTCGTCAAGCACGTCTGACCAGACGCAGAATACGGCGTAGAGCTTACAGATTACTACGCTTATGTCGGTTAATGCGGTCTGAAGGCATTATTGAGAAAGCTGCTCCGGACAGCTTCCATCTTCCTGGCTCAAATCCTTGGTCGTTAAGGGCCAAGGGCTTAGATCATCAACTGGAACTCAAGGAATGGGCCACAGTACTTTATCACATCATTAAGCATCGCGGCTTCCAGTCTACTCGTAAAAGTGATGCCGCAACCGATATCAAAGCAGGCCAAATGCTGCAGGGAGTCGCTGGCAACAAGGCGCTAATGCAAAAAAACAACTACAGAACTGTCGGCGAAATGGCTGCACAAGACGCAACATTTGTTCAGGCAAAACGTAACAAAGGCGGTGATTACAGCCACACCTTTGATCGCTCCGATTTATTGCACGAAATAAAGGAATTATTCCTGGCGCAACGACGCTTAGGCAATGCCAAAGCAGATTTTGGCTTTGAACAAAAAGTTCATGATCTGCTGATGGCCCGCCGCCCCGCCCTTTCTGGTGAAAATCTCTTGAAAATGGTTGGCAAATGCACCTTTGAACCTCAGGAATTCAGAGCACCTAAAGCGAGTTATAGTGCTGAAAGATTCATCTGGCTTGGAAAACTCAATAACCTTAAGTTATCCTGCTCCGGAGAACTGAGAACGTTAAATGAAGAAGAAAGAAAATTATTAATTAATATCCCATTTACGCAAACCAAGGTCACCTTTAAACAAATCAGAAAATTACTTGATTTAGAAGAAAACATACGTTTCAACATGATATCTTATCGCACCAATCCCAAGGAACCTGATAAAGACCCGGAGAACGTGATTTTTTATGAAGCCAAATCTTTCAATAAATTACGTTCTGCCTATGAGAAATCCGGTCTAAAAACGCAATGGCAAAGCGACTCGCAAAATGCAGATAAACTGAATACCATTTCTTATGCCTTAACCTGTTTTAAAGATGATACTGAGGGAAGACGTTATTTATCAGAGCATGGGATTGATGCTGCCATCACCGAGGCTGTACTCAATGAGTCATTTGATAAATTTATAAACATTTCACAAAAAGCGCTTCATAAAATTTTGCCTTATATGGAGCAGGGACAACGTTATGACCAAGCCGTGGAAAGTGCTGGATACAACCTTAACCAGACACTTGCCTCGAACTTACGTACACTTTACCTGCCTGCTCCAGATAAAGATTTAATTCGTAATCCAGTGGTGTACAGGGCTTTGAATCAGGCGAGAAAACTGATTAATGCGATAATAAAAGAATACGGCTCTCCAGCTAATATTCATATTGAACTGGCACGTGATCTCTCAAAATCATTCGATGAAAGAAAGAAAATTGAAAATGACCAGAATACGTTCAAGGAAAACAGACAGAAATCCCGCAAGGATTTTACCGAACTATTTGGATCAGAAGCCAATGGGCTGGATTTGCAGAAGTGGTTGCTGTACAAAGAACAAGGGGGTCAATGTGCATATAGCCAACGTGCAATTGATCTGAATAGACTTCTAGAACCTGGTTATGTAGAAGTAGATCATATTTTACCTTACTCCAGAAGTTACGATGACAGTCAAAATAATAAATCACTTGTTTTAACAAATGAAAACAGAAATAAGGGAAATCGCACACCCTATGAATATTTAGATGGAGCCAGCGACAGCGACCGATGGAAATACTTTGAGGCATGGGTACTTTCAAGCAAAGGTATTCGCCAGGCAAAACGCGGTCGATTGTTGCGTAAAAATTTTACTGGGGAAAGTTCTAATGAATTCCGTGATCGCAATTTAAATGATACTCGATATATATGCAGGGAATTTAAAAACATGCTGGAAAAACAACTGCTATGGCATCCAGCTTCTCAGGCTAAAGAAAAGTGTGTGGTTTTATCAGGACAATTAACAGCGCTACTGCGCGCACGCTGGGGTTTAATCAAAATCCGCCTCAATGGCGACCTTCATCACGCCATGGATGCCGCTGTCATTGCTGCTGCAAACCGTGGTTTAATAAAACGCATGTCCGATTTTTCAAGACGCCGTGAATTGAGTCAAATAAGAGATGAGTACTATCTAGATCCAGAAACTGGTGAGATTACCGATCTGAAGGCATTGCGACAAATTGAAGAAAAATTCCCCAAACCATGGGGGCATTTTCGGGAAGAACTCGAAGCATGGCTGTCGCCTGATCCTGTTGATAGATTAACTTATATCAACGGATACACTGAAGATATTTTACAAAAAATTGAACCAGTTCGAGTATCGCGCGCTCTATTGCGCCGAGGACTTGGTTCCGCACATCAAGAAAAAATTCGTTCCGTAGGAAAAGATCAATCATTACTGAAAAATGGGACATCATCCCTCAAGGTGCCATTAACTTCATTGAAATTGACAAATCTCGCAAAAATAGCAGGTGCTGATGATCCTCGTAATGCCAGTTTGATTGAAGCCATCAAGAAGCGACTTGAACAATTTAATGGAGACGGTTCCAAGGCGTTTGCTGCTGGCCAGCCACCTCTGTTCAAGCCCAGCAATAACAATAAAACATCACCAGTGATTCGCAGTATTAAATTAATAGATACTCAAAAAAGTGGAATACAAATTCGTATGGGCATAGCTGCTAATGGCGACATGTTGCGCATAGATATATTCACTAAAAACAAGAAATACTATACCGTTCCGCTCTATGTCACTGATACAGTGCGGCCGACCTTGCCAAATCGGGCAGTGGTCTCTGGTAAACCGGAGTCTGAGTGGCTGGAAATTGACGATAGTTATAAATTCTGCTTCAGCTTAAGCCCAAATGATTGGGTGCAAATTAAAACCAAAGACTCCACAAAAGTAGGATATTACTCCAAGTTTGACAGGGCAAACGGGGTAATATCCTTGTGGACACATGACAGAAATACTTTGGTTGGGGAAGAAGGTCTGCAACGTATTGGTATCAAAACAGCAATATCAGTGGAAAAATTCCATGTAGATATGCTTGGCAGACTATATCAAGTCAGGCAGGAGACTCGTATGGCATTAAGGTTGATAAAGAAGGATTAATACCTCATGGGCTGGCGCAGTGTAATGATTACTCAAAGTTCCTATCTTTCATTGTGTAATAACGCATTACAAATCCGCCTTAAAGATACCCAAGCCCATGTTCCACTGGAAGATCTATCAATTTTATTGATAGATCACCCTCAAGTCACCGTGACCTCCCAATTACTCACTGCCTTTGCTGAGTCCCAAATTGCTGTTGTAACAGTCGGCTCAGATCATCATCCTAATGGAGTCTTTCTTCCTTTTACTCCGCATAGCCGGGTATTAAAAGTGATGCGTGCTCAACTTGCTTTAAGCACCCCCACCAAAAAGCGTTTACATAGGTTACTAATTCAGCAAAAAATCATTAATCAAGCATCCTGTTTATCCTTGGCTCATCATCTTGATGAAGCAAAAATACTGGTCAATCTTGCCACCAGAGTCCGCTCAGGGGATCCTGATAATCTAGAGGCACAAGCCGCACAATTATATTTTCGTAAATTATTTAAAGATGGCATAGTTCGAGACCAGAAACGATTTTACAACTCATCACTTAATTTCGGCTATGCTATATTAAGAGCATCTATAGCCAGAAGTCTGGTAAGTTTTGGGTTCTTGCCCGCATTTGGCCTATTTCATCATAGCGAACAAAATGCTTTCAATCTTGCTGACGATCTTATTGAACCTTTCCGCCCATTATTGGACAGATGGATTTGCGTTAATTATACGGCAGAGCCAGAAAACGATTTAAGCAAAAATGACAAAGCCATATTACTTAGCCTATTACATGAAGATACCAGATTAACATCCCATTCCGGCATCGAATCTTCATGTACAATACTGGCAGGAATCGAGGCGACCGTAATGAGTTTAGTGCGTATTGTTCAAGGCTCTGCTGCCTCCACATTGGTAATGCCTGTTCTGGATTGCAACATCTCAAAAATCAAAACAGATGATGCAGACCGAGCACCCGAAGAAATTGAGTAAGGATACCCGTCGGTATATGCGACTTATGGTTTTTTTTGACTTGCCTGTAACTACACGTGAAAAAAAACATGCTTATGTTCTATTTCGACGTTTCCTGTTACAAGATGGATATGACATGCTCCAGTGGTCAGTCTATAGCCGTATAGTTAACGGAATGGATGCTGCGCAAAAACACATGAAACGCCTAGAGTCAAATTTACCAAAAGAAGGATCAATCCGCTGTTTACAAATCAGTGAAAAACAATTTACAAACATGAAATTATTGGTTGGCGAGCGTAGTATTCAAGAAAAAAAGGTAAATGATGGCCAAATGCTACTATTCTGACGCAGAATGCGCAAATAAAAAACCGCTTAATCCATTTGAAAACAATGAATTAAGCGGGAGGGATTGTAGCATTCCGGGGTGAGAGAGGGAACTACAACCTGCTCAGCATCGTGCATCACCTGCACCAAATTGTAGCATTCCGGGGTGAGAGAGGGAACTACAACCGCAACCAATGTCGTATCAACAACGGTCACATTGTAGCATTCCGGGGTGAGAGAGGGAACTACAACTCGATGCACTCCCGCACCGGCTTGGTATCGATTGTAGCATTCCGGGGTGAGAGAGGGAACTACAACCAGCAGTCAGCTCAGGAAGCGCCCTACGGGATTGTAGCATTCCGGGGTGAGAGAGGGAACTACAACCCTAGGTTGACCCCCATCCATTGAGGTTGAATTGTAGCATTCCGGGGTGAGAGAGGGAACTACAACATCTCTCAGCAAGCATCGGCGAACAAGGCCATTGTAGCATTCCGGGGTGAGAGAGGGAACTACAACGCTTTTTCAGTCACGGTGCACCTTCCGTTGATTGTAGCATTCCGGGGTGAGAGAGGGAACTACAACCAATCTCACGACGTACCCAGTTCCGCCACGATTGTAGCATTCCGGGGTGAGAGAGGGAACTACAACAGTAGCCGCCGCAGCCTCAGCATCGATGCGGATTGTAGCATTCCGGGGTGAGAGAGGGAACTACAACGTGCAAACGAATATTCGGATTGACCGTAGTATTGTAGCATTCCGGGGTGAGAGAGGGAACTACAACGAGCTGGTAGTGCTCGCCGCCATATACGCGATTGTAGCATTCCG
>JAJXWR010000058.1 GCA_021781515.1 Pseudomonadota bacterium
ACCAGCATTTTAATCCGTGATGCCTGTTCAGGAAAAGTCATCAGGCGACTACGGCGCGCAACAGATCATGCATATTCAAGGCTCCTATCGGACGGTGTTGTGCATCGGTGATTACCAGTGCATTGATTTTCAGGTCTTCCATAATGCGTAAGGTTTCCGCTGCCAGGGTACCTGCCTGCACGGTTCGGCAACGACGGTTCATGACCATGGCGATAGGGGTTTTGTTGAGATCCAGTTGTCGGTCCAGCGTCCGCCGCAGATCACCGTCCGTAAAAATACCGCACAGTTCCCCGTTTGCATTGACGATGGTGGTCATGCCTAATCCCTGACGGGTCATGACCAGCAGTGCCTCCCTGACCGACGTTGATTCCAGAACGACAGGGAGTTGTTCTCCTTGGTGCATGATGTCCTCTACTTTTAGCAAAAGACGGCGTCCAAGAGTGCCACCGGGATGAGACAAGGCAAAATCCTCGGCAGTAAAGCCACGGGCTTCCAGTAGCGCAATGGCCATTGCATCGCCCAACACCAGACTGGTGGTCGTACTGGAGGTGGGAGCCAGTCCTAGAGGACAGGCCTCCGGAGCGATTCCGGTTAACAGACTGACATCTGCCAGGGTGGCCAGTGTCGATGTTGGTGAGCGAGTGATACTGATGATCTGGCATCCGATGCGTTTAAGTACAGGAAGAATCGTCAGAATTTCAGCGGTTTCTCCGGAATTGGAAAGCGCCAGTACGATATCCTGTCGGGTAATCATGCCAAGGTCGCCATGACTGGCTTCAGCGGGGTGCACAAAAAAGGCCGGGGTGCCGGTAGAGGCCAGCGTCGCTGCAATCTTGCCCGCAATATGCCCGGATTTACCCATTCCCATGACCACGACCCGACCGGTAGAGTGCAGCAGCAACTCGCAAGCGGCTTCAAAGCCCTGACTCAGCTCTTGGCGCAGGGTTTGTAATGCCTGACATTCGATGTCAATGACCCGTTCGGCGGAAAGGATATAGGGGGATGGCGTAGTGGTCATGGCAGTTTTCACAAAAATGACGCTTTATTATACTACAAAGAACCACCAGCGTGCACGGATCTGCCATCGGCAAAATCGGACCCATAAAAAACCATATATAGACAAAATTAACTATAAAGCACAATATAAGGTGTATTGTACTGTGTCTGGTTCCCCGTCAGGGATTAAAAGGGAATCCGGTAGATCCAAAGTGGTCCAGCCACTGTGTTTGGCGAGTGTTCTGCCTGATGCTGCCACTGGAGAGCTGCCGACGTTTTTCTATTGACCGGGCTGGATGAACAGGCGAATTTACGGTACTCGAAAATTTTTTTTTCGAGTACCGGGTCACTGAATAGCAGACAGGCGATGCACTCGCTTGGGAGTAGTGTTAGCGAAATCAGGCGGCAGTCACGATGACCGTATCCTGTTGTGCCGGTGTCTGGGGCGTTGTCTCTGCCTCACAGGCAAGCAACATCGCCTGCATGGAGGCATGCAAGTGCAGACGCAAGGCGGCCGGGTCCGTCACTGATTTTCTGGTGCAGGTGACATGGATCGATACCTGATCCGTGTAACTGACGATGACCACGGTCAGTGCATGTTTGTCATAAATAGGAGCGACGCCATGCATTTTTTGCAAGGGGAAGCCCGCTAGCGATAGGGTATTCCTGGAGCCGGGAACATTGGTTACGATGACATTAAAAAGTGCAGGCATTTTTCTTGAGAGTCTTAACGATGACCAGGTTTTTAACGTCAGCGCCACCAGTTGATGGGGCAACGAGGCAAACAGGTTTTCAATCTGGAGTTTCTGATTGTATATTTTGGCCACTACTGCATTTTCATGTACTTTTTTCAGACGTTCAAGCGGTTCTGTTACTTCGGTAGCCAGATCAATTAACATGGCGGATATCTGATTGCCTCCAGGAAGTTGTGGTGTTGCCCGTTTTGATACCGGGGTCAAGGCGATCAGGGATGCCTGTGGTAACTGCTCCTGTGCTGCAAGGTAGTGGCGTAGTGCACCGCCGATTACCCCCAGCAGGACGTCATTCAAGGTAGTGCCCGGCCGCTGTTTTTTGATGTATTGCAGTTGCGTCATCGACAGGGTGATACCAATATGTTGCCGGTTCAGGGTGTCGCTGGCGGCAAATGGGGTGACGGGGGCCTGAGTGTAGTATGGTAAAGTTCGCCAGAGTTCCTGGCTGATTCTGTCTTTCAGGACATCGGCACTGTGGAGAAAATGCTGCATCCTGGATCTGAATGTTTTCTCAATGGCTTTGCCGGGTACTGCTGTTGCAGGCGTTGAGTCCAGTCCGTCCAATAAAGCGGAAATTACGGATTCTGCCGATACGCCATCAACGGCTGCATGATGTACTTTAATCAGGCAGACAAAAGCGAACTCGTCACTGGTTTTCAGTCGATGCACCTGCGGTGCATCGGGATCACCCTTTAGCAACAGCAGTTCCCACAGAGGAAAACGTCGATCCAGTGCTTGCGCAAAAAAACGGGTAATCACCTCGTCCACTGATTCTTCAGTTAATGGGCCAGGGCAGGTCAGGCTGCGTATATGTTGGTTTAACGAAAAATCCGTGGCTTCTTTCCAGGAATAATGCCCCAGACGACCGGCGCACAAGCGCTGACGAAACAAGGGTTGAGCACTAATTCTTGGGGACAGGTGTTCTTGCAGCTGCGTCAGGGTGATTGAACGGTTGTCTTCCGCTGAGAAATACAAGATAGCACCAACGTGCATTGGGCAGGACGGTTTTTCCAGGTGGATAAATGCAGCATCCAGATTGCTGAGATTTTGCATGAGGGGACTCCATTATGGACATCGGGTGGAATATCAGCGAACACGTGTTCACTGATTTGCAGTGTACATGCATTGGAGGGCTATAAATTGATCTGGATCAATATTTCAGTGAACATATGTTCGCATTAATAATGCCGTTGCCTTTTGTCACGGGGCAGTATTTATCAGGGAAAGTGGCCGGACAGATTAAATTCTGTGCAAAAAATCACATTTTTCAGTTAAAATACGTTATCACGAGCGTTAATCATTGAGATTGTACTATGCAGTGGAGCAGAGTTCTGACCCTGTTTATGGTCATGGGAACCACCGCCTGTCAGGTGGGTAACCTGTCCGTATACAAAATTGACATTCAGCAAGGTAATGTAATGACTCGGGATCAGGTCAGTGAGCTGAAGCCAGGAATGACCCCGACGCAGGTGCGTTTTATTCTGGGCAGCCCCCTGGTCGTTGATCCTTTTCATCCGGAGCGTTGGGATTATGCTTATACCTACCGTCCGGGTACTTATGCCCGTGAACTGAAAGTGCCTGCCGTTGCGCATCG
This sequence comes from Pseudomonadota bacterium, assembly GCA_021781515.1. Classification (GTDB taxonomy): domain Bacteria; phylum Pseudomonadota; class Gammaproteobacteria; order Pseudomonadales; family Moraxellaceae; genus JAJXWR01. The sequence goes on from JAJXWR010000058.1 coordinate 3,343, forward strand.
GGATCTGGTACTGATCTTTAAAAATGGTCAGTTATCCACTATACAGGGCGCAGATCAGATTCCTGAAAAAGCCACACCCACTCCATTTATCTCTGGGGACAGTACGGGCAAAGACGCTGGCGGACATCCGGCGGAAGCAGGGCATGACGGGGATGCCTCCTGATGCAGGTGTTTTTTGGCGTTTGTATTTCCTCGGATCGTTGTTACTGGATGTCATTTTATTGGTTTGAAAAAGTTGGTGGCACAACAGGAATTGCTGAATCATCGCTTTAGCAGTTGTCGAAAAGACCAATATATGCGACACTGCCTCACTGAACATTATACCCTGTGAGCATCATGGCGTTTTTATCCGGCATGGTAGCCGTTTGTCTTTACCTGTTTGCCGCATGGAACTCTGGTCGTTCCCTTTGGGCGGAATATCCACTGCACCCGGTGCGTATTCTTGGGGTGGGTGGCGTTGCTATCTTTCTCCATTTGCTGGTGCTGCAACAGCAGATTCATGGCTCGCAGGGGGTTGACCTCAGTCTTTTTTATATTATTTCACTGATCAGTTGGTTGATGGCGTTACTGACTTGTTGTTTCAGTCTGTTTCGACCATTGATCAGTCTGACTGCGCTGGCTTTTCCACTGGCGGCGTGCAGTATTCTCGCTTCGGTGTTTCTGCCGATACCGTATCATCCACTGGAACAGTTGGGCCATGCCGCTGAAACCCATGTGCTGCTTTCGATCTTTGCCTATAGTCTGTATTTTGTGGCTGCCGGATTGGCGGTGCTGCTTTCCCTGCTGAACCATCGGCTGAAACAGCGTCTGCACTTGCCTGGCCTGAAACTGCTGCCACCGCTGCAAAGTCTGGAATCTCTGCTGTTTGAAACACTGGCGGTCAGCTGGATTCTGTTGACGCTGGCCTTGGTGGCCGGTTTTTCCGCGGTGCATAACATCCGTACGGAGCATTTGGTACACAAGGTGTTTTTTTCTTTGTCTGCCTGGCTGATATTCACCACCTTATTGATTGGTCGCTACCGTCTTGGATGGCGTGGGCCACGGGCAGTACGGCTCACCTTGGCGGGATTTTTTTTGTTACTGCTGGGATTTCTTGGTTCTAAAGCGGTATTGGAACTGGTGCTACATATTGACTAAGGATGGATTGGGGCATGACTGAGGGATCATCCCTGCTGACGCTTTTTCTGACACTGTTTCTATCCATTTTGGGATCGGCTTTTTTTTCTGCGGCTGAAACCGGAATGATGACAGCCAATCGCTATAAGTTACGCCATCAGGCCAATCTCGGTCAACGCGGGGCGCAGCGTATTCTGGATTTACTCGGCGAACCACACCGTTTTTTGACACTGGTGCTTATCGGCAATTCGGCCATGAACATCATGGCGGGTTCTGTAGCCACACTGATCGGTCTAAAAATGCATGCCCCTGGTGCGGTGGCGCTGTGCACCGGGCTGTTAACCTTCGTTTTACTGATTTTCGGTGAAGTCGGTCCAAAAACCTTTGCGGCCGCCCACCCGGAACAGATCGCCTATCCATCGGCCTATTTGCTGTCTGCATCCTTGAAAATTCTGGGGCCACTGGTCACCATGGTGCATTCAACCGCCAGTTTTCTGTTCCATTTTAAAAATTCCGGAAAGATTGCCCATGAAGAACTCAACAGTGCTGAACTACGTTCTCTGGTGAAAGACTCAGGCGATGTATTGCCAACCCATCGTCGGGGTATGTTGCTGGGTGTGCTGGATCTGGAAACCATTCGAGTCAACGATATCATGATTCCCCGACAGGATGTGATTGGTATCAATATTGATGATGAACTGGACGACATCGTCGGCCAGTTACGTTCGATCCAGCATACCCGTTTGCCCGTCTACAAAGGTGAACTGAATAATTGCATTGGTATCCTCCATGTTCGCCATGCGACCCGTTTTCTGCAATCAGAATCGTTGACTCGGGCGGAAATTCTGCAACATGTGCGCGAACCTTACTACGTCCCCGAAGGGACTTCCCTGCCGGCGCAACTGCGAAATTTTCAGAAATGCAGGCAACGTATGGGGCTGGTCGTTGATGAATACGGGGATATTCAGGGAGTGGTCACCCTTGAAGACATTCTTGAAGAAATTGTCGGTGATTTTACCACCAGTATCTCTGATCACAGCAATGCGCTGGTACCACAAACGGATGGTTCCTATATCCTGGATGGCAGTATTGCGTTACGTGAACTTAACCGGCGACTGAACTGGCACCTGCCACTGGAAGGAGCAAGAACCTTGAGCGGCCTGATTATTGAACACCTTGACACTATTCCTGAATCCACACTATCGTTGCGTATTGATGACTATGTCATTGAAGTCTTGCAGGTGCGTGATAACACCATCCGTTCTGCCCGTATTCTGGTCTGGAAAAAGGATTTGTAGATGCAATCTGACCACCGTGTTATTGAACTGGCGATGGAACTGCTCCGTCGACCCTCTGTTACGCCGCAGGATGCGGGTTGTCTTGATCTGATCAGTCAATATTTGCAGCCCTTGGGATTCCATTGTGAACGTATGCCTAGGGGGCAGGTTGATAATCTCTGGGCGCTGCATGGGCAAAAACGCCCCTGGGTGGTCTTTGCCGGCCATACCGATGTAGTACCCCCAGGCCCAGTGGAACGCTGGAAATATCCGCCTTTTCAACCCACACTGGATAATGACCGACTTTATGGTCGTGGTGCGGCTGACATGAAAGGCTCTTTGGCGGCCATGCTGGTGGCTTGTGAGCGGTTTATTCAGTGTTACCCGGATTATTCTGGCAGTATTGGCTTCATGCTCACCAGTGACGAAGAAGGTGTAGCCACCGACGGCACCCGGTTTATTGTTGAACAGTTGCAACGCCGACAACAGTTGCCGGACTATTGTATCGTTGGCGAGCCCTCTAGCCTGAATCGGGTCGGTGACACCATCAAAGTAGGTCGGCGTGGTTCATTAAATGCTGTTTTGCAGGTACAGGGCATTCAGGGGCATGTTGCCTATCCGGATCGGGCACGCAACCCCATTCATCAGGCCTTACCTGCGCTCCATGCCTTGGCTCAGCATCATTGGGACGATGGCAATGCGTTTTTCCCTGCCACTTCCCTGCAAATTTCCAATATCCAGTCCGGTACTGGAGCAAATAATGTTATTCCGGGTTCCTTGAGCGCTGTCTTTAATTTTCGTTTTAATACGGAACAAACCCCTACCCAACTGATTCAGACAACAGAACAGATTCTGAACCAGTACCACCTGAATTTTCAACTGGACTGGCAATTAAGTGGCTTGCCGTTTTTAACCAGCAACAGCCCCCTTCTGCACTCTACCATCGCAGCGATTACCCGGCACAATGGCGTGCCTCCTGAAACATCAACTTCAGGAGGCACCTCCGACGGACGCTTTTTGGCACCCTTAGGTGTGCATGTTGTTGAACTGGGTCCCGTTAATGCCACCATTCATCAAATGGATGAGTGGGTCTCGGTCAATGATTTGCAGCAATTGACCAGAATTTATCAAAGCCTGCTGGAGAATCTGCTCATTGGTGCCTCAGTGGCCGACAAGCTGCCTCAGTGATCGTGCTGTTTTTTAAAGGGCTTTTGTTGTGCGAATGCAATGCTTTTGCTCTGGTGTTGGCCTGCGGATTCAGGCCAGCAGATAGCCCCCATCGACATTCAGGGTGATGCCGGTAGTATAAGCGGCCAGATCGGAGACCAGGTACAGGACCGCTCCTGCCATGTCTTCGGGTTCTGCAATGCGTTGCATTGGGATATGCTGCAGTATTTCTTCCCGCAGTGGCGCATTGTTAACGAGGGCACTGGCAAAACGGGTATTGGTAAATCCGGGCAAGAGGGCGTTGATACGCAGGCCCATGGGAGCGCATTCTTTGGCAAAGGCATGGGTCATTGAGATAACCGCCGCCTTGGTGATCGAATAGATGCCTTGCCAGGCACCGGGAATGACGCCGTTCACTGAGGCGACGTTGACAATGCTGCCGCTGTGCTGTGTTTGCATCCAGCGGGCTGCTTGCTGCGACATGAGAAAATAGCCGCGGATATTGATGTCTACTGTTTTGGCAAAAGCACCCGGGTCTGTGTCCAGAATGGGACCAAAATACGGGTTGGTAGCTGCATTGTTGATGAGAATATCGAGTCGGTCGTATTGTGTTTTCAAGTCGGAAAACAGGTCATCGATTTGTTGCGGATCGCCAATATGACAGGCTTTGGCCCGGGCTTTTCCTCCACTGGCCCGAATATCTTCGGCGACAGCTTCGCAGGAACCGGCGTTGCGACTGGTGAGAATCACTTCTGCACCCTGTTGGGCGAGCAGTCGGGCAATGGCAGCACCAATGCCGCGGCTGGCTCCGGTGACCACAGCAAGGCGGCCTGTAAGATCGAAAGAGGCGAAAGGGGAGTGGGTCATATACAAAATTCCTCAGAGAGATGGACGGGAAGAAACTGGTGTGTAGTGCGCATTTTTAGGGGGCAAGGGGAGCTAACGGTGGCTACGCCAGCGGCGGTCACCCAGCACCTCCAGATGCGCAATACTGTTGAATTCCAGAAGGCTGAGTTGATGTTGAGTATACAGCAGGCGACTGATACTGGTATTCCAGAGTACGGCGTTAAGAGACAGGCTTCGTTCAGGGGGAAGTTGCAGGGCGTGAGCCATAATCAGCGCAATGACGCCGCCGGAACTGAACACTAGGTGGTGGCGACAGGAATGGGCCAGCATTTTATTCAGGCTGAGGGTGACCCGCTGTTGAAACTGCGCCCAAGGTTCCTGATAGCAATGGTCATGCGTACCTTGCACCCATTGTTCACAGGCTGCTGTAAAAACCCGCTGAAAGGCCTGATACGGTTGCGGCTGGGTCGCCAGCCAACTGGCAATGTGTTCGGGCGTGGCAAAATCCGGGCGGTATTGGCGCAAGATATCACTAAAATCGAATTCATCGAGGCCGGAGTCGATGTGTGTTTGCAATGCGGTAGCACTCAGTGCCAAGGCGGCGGTCTGTTGCTGACGGCAGAGTGTTCCCGTCCAGACACAGGTGTCATGGGAAAATGCAGCAGTTTTTTGCCACCATTGCCCCAGAGCGCTCGCTTGTTGTTGACCTAAGGGGGATAACTCATCGTAGTTCGTCTGACCAAAACCGGCTTGTGCATGGCGTACCAGAACAATTTCTCCCATGGCGGATTATCCCCGGGCATCCATAAGACGCTGGCAGCGTTGTTCAAGATAACGGGTGACCTGACCAAACTGGGCAAACTGAGGATTGGCGGCCTGGCCTTTACAGTAACGTTCATAAATCTGCTGGACGATAACAGCCAGACGAAAAAGACCGAATAGTGTGTAAAAATCGGCGTATTGCAGGGATGCACCCGTACGGTTGGCATAATATTCCCATACCTCCTGGCGCCTCAGCATGCCTCGGAGGTGAGTGGGTTGTCGACGCATGAACTGAAACATGGCGTCATCTTCTGCTTCGACCCAATAGGCCAGGGCATTGCCTAGATCCATCAATGGATCGCCGACCGTTGCCATTTCCCAGTCAAGTACACCGATGATCCGTAGCGGATTCTCTAAATCCAGTACGACGTTGTCAAAGCGGTAATCGTTATGGATCAGGCAGTGGCAATAGTCTTGCGCCGGGCGATGCTGCTCCAGCCAAAGGATGACGCTGGCAAAATCTCCGACATCTGTGGTACGTGACTGTTGATACCGGGTACTCCAGCCATGCAGTTGGCGTTGCACAAAACCTTCGCCCCGATCAAGCTGGTTAAGACCTGTGGCATGAATATCGACCTGATGCAATGCAATTAACCCATCCAGAACATTCAGACACAACTGACGGGTTTGGCTTTCGCTGAGCTGCAAATCAGGAGGCAGATCGTTACGGGCGATGAGGCCGACCAGACGTTGCATCAAAATACATTCACCCACTGTGGCGACATAGCCCTGAGCATAGATTTCCGGGACATAAGGATAGACCGGTCGCAGTGCATGGATGAGATCGGCTTCCCGTTTCATATCGTGTGCGCCTTTGGCCAGGCGACCGAGCGGTGGACGGCGTAAAATAAGATCTTCCTCTGGGTAGTGGAGTAGATAAGTCAGATTAGAGGCACCGCCGGGGTATTGGCGGATGACCGGAGTTCCTTGTAAATGTCGACGCTGTGTTTTGACCCAGGCATCAATCTCTGACACAGGGAGTGCTTCGAGCTGGCGAACTTCGCCGGGTTCATCAATCCAGTGTTGCATAGGGTGCTCCTCGGGGCCGGTGGATGTCAGCGTTGGTGATAACGATACAGTCTACTGGCAGTGCGTTGCATCAGACGAAAATACAGCAGTGGGCTGTAACGTTTTAAGTGCCACCAGGTGTTACCGGAACGGTGTGGCAGAATATACAAATCATTCAGCGCTGCACGTTGATAAATCGTCCGGGCAATCTCCCGGGCACTGAGGCTAGAGTTGAGCATGAGTTTTTCAAGATGGGCAGCCGTTGCCGGATTGGGACTGCGTAGCGAACGCCCCAATCCGGTTTTGAAAAACCCCGGACAGACCACGTGGACACGGATGCCATAGGGAGCCAGTTCGGCGTGCAGGGTTTCACTGAGGCTGACCACCGCTGCCTTGCTGGCATTGTAGGCCGACATTTCCGGTAAAGTCAGCAGGCCGGCGAGTGAGGCGATATTGATGAGTTGCCCAAAGCCTTGGGTTTTCATTCGGGCAACGGCATAGTGGCAGCCACGCACGACACCCAGCAGGTTGATATCCATGACCCATTGCCAGTCAGTCAGAGTGACGCCATCAATGCTCCCGGCGACTGCAACACCGGCATTGTTGATCAGACAGTGAATATCACCATAATGACGAATACTGTTGTCAATAAATGCCTGTACGTCATGGTCGTTGCGCACATCACAGGCATGGGTCAAGACGTTGAATCCGGCGGCGGCCAGTGTCTGAGCGGTTTGTTCCAGCAGAGGCGCATCATTGTCTGCCAACGCCAGTTGCCAGCCCGCCTGACCATAAACCTGCGCCAGTTCCCGACCGAGCCCCCCGGCTGCACCGGTTATTAGTACAGTTTTGCGCATTATTGATTCTCGTATCGTTTGAGTTCCAGTTTGGCGATCAGACTGCGGTGCACTTCATCGGGTCCATCGGCGATACGCAGTATGCGGGCATAGGCGTAGAGCGCGCTGAGCGGTACATCCTGTGACAGCCCGGCCCCACCGAACATCTGGATGGCCTGATCAATAATGGTCTGGGCGACCTGAGGAGCGACGACTTTGATTTGCGAGATTTCACTCATGGCCTCCTTGACACCAACGGTGTCCATCATCCAGGCGGCTTTCAGGGTGAGCAGGCGTGCCTGTTCCAGAGCAATGCGGGCGTTGGCGATGATGTCGCGGTTGCCTCCGAGATCAATCAATGCCTTACCAAAGGCCGTTCGGCTGCGGCCGCGCTGAATCATCAATTGCAGCGCCCGTTCAGCAGCGCCTAAGGCTCGCATGCAGTGATGAATTCGTCCGGGACCCAGACGACCCTGGGCAATTTCAAACCCTCGTCCGGGGCCGGCAATCAGATGCTCCAGGGGGACACGCACATTATCAAACCGGACTTCGCCATGGCCAAAGGGTTCATCGTAGGCACCAAATACCGGTAACATGCGTTTAATGGTGACGCCGGGTGTGTGAACAGGGATGATGACCATGGAATGCTGACGGTATTTGTGGGCGGTCGGATCGGTGAGCCCCATGAAAATTACGAAACGGGTATGCGGGTGACCCAGTCCAGAACTCCACCATTTCAGACCATCACACACGACCTCATTACCTTCGATTCGGGCGGTGGCTTGCATGTTGGTGGCATCTGAGGAAGCGACATCAGGTTCGGTCATGCAGAACGCCGAACGGATTTCTCCGCGAAGTAGTGGCTGCAACCACTGTGCCTGTTGACTGTCCGAGCCGTAGCGCAATAAAACTTCCATATTGCCGGTATCAGGGGCATTGCAGTTAAACACTTCCGGGGCAATCAGGCTATGCCCTGTGAGTTCGGCAATGGGCGCATAGTCTGTATTGCTCAGCCCTGGGCCATGTTCGGGTTCTGGAAGAAACATATTCCATAAACCGGCAGACCGGGCTTTGCTTTTCAGGGTTTCCATAATGGGGGGTTGAACCCAGCGGGAACTGCCACTTTGTAGCTGTTGCAGATAGAGTGCTTCGGCCGGCAGGATTTCATCGCGCAAGAACTGCTGCACGGTGCGGATATAGTGTTGCGCATTGGGAGAGTGTGAAAATTCCATGAGAGTACCTCACTGATCGACCTGCTCAGCGTAGTAGGTCTGCTATTATGATGCCAATGAATTAATTCAATAGAAATACATGCAAAAAACTAATATCCATAAATCTGATCTGTCGTTGCTCCTGGTCTTTCATACGATTTACCGGGAGGGGTCGCTGACTCGGGCGGCGCAGATATTACACCTGACCCAGCCTGCAATCAGTCATGCGCTGGCACGATTGCGTGAGCGTCTAGAGGATCCCCTGTTTATCCGCTCGGGGCAGCAGATGTTGCCGACGGCCATGGCGCGCAATATGGCCCAGTCAGTGGCACAGGCACTGGGTTTGCTGGAAAGTGTGTGGTGGCCTCGTCAAACGTTCAGGCCGGCAGAGGCGGTCATGGAATTTCGTATTGGCATGCGTGATGTGCTTGAAGCCATGCTGCTGCCGGGTTTGTTGCAACGTCTGGGTATCCAGGCACCGGGTATTCAGTTATCAAGTGTGCGGCTGGAAAGGCGATTGATACCCACTTTACTTGCCTCGGGTCAACTGGATTTGGCGGTGGATATTTTCATGCCCACCGACGCACCGATCCGGCATTGCTCCTTGACCACCGAATCGCTGACGGTCGTTGCAGGGCCGGCCTTTGTCGCAGAGGGGCTGGATTTGTCGGCGTATTTGCAGGCTGAGCATATTCTGGTGTCTTCCAGACGGCAGGGGGGAGGAATGGAAGACCACGAGTTGCAGCGTCTCGGGTTAAAACGCCGGATCGCTTTGCGTTGCCAGCATTATTATGCCGCCTGTCAGGTGGTGGCGGTAACGTCGCTGTTGCTCACTATGCCTGGGCATTATGCCAGCGTGCTGAATCGACAGAGTCTGAATCGTTTATTGCCTTTACCCATCGCAATACCAGAAATGCATATGCACTTATACTGGCACGAACGTCAGGAAAACGACCTGGCGCATGCCTGGTTGCGCCAACAAATTACCGAAGTGGTACAGGTACAGGAACTTGTTCCTGAATTACAGTGCATCGGTGGTTGAAGCAGTGACTTCTGCGTTTTGGCGAGTGCTGCTGAAAAGTACCCCGGTGATCACCAGCAGTGCGCCGAGGAATTGTAATCCGGTAATGTTTTCGTGAAGAAACCCAAGGCCAAGAATCAGGGTGGCTACTGGCCCGGCACTGCCAATCAGGGCTGCCTCAGGGCTGCCAATACGGGCAATTCCGGCCGTCAGCAAAAATACAGGCATAACGGTTGAAATCAGCGAGGTGGCTACAGCCAGTTCAAAGACAGGCATGCGCAGGTGTAAAATGGGGATCCCCTGTTGGGCCAGACCATGCACGACGACCGTAATACTGGCGACGCTCAGGGTAAGGCCGGTAAACCGGGTCGAGCCGAGGCGGCGAATCAATGGCTGGCTGCCGAGCAGATAACAGGCGTAGCTGAGTGAGGACAGTAGCACCAGCAGGGTGCCAACAAGAATTGTCGGTGAGCCGTGGCTGTGCCACAGGTCATGGGTGACCACCAGACTGATGCCCAGATAACTGAGTAACAAGGCATAGAGGCTGCGTCGTTGCAGTGGCCGATGATGGAATATCCAGTCCAGAAGAAGGACCAGGGTCGGGTAAAGAAATAGTGTCAATCGTTCAAGACTGGCCGAAATAAACATGAGGCCCTCGAAATCCAGTATGGACGAAAGGTAATAGCCTGCTATACCTAAGAGCCCGATTTGTAACCAGTCTTGTCGATGCAGCGTCGGTTGCTGGCGATCCTGCTGAGACCAGAGGATCGCCAGCAAAAAAAAGGGTAATGACAGTAGCATGCGCCAGAACACCAGGGTGAGCGCATCGCAGCCTAGATTGTAGGCCAGTTTGGCAAAAATGGACTTGGCAGAGAATCCAAGTGTGGATACCAGTACCAGGAAAATGCCGGTGGATCGGTTACGAAACGATTGAGAACTCATGCGTCACAAAAAAAGACAGTCGATTGACCGATTCTACACTGCGGTTCGCTGTAAAACTGTTCTAATATTAAAAAAATTACATTAAAATCTCAGCGTTTTTGCTAAAGATTAGGTGTGAGCCACCATCCGTGTTTATTACAGGCACAGGTAGTGGGAAAAAGTCAGCTTGATTTTACCAACGGGATGAGGGGTGACCATGCAGATAGGGATTCCGGCGGAAATCGCCGCAGGCGAGACCCGCGTAGCAGCGACACCGGAAACGGTGCGTAAATTTGTCGGGTTGGGCTATAAAGTGGTAATCCAGGCCGGTGCTGGTAAGGCATCGACATATCTGGACGCTGCTTATACGGAGGCCGGGGCAGAGATCGCCGCTGATGCGGCACAGACGTTGAAGGATAGTGATCTGGTACTGAAGGTGATTGCACCAGAGGCCAGTGAGATTGCTCTCTTTAAGGAAGATGCTGTTGTTCTTGCTATTTTTTCTCCACATCAGAATACCTGTCTGGAGCAGTATGCTCAGCGACGTCTGAGTTGTGTGGCCATGGAACTGATTCCGCGTATTACCCGTGCACAAAGTTCCGACGTATTGTCTTCGCAAGCCAATGTGGCAGGCTACAAGGCGGTGTTAATGGCGGCTAATGCCTATCAACGCATGTTCCCGATGTTGATGACGGCTGCAGGTACAGTGAAACCCGCCCGATTGTTGGTGTTGGGAGTGGGTGTGGCAGGATTGCAGGCTATCGCCACGGCCCGACGGATGGGAGCCATTGTGGAAGCTTCTGATATGCGTCCAGCGGCCAAAGAGCAGGTGGAGTCGCTGGGGGGGAAATGGCTGGATGTACCGATGTCAGAGGAAGAAAAGGCCAAGGCACTGGGGACAGGGGGATATGCCTGGGTTCCTTCAGCTGACTATGTGCGTGATCAGGCCAGGATTGTTGATAAAGCGGCCTCAGCGGCGGATATTGTGATTACCACGGCACTGATTCCAGGACGTAAGGCTCCGGTTCTGGTGCGGGCGGCCACGGTAGAAAAAATGAAATCAGGCTCTGTGATTGTGGACATGGCGGTCAGTTCCGGAGGCAATGTGGAAGGATCGCGCCTTGATGAAACGGTCACTACGGAAAATGGCGTAACAATTTTAGGTGTGGGTAACATACCGGCAACGGTGGCCGCTGAGACTTCTGCGTTATATGCGCGTAATATGTTGAATTTCATCCAGCCACAACACGACAAGGAAAGCAACAGTTTTAAATTGCAACGGAATGATGAAATGGTAAAACCGACGCTGATTGTCGATGCGGGCCAGGTACTTTACAGGAAATCTGCTTGATGACCTCACTGACAGGAGATCCAATGATGCATGCAGTAATGGCTCAGGGAATGGGACATCTGGTGGAACAAGCCACCTCCCTGCCGTTTGTAACGGTTTTTACAGTGTTTGTATTGGCTATTTTTGTGGGATATTACGTCGTATGGAGTGTTACTCCAGCCTTGCATACACCCTTGATGGCTGTAACCAATGCCGTATCCGGCATTATTGTCGTTGGTGCGATGCTGCAGTCGGTAAGCATTGATCAGCAGATGATCAGTTTGACCAGTGTGTTGGGCGCAGTAGCGGTTTTTCTGGCGAGCATCAATATATTCGGTGGTTTTGCGGTCACTGAACGGATGCTGGATATGTTCAAGAAGAAAAGAAAATAAGGAGCCTACGACATGCAGAATTTTTCTCAATATGCCGATTGGGCCTATCTGGTAGGTGCCGTACTGTTTATCCTGACGTTGCGCGGGCTGTCATCTCCGGCTTCAGCCGTGCGCGGTAATCGTTATGGTATGTTTGGTATGGCGTTGGCGGTTATCAGTACGTTCTTTGTGGCGGTCAACCCTAACATGGCCATGATTATTGCGGCCATGGTTTTGGGAGCCTTTGTTGGTATTTTGCGGGCACGTACGGTACCAATGACGCAAATGCCTGAAACGGTCGCCATGATGCACTCACTGGTGGGGCTGGCAGCGGTGCTGATCGCCGTGGCAGCGGTGTTTCATCCCGGGGTATTTCATGACACCGTGCATCGCTTTGAACTCTTCGTCGGCTGTTTCGTCGGAGCGATTACCTTTACTGCGTCTGTTATTGCCTGGGGGAAACTGTCGGCCAAACTGGCGGCACGTCCACTCAAAGGCGTATGGGTGAAGCCTGTACAAACCGTTTTATTTTTGGCAATGTTAGGGTTTGGTATCAATTATTTTGTCAGTCAGAATATTGATTCCTTTTTGGTGATGACGGCCATTGCTTTAGTGTTTGGCTATTTCTGGATTGCGCCGATCGGTGGGGGAGACATGCCGGTCGTGGTGTCTTTACTGAATTCATTGTCGGGATGGGCGGCAGCCGGGGTTGGTTTTACCCTGAATAATTCCATGTTGATTATTGCCGGTTCTTTGGTGGGGTCCTCCGGAGCCATTTTATCCTACATCATGTGTCGGGCGATGAATCGCTCATTATTGAATGTGCTCTTTGGTGGTTTCGGAACAGCAACGGCAGCAGCTGGAGAAGCAACGGAAGCGGGGGAGCGTAATTACCGTTCAGGTTCGCCCGATGACGCTGCTTTTATGATGTCTCATGCTGATCATGTGGTTATTGTTCCGGGTTATGGTCTTGCGCAGGCACGTGCGCAGAACGCCGTCAAGGAACTGGCAGAGGCATTGAAAGAAAAAGGCGTTACCGTGCGCTACGCCATTCACCCGGTGGCTGGGCGTATGCCGGGACATATGAATGTACTCCTTGCGGAAGCGGATGTGTCCTACGAAGATGTGTTTGAAATGGATGCCATCAATAGTGATTTTCCCTCGACGGATGTGGTATTGGTCATTGGGGCTAATGATGTGGTAAATCCGGCGGCGAAAGATAACCCCAGTTCACCCATTTATGGAATGCCTATTCTGGAAGCCCATCGGGCGCGTACCGTTATGGTGATTAAACGCTCCATGGCTACTGGGTATGCTGGGTTGGATAATGATCTTTTTTACCTTGACAAGACCATGATGATCTTTGGTGATGCCAAAAAAGTGGTTGAAGACATGGTTAAGGCGGTCTCTGGCAAAGGGCATTGATTGCTGGTCGATAAGTGTTACTAATAAACCATACGGCAGTCGACCGCATTGCAGTATGGTTTTTTTGTTTCTGGATTTAAACCAGGTGGCTATTTACTTCACCCCCTCAGGGCATTTTCGCCAGCTTTGCTGCTGTGGCATGAGGGCTGTTGTATCCCTTGACGCTCACATCATTTGGTTCATTTTCTGCTCATTGCTTGATACACACAGCTCAATGCAGAGCTGACACTCCCCAAGGCTAAAGCCAGGGGGTTCTCTGTTTATCTTGGGGCATAGGATATTACTCCTACTCAGACCAAGCAGAGAACTTTTGACGCAAACTGCTCCAAGGACTCGACGTTCCTCCCTTTGGCGACCCATTGAGTGTCCCTTTTT
>JAJXWR010000003.1 GCA_021781515.1 Pseudomonadota bacterium
TTGACGACCGCCTGCAACTGAGTGCCCGATTGCGCTTGGTCGTTCAGATTATTGCAGCGACTTATCTTTTCTTATTTGGCAATGTGCGCATTACCCACTTAGGCAACCTCTTGGGTTTTGGGGATATTCACTTAGGCTTGCCATTTTCCTATACACTCACCGTCATGGGCATTGTCGGTGGCATTAACGCACTGAACATGTCAGATGGGCTGGACGGGCTTGCGGGCGGCATCAGTCTGGTGGCATTGGTTTTTTTCGGTTTCGCTGCCAATAAAGTGGGGCTGACGCAAGATTGTCTACAACTTTTCACCATGGCGGCGGCAGTGGGCGGATTTCTGCTGCTCAACCTACGCACTCCCTGGCGATCCCGCGCCCAAGTGTTTATGGGAGATGCCGGCAGTATGAGTTTAGGCCTGTATCTTTCATGCATGGCGATCCGGCTGTCGACCCCGGCAGCGCATGCCTTGCATCCTGTCAGTGCACTGTGGATTCTTGCTCTCCCCATTACTGATACTGTCGTGGTCATGTTCCGACGGATTCTCAAAGGACGTAATCCTTTTTCCCCGGATCAGGAACATCTGCACCACATCCTGCAACGTGCAGGTTTTAGTGTACAAAATACCGTTTTTTTACTACTGACGTTTTCTCTGGTGCTGGGATGGATTGGTCTGTCCGGCTCCTGGTCAGCAACGCCAGACTATCTGCTGTTTGCCGGATTTATGCTGGTGGTATTTATTCATATTCTCATTACCCAACATGCCTGGAAAGTCATGCGGTTTATAAAATCCCTGCGCCAGAAAAATCAGGTCGAGAAACTGCCCGCCATGGAAAGTTTTGAGAAACCTCATTAAAATCGGTGTTGTTTTAAGGATATATTTGCCACAATAGCTTAAAATCAGGGTTCCACCGATCTTAAGCTGTTGTGTTGCCGTTACCATGCCGCATCCTGTCAATATCAAGGATAATGATTTTGAGTCACGCCTGTTCCGACAGCGGACTCTGGTGGTTTCTTTTCTGGCGATAACCGCATTTTTCGGCTTGGCCATTCGATATGGCATGTTGCAACTGATTGATTACGAATTGTACTCCTCCCTTTCAGAGAACAACCGGGTGCACCTGGAAGCCGTGCCGCCACCGCGTGGTATTATTTTTGATCGTAACGGCGTGATTCTGGCGGATAACCAGCCCACTTTTTCCCTGACTTTAAACCGTGATCGCTCGCACCACTTTAAAGCCTCGCTACAGACACTGGCCACCCTGCTCGACCTGAGCCCAGAGGACTTGTTGCGGATTCAAGATAAAGCGGCGCATATGCATCATTACGAAGACGTACCCGTAAAGTTACGCCTTACTGATGCCGATATTGCCAGGGTTTCAGAACAACGCTACCGCCTGCCAGGGGTCACTATTTCCGTAGAACTGGCCCGACACTACCCCTTAGGTGCCATGTTGTCGCATACCCTGGGCTATGTATCGCGAATCTCTGAACAGGAGCAGGAACATCTTGACCCGGAAATTTACGATGGAACGCAATTAATTGGAAAATCCGGTCTGGAAAAATACTATGAAAACATTCTGCATGGACGGCCTGGCTATCAGCATGTGGAAACCAACGCCCATGGCCAACTGATTCGGGTACTGGAACGTACAGCACCGGCGCGCGGCGATGATCTAACCCTGTTTCTGGATATCCATCTCCAGCAAATCGCTTGGGATGCCTTAGGCAATCGTCGCGGAGCCGTGGTCGCCATTGACCCGAAAACCGGAGGAATTCTGGCCTTCGTCAGCACACCAGGCTTTGACCCCAACCCCTTTGTCGGTGGCATTCCCTACAAACTGTATAAAGCCCTTCGCGACGATCCTGATGAACCACTATACAACCGGGCACTACAAGGCGTCTATCCCCCCGGCTCGACCATCAAACCTTTTGAGGGGCTGGGTGCTGTTGAATTAGCGCTGATTGACTGGAAATGGAAAATATCCGATCCCGGTTTTTATCACCTGGCTGGGGATTCTCATGTATTCCATGACTGGAAAAAAGGCGGCCACGGCATCGTTGATTTGTTCCTTGCCATCGAACAGTCCTGTGAC
Organism: Pseudomonadota bacterium; assembly: GCA_021781515.1. Classification (GTDB taxonomy): domain Bacteria; phylum Pseudomonadota; class Gammaproteobacteria; order Pseudomonadales; family Moraxellaceae; genus JAJXWR01. The sequence goes on from JAJXWR010000003.1 coordinate 2,092, forward strand.
ACTTTTTTTTACCAAGTCGGTGCCCGTTATGGGGTAGACCGGTTTCATGACTGGATGAGCCAATTTGGTTTTGGTCAGAAAACCCAGGTGGATCTGGTTAACGAACGTGCAGGGACACTGCCATCTACCGCCTGGAAAAGACGCATCTTCAAAGCCCCGTGGTACCCCGGGGAAATGCTCTCAGTCGCCATCGGCCAAGGGTACTTTACCGTCACCCCGCTAGAACTGGCAACGGCCGTCGCCATGTTAGCCAATGGGGGCCATCGCATTCGGCCACACTTGTTAAAATCCATCTCCGGCCCTTTCCCCTACGACCCGGTCAACCACAGCACTGGACAAATTCCCATTCGAGACCCCAACAACTGGCTGCAGTTACATCAAGCCATGGCAGCGGTCGTTAGTGGCCCACATGGTACCGCCACGGGCATTGGCCGTACCCTGAAAGGCTATACGATTGCTGGAAAAACGGGGACGGCGCAGGTCCGTGGCCTGAACGGTCAAAAGTACAATGCGGCGCAAACGCCGGAACGTTTTCGTGATCATGCGTGGTTTATCGCCTTCGCCCCTGTGGAAAACCCTCAGATTGCCATTGCGGTTCTGGTAGAAAATGGCCAACATGGCGGGAGTGCTGCCGCTCCCATTGCTCGGGCAATGTTTGACTACTGGCTTCTGGGAAAATTACCGGCTCCTGCTGTCACTGCTCCTATCGCTTCCCTGGCACCTGCCACCTCACCGGCACGGCGAGACTCGCACCGATGAATACCCCACAAGACCGCTTTCTCCGGCACGCCCCAAAAGATGGCCACGAGTTTCCCCACCGCTTTAATCTGTGGGGATTTCTCAAAATTGACCCACTGCTCAGCCTTTGCCTGCTCGTCACCATGCTCACTGGCCTATTTGAACTGTATTCCGCCACCGGCAAAAATCTGGATATGCTGCTCAAACAGAGCAGTTCATTTGCCTTGGGGTTTTTACTGATGCTCGCCCTGGCACAGATCCCCCCAAGAATCTACCGACTCTGGTCATTCTGGTTTTATCTGGGGGGGCTGTTGTTGTTGGTGGCAGTTGCCGTGGTGGGTCAGGTGCGCCTTGGTGCAAGGCGCTGGCTGTACATTCCCGGAATCACCAGCATACAACCCTCTGAATTCATGAAACTGGCCATGCCGATGATGTTGGCCTGGTACCTGTCCCTGAAACCACTGCCACCGCGCTGGTCCACCGTTTTCATCAGCCTGGTATTGCTCCTGTTGCCAGCAGCACTGATCGCTCGTCAACCTGATCTGGGTACTGCCATTCTGGTATTCAGTAGCGGATTTTTCTGCCTGTTTCTGGCAGGCTTATCGTGGTGGCTTATCGCAGCGGCGTTGGCATTCTCGATTCCAGCCGCCTGGTTTGCCTGGAAATTCATGATGCACGACTATCAACGCCAACGCATCATCACTTTATTTTCCCCAGAATCCGACCCCTTGGGAAACGGCTGGAACATTATCCAGTCAAAAACAGCGATAGGATCCGGAGGCCTCTGGGGCAAAGGCTGGTTACACGGCTCACAATCGCATCTTGAATTTCTGCCTGAAGGCCACACGGATTTTGTGATTGCCGCCTTCAGTGAAGAATTTGGCTTTGTGGGCGTTCTGTTTTTACTGTTTCTGTACAGTGTCATTTTAGGGCGTTGCCTGCAGATCGCCAATACCACCCAGGATGGCTATGGTCGCTTGCTGGCCGGCTCACTGTCTCTGGCTTTTTTCGTCTACATCTTTGTTAATATGGGCATGGTCAGTGGTATTCTGCCGGTTGTTGGCGTCCCCCTGCCCTTCATCAGTTATGGCGGCACGGCCGTGGTCTCTTTACTGGCCGGTTTTGGCATTATTATGTCGGTCTATAGTCATCGTAAACTGATGGATTAATGCAACAAATGTTTCTTTTCCCAATAGTATCCAGGAAATTAACCCAATGAAAAGCCACCTGTTCTGTATGTTACTGGGATTTGCCTGTCCGCATCACTCGCTGTCACAAAGTGATCACGGATCCTTTACCGATTATCAGGAAGTGCAAGCCTTTATCACCGATGCCAGCAAAGCGGGCCTCGGCTCGCCGCAGCAATTGCAGGCGCTGTTCAGCCAGGCCGAGTTTCAACCGGCGGTGTTGCAGGCCATGAGTGCACCGGCTGAACAATCAGACTGGCGCAGTTATCAGAAAATTTTTCTGAACGACGAACGATTACAACGGGGGTTAGCCTTCTGGAATGCCCATCAAGCCGCCTTGCAACGTGCAGAACACCTCTATCAGGTGCCTGCCTCTATTATCGTAGCCATTCTCGGGGTAGAAACCCTTTATGGCCGCAAGACCGGTCATTACCGGGCACTGGACAGCCTGAGCACCCTGGCCTTCGATTATCCGCCGCGCAGTCGGTTTTTTCGTCTGGAACTGCTGGCATTTCTGCAACTGTGCCAACAACAACACCTCGAACCCGACAAGATTACCGGCTCGTACGCCGGTGCCCTGGGCTACCCCCAGTTTATGCCCTCCTCTTGGCTGAACATGGCCGTCGATTTTGATCAGGATGGCCACATCGATTTGCTGAACGACGCAGACGATGCTATTGGCTCCATTGCCCACTACTTTCAGCAATCTGGCTGGAAAAGCGGTCCGGTGGCCATCAAGGCGACACTACAGGGAAACGATTATGACAAGGAATTAAATTCCACTCTGGCAGCCACTGCGCCTTTATCACACTGGGCGACCTTGGGACTGACACCGGCCACCCCCGGTTCGTTGCCTGCCAGTACCTTGGCCAATGTACTGCGCCTGCACGGGGACCATGGGAACGAGTATTGGTTTGCCTTTGGAAATTTCTATGCCATTACCCAATATAACCATAGCGTTCTCTATGCCATGGCCGTATGGCAATTGAGTCAGGCCTTGGAAAATGCGGCTATTCATAAAAGCGGGTTGTAGATCACTAAGAGTTGGCATCAGGACGATCAATCTCTCTATCACACACCCAGTCAAAAATCACGATTGCCAAGTGCGAACAAACGTCTATAACAGCTTGCCAGTCATGCCAACGAGGATTGAGTTGCTTGTATTCGCTAAGTTCGGTTTCTTCCAGGTCGAAGGGCAGCGCATTGGCAAGTTGCACCTGCAACTGCTGTAGCGGAGATTCTCCGTTGTCCTGCGGGTAGAGCCGGTCAAATGATTGCAATGCGTGGGCAACGCTCTCATCGCCCATGTGATCGGCCAAAGCCACAAAATCGAGGTAATCCCTCGTGGCATTGCGCTTGAGGATCAAGACGCCCTTGATGCGCAGAATCTCAGCTTCGGTCGGAACGGTAATGCGTGCACCCCGGTAGTTCACTACTGTCGTTTCCAGTGGTTCATCCCGGATTAGTTGACGAACGCCGGTCTCGATGCCGTCGAGACTCCCCAGGATTTGCACGGGCCGCTGCACGCGAGCCGTTTTCCAACCAGCGACTGATTCTAGTTCCGCCAACACTGCATCGAAACGAGGGCGCAGGTCGGTCAGTACATGATCAGCGTCACGCGAGAAGCGATGTTCAGCATGAATTGCCGAGGCGGTCCCCTCCACCAGTACGGCCTCTGGCAAGAGGCGTTGGAGCCGTGCGGCAGAGGACAAGACGAGTTCCCAGTCAGGCAAGGGTGCGGTGTGCTTCGGCATAGTGCATCCAGAAATGATGGCGTTGAGCATAAGGATCAGAGGCGTAAGGGCGGCAAACGCACTCCACCTTGTCCAACAAGGTGCGGTCAGCCAAAGATGCCCGGCGCAGTTCCGCCCAGTCACACCACCGCCCGCGTGAAATCACATCGTCAATAGCGGCGAGCGTGTAGCGTTGATGATTGAGATGGCGATGCAGCATGGCAAAAGATTTACTGTTACGACTATAGATCGCTACATCTTAGGTGAATGAAAGCCAAATGCAACACGGTTTTTTGATCGTGAGTCGCTGGCGCTTTTTTATGAATCCCTGAAAATGCCTCACTCAAGCCTCTTGCATTCCCATGCCCACTTTCGCCTATAATCCATAGAGACTGATAACTTCTGTAAGGTGAAGTCCTATGACGGCTGCGCATCTATCCTTGACACCCTGTACTCCGGATCTCGGAACTCTGGAGCAACAAATGCTGGGGGCGCATTCGTACCAGGAATGGCTCACACTGGCGGAACAGCACGACCAGTGTTCCGGAGCCCATCAGTGGCGTCAGACCGCAGAAACTTCGCTCTACGATTACCGGGAGATTCAGTACCGGTACGACAAACTCAAACAGTACCTTAACAGCAATGCTTCCTCCGAACTTCTCTATGCCCTGAACGAAGGCGTCCATGGCAATATGGCCGGTATGGGAAAGCCCGTGCTTTATCATCAGTCAAAATCCGGCACCAAATTCCTCATTGAAGATTACGTCAATAGCATTGCGGCGGCACTGGAATATATACACCGCTGCCCGGAATCTGAAATCAGTGCCCCGGATAAATCGGACTTCTTCCGCCGGGCCAGTCACTGTTATGGCCGTTCCGCCCTGCTCTTGAGCGGTGGTGCCGGACTCGTCTATTTTCATCACGGGATGGTTCAGGAACTGATCGACCATAATCTGCTGCCGCATGTTATTTCCGGTTCCAGCGCCGGTGCCATTGTTGCCGCCCAACTGGGAACACTGACCGATGCGGAACTGAAATCTGGTTATTTCCTGAAAAAGCGCTACCAGGAACCGTTGCAAACCAGAATCCTGGATATCCTGCGCGGCCGTATCGATGACCCCGCCGCTAAAGCGGCACGTGAACGTTTTCTTGACGAAATAGTTCCCCGGGATTTGACCTTCCAGCAAGCTTATGAAAAAACCGGACGCTACATCAATATTTCAATTTCACCGGCAGAGCGACATCAATCCTCACGGCTGATGAATGCCATTTCCTCACCACACGTCTATGTCCGTTCAGCCTTGTCCGCCTCCATAGGTATCCCAGGACTCATGCCCGCAGAACGTCTCTACGCACGGGGAATTGATGGGAAGCCCCGTCCCTATCTGGAAACTCGTCGATGGCTAGACGGTTCACTCTCCAGCGATCTGCCCGCCAAACGCATGGCAAGGCTGTATGGGGTCAACCATTTTATAGTCAGTCTGATTAACCCCATGGTACTGCCCTTTATCGACGATATTAAATCCCGTGATCATCGCGGGCTGTTGAGTGTGTTTTCTGAGTCCTCGGTACGCGTCATTGGTGAACTGTTAGTGGTGCTGGAGCGTGTACTGGCCACCCGAGGCCGTCAGGGCAGAGCCCTAGCCGGTCAACTGGCCTATCTGGTCGCCATGCTCGGACAGAACTATCTGGGCGATATCAACATTCTGCTACCCACCAGTGCGTTTCGCTGGCGCAATGCGCTCTTTGAGTTTCGCAGTGGGGAGATCGAACAGATGATCCAGACCGGCCGCCGCAGTACATGGCCAAAAATGGCGATGATCCGTAATGCCGCCCTCATCTCGCAAACCTTGGATCGGATTCTGGAGGAATTGCAGCAGGAAGGGTTGCACGTCCAGAAAAACCGCCATATGCTATCGGTATAACCCATGCTGACTGGCGAACATATTTACTTGGGGCCTCTGCTGCCACAGGATTTTAATACACTCATGGAATGGGCAGACGATATTGAGGCCGCCCACTACAATGAGACCTACCGTCCTGCCTTGTGGAAACAACAGGAAGAGTTGTGGTTTCCCCGTAGCCATGATCCCAGCCGGGTGCTGTTTGCCGTCAGACGCACACTTGAACCCCAGATTATCGGCTATGTGCAGATCTGGAATATTGACCCGGTGCATCACTCAGCGCTCCTCGGTCTGCGCATTGGATCTACAGAAGACCGCAACAGGGGCTACGGTCGGGAAGCCCTCAGGCTCACTATTCCCTACCTCTGGAATCAGCTACACCTGAGCCGGATCGGCCTCAGCGTCTTTTCCAGTAACGCAGCGGCCTTGCATCTTTATGAAAAAGCAGGCTTTGTGCGGGAAGGGCAACTACGGCAAGCGGTGTTTATCAACGGCCACTGGCTGGATATCATCCTCATGGGATTACTGCACCCCAGCCGAGAACTGCCCTGAAACAACAACCGATCCTGCCGGGTTGTTGATCGTTTCTCTCAAGTAGTTCAGCGCTTTGGCTGTTTCACGGCATCAAAAATAACCGACTCCACATAACCACAAATGATATGGCCGATCAGGATATGGCACTCCTGAATACGTGGTGTATGGGTCGAAGGCACGGACAAGGAAAAATCGCACAGGGAGGCCAACTGACCGGCAGCACCGGTCAACGCCACGGTCACAATACCCATGGCCTTGGCTTCTGCCACCGCCAATACCACATTTCTGGAGTTTCCTGAGGTCGAAATACCAATCAGGACATCCCCAGCCCGGCCTTGCGCCTGTACCTGACGTCGGAACACATGTTCATAACCATAGTCATTGCCGATCGCCGTCAACATGGAGGTATCTGTATTCAGTGCCAGAGAAGGAATGCCCGGACGGTCAAAATCAAAACGACTGACAAATTCAGCGGCAATGTGCTGGGCATCGGCAGCAGAACCACCGTTTCCCGCCAACATCACCTTATTGCCCGAGCGAAAGGCCTGCACACAACGCTCCGCCACTGCCTGCACCGACTGCAGGAGTGAATGGTCATTGAATAACTTCTGTTTGGTTTCCAGCGACTGCTGCACACACTGTTGTATATAATCCATAGTACTCATTGCGAAAACACCTCCCGGATTAAATTTCCTGCACTGTAATTCTCAATTCTCTGGGCATGGAGAAGGTCATGGTCTCAGCTCTGCCGGCGATTTCCTCAACGGTCTGGCCGCCTAATTGCTGCAGCCGGGCCACCACTTCCTGTACCAGTACTTCAGGTGCAGAAGCCCCTGCCGTCACCCCCACGGAACCAATGCCCTGCAACCACGCTGGATCAATGTCCACGGCCCCGTCAATCAACCGGGCCGTGCGATTCATACGTTCTGCCAGTTCGCGCAATCGGTTGCTGTTGGAAGAGTTGGGAGACCCCACCACCAGCACCAGTTCACATTTTTCGGCCAAGAGCCGCACTGCATCCTGGCGATTTTGCGTGGCGTAACAGATATCATCCTTGCGTGGCCCCTGAATATGCGGAAAACGACTGCGTAAGGCCGTTATGACCCGTGCCGTATCATCCACGGACAGGGTCGTTTGCGTCACAAACGCCAAACGGGAAGGATTAGTGACGGGCAAATCCTTGACATCGGATTCCTGTTCCACCAGATAAATGCGTCCCCCAGCCGTCGTATCGTATTGCCCCATCGTCCCTTCAACTTCCGGATGCCCGGCATGGCCGATGAGAATCGTTTCAATACCGGCACGGACATAGCGCAATACTTCCAGATGCACCTTGGTCACCAGTGGACAGGTCGCATCGAACACTTTAAGCTGCCGACGATCCGCCTCGCTACGCACTTGCTGCGATACCCCGTGCGCACTGAAAATCACAATCCCCGCATCGGGCACTTCCTGCAGTTCGTCGACAAAAACCGCCCCACGGTGACGCAAGTCCTCGACTACAAAACGATTATGCACCACCTCATGGCGCACATAGACCGGAGGACCAAACACCTCCAATGCCCGGTTGACTATCTCAATGGCCCGGTCCACTCCTGCACAAAACCCCCGAGGGTTAGCCAGCCGAATAAGCATTCGCCCCCCCCTGTTCCATCGTTGGCACAGAAGTCAATTGCACAGGTTGTTCATCGTTTTCCAATAATCGCAGGATTTCCACCTCAAACAACAGGTCACGTCCGGCCAACGGATGATTGAAATCCACCTGCACCCATTGTTCATCCAGAGCCACCACGACGCCGGGAAGTTCGGCGTGCGACGGATCGGCAAAGGAAATGACCACACCAACAGCCAGCGGCATGTCCATGGTTTTTTGCAGCATCACAAATTCTGTACGCAAAAAGCGCCGCACATGCTGCGCTGCGTGCAAGCCAAACGCCTGTGCTGCAGGCAACACACAAGAGCGACGGTCTCCGGCTTTTAAACCCAGAATCACCTGTTCAAAACCTGTGGGCAGCGTCCCATCACCTACAATCAATACTGGGGCCGATTGATAATGCCGACTACTGTCAATGAGCGATCCTTCCAGCAAACTGATACTAAAATGCAACTGCACCCGACTGCCTTTCTGAATACGTTCTCCCTGAATACGTTCATCCATGCCGATGCTCCTCAAAGAAAAACATGTCAATCAACAGCAGTACCGTACCGACAGTAATTGCCGAATCAGCCAGATTAAAGGCGGGAAAATGCCAGTCTTTGTAATATACATGGACAAAATCAACGACGTAAGACAGGCGTAATCGATCCAGAAGATTGCCCGTCGCACCTCCGAGGATCAGGCTGATTGCACCGGGTAACAACAGCAACTGCCGGGGAAGTCGCCACAACCACCACAGTAATCCTGTACTGACACCGATGGCGATAGTGGCAAACAACCAGCGTTGCCAACCGCCAGCACTGTATAGAAAACTAAACGCCGCCCCGGTATTATGCAACAGTGTAAAACTCAGACAGCCAGGAATCAGGATGCGCGACTGAAACAGCAACAGATGCTGACTGACCCAGTATTTGCTCCATTGATCCAGGCACAGTAACAGTGCCGACAGCAGCAACCAACGCCACGGCGATCCGTCATGACGACTCATACAAATCTCCGTATTTCACCCATTTCCGACAGATTCTGCAGGCAACGGCCACACAACTCCGGGTGCTCGGGGTGCTGACCCACATCAGCCACATAATGCCAACAACGAATACATTTGGTATGGGTACTGGCGGACACGACCACACTGGGCGAGTCTGTCTCACTGGAAAACACCTGAACCTCTGAGGTAATCAGCAAAAACCGCAACTCCTCACCCAGGCAACTTACTTTATCCCTCCAGGGCATCGGCAGGTACAAAGCAACGGAGGCCGATAGTCCTGAGCCGATTTCCTGACGCACCCGGGAATTTTCCAGTTGGCGATTAACCATGGATTTTAATTCAATCATCGCTTCCCAAAAAGCAGAAGTCAACGTCGGCGATGGCGGATTGTCGGGCAAACGATGCAAGCCTTCATACCAGGATTCCAGATGCACGGAATCTGAACGTCGCCCCGGTAAATACGACCATGCCTCATCCGCCGTAAAACCAAGAATCGGTGCCATCCACCGAATCATCGCCTCGGCAATATGCCATTGGGCAGTTTGCGCCGAACGTCGCGCCAGTGCACGTTTCGGCAAGGTATATTGCCGGTCTTTAATGATATCCAGATAGAAACTGCCCAGATCCACACTGCAAAAATTATGCAGACGATGATAAATTCCATGAAACTGATACGTTTCATAAGCCGCCACCATCTCTTCCTGTACCCGGGCACTCAGATCCACCACCCAGCGATCCAGTGCCAGCATCGACTCTGGGGGCACCGCATCTGTCGCTGGATCAAAGTCCCCGAGATTAGCTAACAGATAGCGTACCGTATTACGAATCCGCCGATACGCCTCCGCCGTCCGGTTGAGAATTTCATCACTGACCGACATTTCTCCACGATAGTCCGTCGCCGCCACCCACAGGCGCAACACATCCGCCCCCATGCTATCAATGATTTTCTGGGGAGCAATCACATTCCCCAGTGATTTGGCCATTTTACGCCCCTGACCATCTACCGTAAAACCATGGGTTAGAACCTGTTTATACGGCGCAGTCCCATGTATACCTACCGAGGTCAGCAATGAGGACTGGAACCAGCCTCGGTGTTGATCCGAGCCTTCCAGATAGAGATCCGCCGGTCGTTGCAGTTCTGTACGTCGTTCCAGCACCCCGACATGCGTCACCCCAGAATCAAACCAGACATCAAGGGTGTCCTGAATCCGCACATAGTGATGTTGATCTGCCTCACTCAACCACATTGCATCAGCAGATGAAAACCAGGCATCAATACCCTGCGCTTCAATCGCCAGGGCTACTTTTTCCATGATCTGCAAGCTCTCTGGATGCAATACCTGGGTCTGCCGATGGATAAACAACGGCATAGGCACGCCCCAGCTGCGTTGCCGGGAAATACACCAGTCGGGGCGTTGCTCAACCATCGCCTGAATACGGGCTTTTCCCCATTCAGGCACCCACTGCACCTGTTCGATCGCTGCCAGCGCCTGGGCACGTAACTGCTGTTGATCCATGCGAACAAACCATTGCGGGGTCGCCCGAAAGATAATCGGTGTCTTGTGTCGCCAGCAGTGCGGATAGCTGTGCTCCAGCGGCCTATTAGCCAGTAACGCCCCCTGGCTGGCCAATAACTCCAGCAAAATCTCATTGGCCTTGAATACCGGCAACCCGGCGACAAAGGGGACGGTGGCCTGAAATACGCCTTCCGCATTTACTGGGTTATCCACCTCAAGACCATAACGCAGTCCTACAATGTAGTCCTCCTGTCCATGCGCTGGTGCCGTATGCACACATCCGGTCCCCGCATCGGCCGTTACATGCTCACCCAGAATCACCGGCACCTGCCGTTCCAGAAAAGGATGCTGCAAACTCAGTCCTTCCAGCACTCGCCCGGGGAACACTGCCAAAGGCATGACCTCCGTCAGGCCAATACGTCGCAGTGCGACAGCGGACAAAGGCTCAGCCACCACCAGGAATCCTGCGGCATAGGCCACTACCACGTAGTTCATCTCCGCATTCAGACAAACCGCCCGGTTGGCAGGTAATGTCCAGGGTGTGGTGGTCCAGATCACCAGGGCCACCGCTGCCTCTATCCCGGTCTGTGCGGCAACAGGCGGCACCGCCTGGCCAATCCGTTCCCAGAACTGCACCGCATCAACCACCGTAAACGCCACATCAACAGCCGGCGACACCCGATCCTCGTACTCCACTTCAGCCTCAGCCAAAGCAGAGGCACATTGCGGACACCAGTGCACTGGTTTAAGCCCTTGCTCCACATGATTTTTTTCAACAAGTCGAGCCAATGCCCTGACGATGTCAGCTTCCTGTCGAAAATTCATCGTCAGATAAGGATTCGTCCAGTCGCCCATCACCCCCAAGCGCTGGAAGTCCTTTGACTGCTGTTCCACCTGCGACGCTGCATAGGCCCGGCATAAACGCCGAAATTCAGTGGCTGATACCTTAACGCCCGGTTTACCCACCTTTTTTTCAACATTTAATTCAATCGGCAGCCCATGACAATCCCAGCCCGGCACATAAGGGGCATCCATTCCTCCCATGCTATGCGAGCGAACAATAATATCCTTGAGGATTTTGTTGACCGCATGGCCGATATGAATATTGCCATTGGCATACGGCGGACCATCATGCAACACAAATTTTGGACGTCCAGCCCTGAGCTGCCGCAACTGGCCATAAATATTCAACGTCTGCCACCGGAGAAGCCGCTCAGGCTCACGCATCGCCAAAGACGCCTTCATGGGAAATCCAGTGTCAGGCAAGTTCAATGTCGCTTTATAATCTTGGCTCATGCTGTTAGCACACCGCCCGACTCTCCCTGTGCACCGGTAATATGTCCGGACGACAGGCGAAACAGGCAGTGAGGTTCCTCCCTCTGGTCAACACACCATAAACGTAATTTTCTGTTGATTAAAATCAAAAAACCAACTCAACCCTCCAACGGCTGCGCACTAAACCACTCTCTGGCACACGCAATATCCAGAGCAATCGCCGCCTTCAGTTCCGCCAGTGAACCAAAACGTCGCTCTTCCCGCAATTTGTGAACAAATTCAACATACAGACGCTGTCCATAAATATCTTCGCTAAAATCAAACAAATGCACTTCGAGTCTGGGCTGGATTCCAGAGACAGTAGGTCGGGAACCAACATTAGCCACCCCCTGCAACGACCGACCCTGGCACAATACCCGCACGGCAAACACCCCCTGTAACGGCGACACCTGGCGCTTGAGCAGAATATTAGCGGTCGGCACACCGAGCGTCCGCCCCAACTGATCCCCCTGCACCACTCGACCACTCATCCCATAGGCGTGTCCCAGGTATTGCTGTACCTGCAAGAACGCTCCTGTCTGCAAGGCATCACGCAACAAGGTACTGCTGACTCGTGCACCTGCCGCCTGCACCGAATCGGTGCTCATGACCTGCATCCCCAGCGTCGGTCCTATCCGGCTTAAAAACGCATAATCGCCTTGCCGATCACAACCACAGTGAAAATCATCACCCACCAACAGCAGTTGCGTCTGCAGCGCCGACACCAGTACCGTGCGGACAAAATCTTCTGCCGTTAACTGACGTAAAGATTCCGCAAAACGCAGTACTACCACCTCGTCAATACCAAACTGACGCAAGGCCTCCCATTTGTCATGCCAGCGCATCAAACGAGCAGGCGCTTTTGCACCTAAAAAAAACTCCATGGGCTGCGGCTCAAAAATGATAACCGCTGTCGCCCCCCCCAAACGCCGACCTTCACGCACCAGTCGCTGAAGAATTAACTGATGCCCTCGATGCACCCCATCGAAATTACCAACAGTCACCACCCGACCGGCACTAGCGACCGGCACGTTATACAACCCCCGACATAAGCGCATAGGAAGGACTACAGCGTTTTAAAAATCAAACAGCGAGAACAGTATCCACACACTCAGGCTCAATCCTTGTCGAACCCAACGACCATGACGCATCACACTGTCCCCCGTCCGCCACGCAAAAGCGCCGCTTGCCGCATCCGCTGAAAAACAAAAAGCGTATGAAAAGTAAATCGTAGGACTCGGCATGGGATCACACCTGACTCCAGAACACCCACCCGTTCGAAAAAACGTAAAACCTGCCAGATCGCCAAGGCAGCACACCCAACACAGTATACCCAACGCAGTATACGTTGGAGTCTGCCTGAAATCAACGATTGCACGCCGCTGGCGGCGCAGCCAAACCCGTAAAGTCATGCGCAAATGTGCACCAGACACCCCACGTCAGCAAAGGCAAACACCTTCAGCAAAGCCGGATCATGCAGCCGGATACAACCATGCGAACGTGGCACCCCCATCGGCTCCGTTGGGGGCGTGCCATGAATATAAATATAGCGTTGCATCGTATCACAATCCCCCCGCCGATTACGCCCCGGTTCATTGCCACAGAGCCAGAGAATCCGCGTTAAAATCCAGTCCCTCCCTTCATGACGTGCGGCCAGTTCTGGGGTCCAGATTTCTCCAGTGGGTCGCCTTCCGACAAAAACACTGCAAAGCGGCATCCCCTCGCCAATGCGTGCTCTCACGCGATGCCAGCCGCGGGGTGTCTGTTCACTGCCTTTCATCTCACCCACCCCCTTGACCGAGGTCGAACAGGCAAAACGCCCCATCTCCTGTTCATTTTCCAGCAGTGTTAATCGCTGTTCCGCAATATCTATACGAATCAGCCGCATTCCTATTCTTCCTCCACCGGATGCTGACTGACATAACGCATAATTAGTTTCAGTGCTTCTTCTGGGGTATCAACGATCTGCATCAATTGCAAATCCTGCTCATCAATGCAGCCCATGGCCAGTACCTCCTGGCGCAACCAGGCAAACAACCCTTGCCAGTAGGCAGATCCCACCAAAACCACTGGAAAACGTTCGATTTTACGCGTCTGAATCAGGGTAATAGCCTCAAACAGTTCATCCAGTGTGCCAAACCCCCCTGGGAAGATGACAAATGCCACCGCATGTTTGATAAACATGAATTTACGCACAAAAAAATAGCGAAAACTCAGGTGGATATCCTGAAAATCATTGGGTTGTTGTTCCATGGGCAAAGTGATATTCAGTCCGATCGAAAACTTTCCGAACCCGTAAGCTCCTTTATTGCCCGCTTCCATAATACCCGGGCCACCGCCGGTGATGACCGGAATTCCTGTGTCCGCCAACAGTGCCGCCAGTCGTTCGGCCGATTTATAATAGACACTGTCCGGTTTTAACCGCGCACTACCAAAAATAGTGACAGCCGCTCCTACCTTAGCCAGATGCTCTATCCCATCCACCAGTTCCGACTGAATACGCAGCACCCGCCAAGCCTCAGGCATTTTTTTGTCGAACATACACACCCCTGCTTATCTCTGAAATTCCCTACAGTATAGCGGGTAATACTTGCTTCACTACGTTGCAATGACTCCGACAAATTGCACATAAGCACTTGCTATTTATCGGTTTTTGCAAAATTCCGCCCTGTTTTTCAGCAAATTCCCATAAATGACTCCACAACTTGTTAGTCACGGTCTGTTTGCTCGCTGAGGGACTGCCATGCACCGCCTATTTCAACTTTTTCGCCTGTTTCCTAGCCTGAGTCTCTCTGGAATCGGCCTGCCGCCTGCTTTTGCTGACACAGCAGGTGATGCTAACTCTCCTTTACTGCATTTTTCCGGATTTGGTACCGTAGGTATCAATGAGAGTGGGGAGCGCAATGCCGACTGGCGCGCCACTAATGAAGAACTGAGCGGTGTTGGCCGCAGTACAGATCGCAGTGCCGCTCCGGATTCGCTCTTTGCCGTCCCGCATGACCATCCATTTGCCGGATGTCTCTTTGACCAATTCCATCAGCAATATTAATGGGGGAGATGTCACCTACCGGCTTAGTGTGCATGAGATTTTGTTCCGGCTGAATATTGATGCAGGCAATAGCAGTCTGCGGCTCCCCTTTGGCACGGCACACTTTGGTCAGTAATTCCGTCCTGAATGCCAGCAAATGGGACAACCTTAATGAGCACCGTGCGAAATCAGTTTGGGATAATTTCAACCTGCGCCACCATCAACGAATTACCTTTCACTTTACACCGATTCATGCCAGTTGGGTCAATCAGATCGAATGTGGTTTGGCATTTTCAGTCGCAAGGTCTTACGCCAGTCACAGTGGCCATCACACGGAACCTTTACTTCCAGCATAAAAACAACACGAAAATTTGTGCAGGATAAAACTGATGGTCAGCTTATTCTCATGAAAATAAATAAACCTAATTAAGGGATGCTGCCATAGTGCTGAAAAGTCCCAACCTGCTGGGTTATATTGACAGGGCACATGTCACGCCCTCCGTGAAAATTTTATTAAATCTGGCCTGATCAGCGGTTGCTTTGCCACAACGTCCTTGCATGTCTCTGAAGGCTTATTTAGACTGTTGGCACCGTCGGTTCCGGACGAAAAATCCATGCAAAATCTTTCCCAAGTGTGGTGCACTCTGGCCCTGCTCTGCCTGAGCGGGATACTTGGAGGCTGCGCAGCGTTTCCTCAATATCAGGTTCCGGTCAGGGACGTGCATGAGCGAAATGATTACCCAGCCAACGAATTAGCCTACGTGGATCTGCGCTTTTACGAAGGCAACCCCGAGGACCCTCACCCTGATGACCTGGAATACAGCAGCATGACAGGTATTGCCCGTCAGGCTTTTATCGACAGTGGCCGCTACCAGGATGTTACCTTTCAGCGTCCCTCGTTGCATTCGTCTGTGCCTCGCTACCGTCTGTCCATTTACGACGAAACGCCACTCACCGTTCCGGCGTTGACCGGTCTGCTGTGCGTACTCACCTACGACCTGTTTCCCATGATTGCCTCGCAACACTTCTACGTCTCACTCCAGCAACTGGATCCACAAACTGGTGCCGTACTGCAGGAATCCCATAACACCGATACCATCCACGCCTATTTTGGCTGGCTGGCAATACCTGCCTGGGCTCTGGGTCATACCCACCACCGTGCCATCAATGACACACTGGAAAACCAGATCAAAGGACTGCTGCAAAAAAAAGCGGGCTACAATGCAGACTACAATGCGGACTACAATGACGATTCATCTGAATTCCGAGACTCAGACAGAAAACGATGAACCACAGCCACAGGTGGTCTGTGCATTCGGGTTCTTGACAATAAAACGCGACCCTTGCAATCCTTCACTATAATCCACCTGCGAACCCGCCAAGTACTGAAAGCTCAGTGGGTCCACCACCATGCGCACATCACCGTTACAAAATTCAGAGTCACCTTCTTTCACCATCTCATCAAAGGTAAATCCATAGGAGAAGCCAGCACAGCCACCGCCCGTAATATAGACACGTAACAAAAGCTCCTGGTTTTCTTCCGAGGATCTTAACCTGCGGATTTTCTCTGCCGCCGCATCCGTCAGACTCATCGCCGGCTCTGAAGAGGTCATTGAAGTGGTCATCGGTGAAGACATCAATATGCTGCGAGAACTCCTCATTACTGAAAGAGTCGGGATAGCGCCTGTCTTGTAAACAGCCTGTTCTCGCTTCCTCCGTTACGTCATGCTATCTTCGTTCAACATAAAACCCGCAACACGCACGCAACGCACCTTGCGGCAGAGGCGGCACTCTTTGTTTGTAGCCTATCAAAATTCCGCAATAATTCCTAGTATATTAGTCGGATTTAATTCAGAAAACATGAATTCAGAAAACAGGCGCTCAGGAAATTTGACACCAGGCCACACAATGACCGTACAGGCTGCCAATATACAGACGCCCCTCCTGTTCACACACGCCGGTGGCTTGATTTAAGTCATTATTTTTCCAGCAAAAATCATGACAAAGGCGCCCATGCTGATCATAAGCCTGTACCCATAGCCAGCGATCTGCCGACGGTGACAAAGCCGGTGGCAAGCGCCCCAACCACTGTCGGCTTTGCCGAGGCAATGACCACAGCAGCCGCAATGCCGCAGGCGGTGTAGTCACCAAGGCCACCCAGATCAGGCCGTCCGTGCCCAACGCCATGTTGTCCGGCATGGCCGGCAGGGATTTCCACACCTCCTGCTGTCCTTGCTGCGGCCCGCCTAGCCAATAACGCCGCAAGCGCAATGCTGCCGTTTCAGCCACGATCAGGGAATTTTCTTCAGCATCCAGTACCAGTCCATTGGCGAAGGCCAACCCATCCATTAACAGCGTCAATTGTCCCTGAACGTTTAAGGAATACACCGCCCCCGTTGGAATATTCTCCACAATATCCCGATGGAACTGCTGTACAGGATAGCGTCGACTCGACGTACTGAAATACACCGTGCCTGAACGACCCACCACCACATTGCTGCAAAACGGCAAAGGTTCCCCAAAAGCCCGGTTAATAACGACGTTCAGTGTATGGTGCTTCGGGTGCAGGTACAGCAATCCTTGCGGGCTATCACAGACCCAAAGCCCACCATCGGCAGCCATGGCCAGCCCCAAAGGCCGCCCCCCCGTCCGGCTCAGCGTTCTGATCGCACCAGAGCGGGGATTGATGCTCAACAGACGCCCATCCGCCAGGCCAGTGCGCACATTGCCCTGAAAATCCATCACTACATCTTCAGGCCCTGAACCTGGTAAGGCAATTTGCTGCAATTTTGGCAATACCATCGTATCTCTGCCTGTTGCCTGTTTTGTGTGCCTGCGTCCGTACTGCAGCAGATTCAGAAATAATCCGCTGCAAAGGACATCAGCAGTGCCGCACCACTGCGTATTGCCGCCAGTCGTCCATGAATCTCGGGCAACATACGCTGCATAAAAAAGGCACCCAATTGCAGTTTGTTCCGATAAAACTCCTCCGAGCGTCCTACCGATGCCCGGGCCATAAGCGACCACATATGCGCATAGCAGGTCAGGCCAAAGAGATGCAAATAATCGACTGCCGCTGAATTGGCAAACTCAGCATCCCCCCGACTGTTGTCGATCAATAGCTGTGTGGCAGTCTCCAACGTGTTGGCAGCCTCCCGCAGCCCTTCTGTGCAAAATTGCAGTTCAGGGGGCAGTTCATCGGCAACACGACGTATTTCCTCCAGATAATTCATCACTGAGGCACCCTGGCCACGCACAACTTTACGCCCCGCCAGATCCATGGCCTGAACGCCATTGGTGCCCTCATAAATCTGCGCAATACGCGTATCGCGCACCCACTGTTCCATGCCCCACTCACGGATATAGCCATGCCCACCAAATACCTGTTGAGCCAGCACACAGGCATCAAACCCGCGATCGGTCAAAAATGCCTTGGCAATCGGGGTCAGCAAGGCCACCCGGTCTTTGGCCTGATTGCGCACTTGCGCATCGGTGGCATATCGACTATTATCAAGCGCTTCAGAGACATACATGGCAAAACACCGGGCAGCCTCATTGTGGGCACGGATGGTCAGCAACATTCTCCGGATATCCGGATGCACCAGCAACGGATCAGCCACCTTATCCGGACAGGCGGCCCCCCGCGCTGAACGTCCCTGCAACCGATCATGCGCATAGGCGGCTGCATTCTGATACGCTGATTCTGAAGCACCCAGTCCCTGAATTCCCATCGACAGCCGTTCGTAGTTCATCATGACAAACATGGCCGCCAGACCTTCATTCGGCTTACCCACCAGCCAACCTTTGGCCGCATCAAAATTCATGACGCAGGTGGCCGATCCCTTGATGCCCATTTTATGTTCAATGGAGCCAACACTAACGGCATTGCGCGCCCCCAGTGATCCATCCGGGTTGACCAGGTATTTAGGGACGAGAAACAGTGAAATTCCTTTAGAGCCGGCCGGGGCACCCGGTAGTTTTGCCAACACCAGATGCACAATATTTTCCACCAGATCATGCTCACCGCCGGTAATAAAAATTTTTGTGCCAGAGATTGCATAGGACTCATCGCCCAAAGGTTCCGCCCTGGTGCGAATAATCCCCAGATCAGTACCCGCATGTGGTTCCGTCAGGCACATGGTACCCGACCAGATACCTTCATATATTTTTGGCAGATAAAGCTGGTTAATCACGGGGTCTGCATGTTGCGACATGGCCAGTGCAGCACCAATACCTAATTGGGGATACAGTGCAAAAGAAGGGTTGCAGGCATAAAGTATCTCATCGGTCATGACAGTGACCATTTTAGGAAATCCCTGGCCTCCGTACGCTTTGTCCGCACCCAGACCAATCCACCCCCCTTGGGCATATTGCCGGAATGCCTCCTTAAACCCGCTGGGAGTGACCACCTCATCCCCCACCATCTTACAACCTTCTTCATCGCCACTGCGATTCAAGGGAAAGATGACCTGCGCATTAAAACGTGCACTTTCCTCTAGGATGGCATCCACAATTTCCCGATCCACCTCAGCAAATGCCGGGTTAGCGGCCCAGCGTCTGTCCGCCTGAAACACTTCGAATGCCACAAACCGCATATCCCGTAAAGGAGCTTTGTACACCGGCATGATTATTCCTCAATCAGAAAGACCACTTTAACAACCCGACAAGACGGCGAAACTGCAACCGCCTCGCTACCCCCGCTTGCCCCGTTGGGGCATCAGTAATACAAAAGCCCGTGAACCGGGCTTTTGTGCTGCAACTATTGTAAACGGACTGCCAGCTAAAACGCCATATGTTCTGCATCAATCTGCATCAGTACTTCCATGCCACTTTCAATCACGGCACGATGCAGTTGTGTACGTGGCAGGATTCTTTTGAAGTAAAACCTTGCCGTTTGCAGTTTGGCCTGATAAAACGCCACATCTTCAGTACCTGCGGCGATTTTTTCCTGTGCCGCCAGTGCCATCCAGGCCCAGAGATAACCCATGGTGACATAGCCGGAATACATCATGTAATCCACAGCGGCAGCCCCAACTTCATCCGGATTCTGCATGGCTTTCATACCAATACCGGTCGTCATGTCAGCCCATTCCTGATTCAGACGGGTCAACTCCGTAACAAACTCCGCCATTGCCGGGTTTGCTTCTTGCGCCTTACAGAATTTATGCACTATTTTAGTAAACTGCCGCAACATGGCTCCTTGCGTCTGCAGCACCTTGCGTCCCAGCAAATCCAACGCCTGGATCTGCGTGGTTCCTTCATACAACAAGGCAATCCGGGTATCACGAACGATCTGTTCCATTCCCCATTCACGGATAAACCCGTGCCCGCCATACACCTGCACCCCGTGATTCGCAGCTTCAAAACCCACTTCCGTGAGAAACGCCTTACCAATAGGCGTCAGGAAGCTCATCATGTCATCCGCCGCCTTGCGCTCTTCCTCGGTCTGCCCTTTCAGAACAATATCGGTAAAGGTAGACAACCAGTACACCATGGCGCGGCCACCTTCAGCGAAGGCTTTTTGGGTCATCAGCATCTGCCGGACGGACGGGTGAACGATAATCGGATCCGCTTCCTTGTCCGGTGCCTTAACCCCTGACAACGAACGCATCGCCAGACGATCCCGTGCATAGGCCAGCGCCCCCTGGAAAGATCCTTCTGCCGCACAAACCCCTTGCAGTGCCGTACCGATTCGCGCCGTATTCATGAACGTGAACATACAGTTCAGGCCACGATTTGGTGGCCCGATCAAAAATCCAGTCGCTCCATCAAAATTCATTACACAGGTGGCCGATCCTTTAATACCCATCTTGTGTTCAATAGACCCACATTTCACCTGATTACGCACACCGACACTGCCATCGGCTTTCGGCAGAAATTTCGGCACAATAAACAGGGAAATCCCCTTGGTGCCTTTGGGCGCATCCGGTAACCGTGCCAGCACAACATGGATAATATTTTCTGCCATATCATGTTCACCCGCCGAAATGAAAATCTTCGTGCCGGTGACCCGGTAACTGCCATCCTCCTGGGGTTCTGCACGGGTGCGAATAATACCCAGATCAGATCCCGCCTGTGCCTCGGTCAGGCACATCGTCCCGGTCCATTGTCCAGTAATCAGTTTATTCAGGTAGGTCGTTTTCTGTTCCTCAGAACCATGCGCTTCAATGGTGTTGACCGCACCATGCGACAGCCCCGGATACATCGCCCACGACCAGTTGGCCGTGCCATTCATCTCACTGACGACAATACCCAGCGAAGCCGGCAACCCTTGCCCCCCGTATTCAGGCTCGGCATTGAGCGCCCCATAGCCCAGTTCCACGAATTTCTTATAGGCTTCCTTGAAACCTTTGGGGGTCGTAACCACACCGTCTGCAAAATGACAACCTTCCTCATCACCATTACGGTTGATCGGGGATAACTCGTTTTCCGAAAACTGGGCTCCTGCCTCGATAATACTGTCAACCAGTTCCCGGTCCGTTTCGGCATAGCCGGGAATACTTGCATAGTGTTGCCCTACCTTGAGTACATCATGCAACACAAACTGAATATCACGCAGAGGAGCCTTGTATTGAGTCATACCTGTTTACCCTCAGATCATTACCATAAAACACAGTCAGTCATCATCGACCCGATCAACCCGATCGATCAGATCACCCCTCCAATGCAAACACCGGTTCGTCCGTTTGCATCACTATCGCAGAAATATTCTGGAAGTATGCTCGATTCTAGTTCAGAATCCCATTATCCTGTAGTAGAATTTATGACTCATGGGTTTTTCCTGCTCACCACCGTTCTACTACCTCACCACCGTTCTACTACCTCACCACCGTTCTACTACCTCACCACCGTTCTACCGCCGCACGCAATGGTGGCATTATCCTGTCACGTACATCACCGCCTAGCCCCCCTTCGGTCATCAGCGTTTGCATTACTTTGTCTACAAGAAAGGTGCTGCTCTTCTGAATCACAAATTCATTGATCAATGGCAAATTAAGTGCCTTGAACACCGGTACCCAGATTTCTTGCTCTCCCTGTCCCCAACGCACCTGAAGTTTCGGATCCAGGTGATAACATCCCCGCAGGGTACGCAAGAATAAAAACCGGTTATACGCATAATCCCGGTTCCGTTCATTGCGCGACAACACCGCCGAAATACTCTGCCGTGTATTGCGCTTGACTGAAACCACCCGAGCCGACAGATGCTTCCACGCCGCTTCTATGGATTGCGCCTCGATTGCATGACAGGGCAATTCGTTAAAACTGGTTTTCGTTAGCACCCAGAGGGTCTGAAAAATCATATACTCCGCCAGGTGGCGATCTATACGCCGCAATCGGCCGTTACTCAGCACATCGACAGCGGCAGGGGCCAATAATTCGTAGAGTTCCGGAAATAGTTTGCGCGCAAAATTCTTCTCTGAAAACGCTTCACGCATTGCCCAATGCAGCGCATTCCAACCATAATGATCCACCGCCGTCTGACTGGCACCCCGTTCCAACAGTGCTTCCACCAGAGGGATATTGCCGGCTGCCGCCGCCGCCATCAATGGGGTCTGATTCATTGGCAACCGGTGATCCACACCAAACTGATCACACTGCCTGAGCACCTCTTTGAGGTTTTTATTAAAATAATGCACATAGCTCTTGCGTCCCAACGTCGTGTTTTTCTGCCGGTATCCCACCGCATAATTCACGATGTACTGCCCTGTCAGCCCCAACTCCAGGGCAGGCTCTGCATGGCAGGCCGCATACTCCTGCAACTGACGTTTGAGTTTTTGCCCAGGTGCCGGTGCTTTAAACACTTTGACCATGGTGTCCTTGATTCTTTCTGCATCAAAAACCGGCCAAGGGGGCAACTGTTGCTTCAGGATGGTTTTACGAATCGCATCCGCCTGTTCCTGCTTCCCCTGCAATTCAAGTTTATGCGCTTCCCGTTGCCATTCCTCCAGCGTCGAGGTTTGGGCTTCCACCTGCACTTTTCCCGACTTCGTCAGTCCTAGCAATTCCAGCAACGGGTGCCGGGCATCCGATTCCAGAATATAAAGATTACTAACCGCACGGGTGATGGCCACATAAAGCGCATTAACAAAGAACTTGTATATTTCCAGTGACTTGTCGTTCTTGTCCCGGGCACGATGGTAACTCAACTCCTCCATGGACTCCAGGTCAGCCCGGTTCACCCCTTCGGCAATCGAGGCAAATTCTGCCCGGTGATCCGAAACAAAGCGAAACAGCACAATATTTTCGTATTCCAGACCCTTGGCCTCGTGAATGGAGAACAGCAGCGGCGTAGAAAAATATTTTCTTGCCTCCGTCTTGTCCTCATCGCGCATCACCAGCACCGCATATTGCGTTGACTGACGGATCTGTTTGTCCATATCCCGCCGGATAACCTCCGTATCCGCCAACAACAACACCTGACCGGCAGCACCACCCACCGAATTCACCAGAAAATTACTTTCCCGGTCAATTGAACCAAAACGCAAATATTTAATTTTCAGTAATTGGTTGGCAACCCGGGTCGCCTCTGTGCCATTACGAAAATTTGCCGTCAGAATATTCAACTGATGCTGATCGGCCAGATTTTCATTTTTCCAGAACAGGGTTTTAATCTGCGCCCAGGAAAAAAAATTGGGATGCACAATCTGATTAGAATCACCGCATAATAAAAAACGTCCCGGTTGCTTCAGTGCTTTCAATACCAGTGCCAACTGCACGACCGTCAAATCCTGAACTTCATCCACGACCACAAAATCATATTCAGACTGGACCACGGACTGCCAGCGGTACGCCACCCTGTTAATATCATAAAGGTGCGCTTCATCCATCCAGGCGGTATAACGCTCAAAGCAATCATATAAATGATGCCGTTGTTCCAAAGGAAAAATAGACTGACGCACCCCCAGTTCCAGATAATGCGCACGCGACAGAGTTCCTGTCTCCGATGCCGTGATTACCCCGCGAAACTCCTCGAACACCTGATGGGCATCCAGTTCCCTGAACGCTATGCGCATCCGGGCAAACCAGGCCGAAAAATCCCGCCATAGGACTTCCCTGCCCTCAGGCACCTGAATCGATTCAACAAATTCACGAAATGACAAAAAGACAGATTCTTGTTGAAAATTTTCATAACCCAGAGAAAAATACAGATCACTGGCATTCTTTGCCAGATACGCCGAGTGCGTGACATACAGCACCTTGCCCTCGATCTGCTTGAGCTTTTCCAGCGTCAATGCGGTTTTTCCACTTCCGGCACTGCCGATGATAATCAGCGGCGGCGACTGGCGGTAAATCACTTCCTGCCGATCATCAAAGGAAATGGGCTTATCCAGTATATGAATCCGCTTGCATTCGGGATGCAGGTAGCGCATTGGCAGTGATTCATGCAAAGCATCCTGGAGAGCCTCCTGCAAACTGGCTTCAGGAATCTTGCTCTCATCCACCAGCGCTCCTCGCAAAAAACGCGAGCTTCCATAATCATGCTGATAAATTATTTCCAGCATCAATGCAACCACCTGATCCGCATGACGAATCAGACAAAACAACAAGCGATCCGCATCATTCAGTCGGGCACGATAGAAATTGATCTTGCCCACCTTGTGCATTTTTTTTACCTGCGCCGCACGAAAATCATCACGCAAAATAGCGGCTACCACTTTGTCATAAGCGGCCTGCACTGGTTCTGTTTTTAACCCTTCATAGATCAATACTTGCAAGATACCCTCGCTACGGTGCAATAAAAAAAAGCGTCAGAGAAACCAGATGATAACCCGTTACTTCATGTACCTGACCGTGTTGCCACAAGACAAGGCACCCCCGTTCACCTTGGCTACCAGCTTTGAATGCTTCCATCCGGTATTATATAATCAGTTCTTCTGATATTTCACAGAACAAGCGCAATTATCTGCAGCATTGACCGCTCATGAAACCTCAGGAAGACAGCCCAACGGCCAGCACACCCACTGGATCGGAAGCAATACACCGCATTGATGTTCTGCATAAGATGCTTTCCAGACCTCTCGTAAATCGCAGCAATCAATACTGCATAATCATCCGTTACCTGATGCAAGCAAGGCCAAGATAGTTTTAGACGCAATCTAATAAACATTATTCTTATTATTAAATAATATATAAATCTCGCTGATAGTCATCAGCACCACAAGTTCATCCCCAATCTCTATTATTTATTTAAATAGTGACCTACGTCATTTATATTACAATTTTTTGCGCACAGACTAAAGCAATTTCAGTGAGAAACAGGAACCGTTTTTCTTTTTTTCATTATGGAGGCATCGTGATAGAAAACAGGATCGCTAATTTTTTAGCGTTGCTTTTCATCGGATTAATTACGTTGAGTCTAGTAAGTTGTGGCGGTGGTGGCAATGGAAACAGTACCAGCAACACAACGGCCTCCGTTGCCCGTTTTGCAGGCAATTACAGTGGCACTTATTCCGGTTCTGGAGTATCGGGAACCTGGAGCGCAACAGTGGATAATCAGGGGAACATTACCGGAACCGCCGGCGACAGTTCCGGTTCAATCCATCTGACAGGTAACGTCACTGCGACCGGTCAACTGAGCATGACTTCTCCCGATGCCTCTTTCGGTGGTTCAGCCAGCGGCAGTATTGATGCCAACGGAAATTTTAACGCCAACTGGACTACCGCTACCCCACCAGGGAACACCATCACAATTTCCGGAACCAGAGCATCCTCAGTGGCCACCTCAACCCTTACCGGAACCGTTTTGGTCAATAAAAGCACGGCGGTCAGTAAGGCTGCCGTGGTGTTGTGGGCCTCCGATCCTCAGCAAGGTGCCGTCGCCATCGGTAAGTCCACCTCGGACAGCAACGGTCAGTTTACGATCAGCTATTCGAATCCTGCCAATAGCGATGTCCTCTATGTCACCGCCTATCAGGGCAACGTTGGATCCGCCAGTAATAATACAGCACTGCAGCTGGCAGCCAGTGTAGGCGTCGCCTCTTCTTTGGCGACCACCACCGACATCACACTCAACGAGTTATCCACCGTCGCCTTTGCTCAGGTCTTTGGTCGCTCGTACACCGCCAACGGCTTGCAAAATGCCACGGCCACTCAGGCCAGTACCGTTCGTGCGTTAGTGAACACCAATGGCCAGATGCAAACGCAAGACGGTACCATGATCCCCTCCCTGAACTGGCAGGCAGATATTCTGGCGTCCTGTTCGCTGTCCGTCAGTAATTGCACCACCTTGCAAACAGCCAGTTCTGCTTCCGATGTATTCCTTTCGCTGGTTAGTTGGGCGATTGCCAATAATTCAGTGGACTGGAAAACCTTGGGTACACTGGTCAGCTCCACCCCTCCTTACGACAGCACTACCTTTCCGGTCGCCACTTCATTGCATGGTTTTGCACAACCACTGACCATTACATTGAACAATAGTACGCTGAATAAGGCATTGAGTCAGCCACAGGGAATCGCCATCGACACGCAATGCAATGTGTGGGTAGGCAGCAATGCCAACCCTGGCTATGTCAGTGAAATCAATTTGGCCTCGCAAAAGGTCGTGGGTCTGGTGTCAGGCACACTGGGACAACCCATGTCCTTTAATAAGCCCAACACCCTGGCCAGCGATAGCCAGGGAAATGTCTGGATTCTTGATGGCAACCAAAATGTCGCTTTATATTCACAAAATGCGGTGCAGACACCATGGAGTACTGGGCCATACTCCACCATTGCGTCTGTCCAAGGATCCGGTGCCATCGGCATCTGGGGAACAACACCAGGTTCGCCTGCTCAACTCGTCAATAATCAGGCGGCGGCGCCATTCAATCCCAGTCTCTCTATTAAAACGCTTGGGGTAAGCATTGCCGCTGATACCTCGGGCAAATTTGTCTATGTGGCAGACAACGATAAATCCATCAGCCAATACTCGACCAATCCCTTGGCACTTGTTTCTTCGTATAATACACTTCCTTCTGCTACAGGCGTCATTACCGTCGATTCCAATGACCATGTCTGGGGCTTGATGGCAAGTTCAAGCACCATGTTTTACCTCGATTTTTCTGCATCCTCTACTCCATCCAGTTTTTATGCCTCTGTTCCCCTGCCCAATTCCATGAAAACATTGACTGCATCCACCGAACAGGTGTCCATGGCCATTGATGGTAACAATAACGTCTGGTTTGTCGATTCGGCATTCGATAATGTCTTCGAGTACCTGCCTTCCAGTAAAAACTGGTCTGTTTTTAATCTTCCCTCAGGCAGCGGCCCGGTTAACCTGGCCATTGATGTCTGGGGGGACGTGTGGGTAGTCGATAATAATAGTAATGCAGTCACGGTTATGCCCGGTGCAGCGGTACCTGTGGGCTCTTGCAAGCCTACAGGCGTCACTACGGCATTGGGCGGCAGTGTTTCCGTGCCCACCCAGGACGTCAACTGGAATCCAGCCAGCACCCAAAACCTGACTCCGGTGTCGAACAGTTCATCCACCGCAACGCCTACCGGGAACACCAATAATTACTGGTATTGGTGGGGCTGGAATTTCATGTTGAGCTAAACGATGCTCTATAACAGCGCCTGCAATGGAAGATGGCGGGCGCTGTTGCTGTTCACAAAATCCACGACACGGAACACCCGGAAATGCGGCTGTCCTTCGCTATCTCTTCTGCAAACACAACCATAACACTTGGTATTGCAATAAAAACCCGTCCGACTCACTCAATTCATTCCAGAATTTCAGCGCACCTGCATAGGCACTGCGGCCCAACAGCCCTTTTCTCGGTTGCGTCTGCGCACTGGCTCCTGAAATGCTCAGCATCGACAGTGCCTCTTTCGCCTGCGACCGACGCACACACAAGCTGCCTTGCTGTAATGCCTCCGTTTTTAATTCAGGCACCTCTATAGCGTCCAACCATTCTTCAGCAGCCGGCAGCCGGTTCACCGGATCCTGCAACCCTGCCGCCTGCCAGGCGCTACTCAGTTCCTGCAACGACCCAGCGACCGGCATCGCCAGTGCCAGCCAGCCACCGGGACGCATGACCCGTACCATTTCCTGCACAATCCGGCCAGGATCAGTACACCACTGCACAGCGAAATTACTAATCAGCAAGCCAATGCTGGCGGTTTGCAGTGGCAAATGATGCATATCAGCCTGCAGAAGTAGCGTATTGCCTTTTTGTCGGGCCACCTGCAGCATGGGGGCAGCCCAGTCGAGAAGCAGTGGTTCAGGACAGTGCTTTGTACGGCAATGCGTCTGCAGCAAGGCACCGAGTTCCCCCGTACCTCCACCCACATCCAGACACAGGGATTCATTGAAGCCCGCCACAGGGATCAACGGTAGCAACCGCTGCAAGGATTGCCGCTGCAAAAATGCCACCTGATCATAGGTTGCCGCTGCATGGGCAAAAGAACGACAGATACGTTCTGGATAATGCATGAATCTAGTACTCCATTCCCAGTATAGAAGGTAACAGTGCATCCCACAATCGCGTAAAATGCCAGGGAATGAGATGTCCTGTGGCCGGCCAGACCCGGACATGGCAGTTCAATGCCCGGTAATACTCCGCCAATGCCTGCGGAACCAACTGATCCTCTGCGCCAAGAATGACGTTGATTTTGCGGCATGACGCAGCGGCCACTCGCCGCAGTTCGTCCCGGTAATCTGACTGTAACCACTGCAGTTGCGCTGCCAAAGGATAAGCAGCCGCCGATAATAAACCGTCAGGCAGTGATTTCAGTGTGCTATATAAATGCCGCCACTGCGCTTCCCCTTCACATTGCAAGCGCAGAAATGCCTGCATCTGCCGTACTGGATGCTGTTGCAGCCCCGTCTGCAGTTGCTGACCCTGGCACTGCGCAACACCGGGCCAGTGAACATCCGTATAAAAACAGGGATTGCACGCCAGCAGGCTCAGACTGAGCACTTTTTCTGGAAAATCATGCGCCAGACGCAGTGCCACTATTCCCCCTGCAGACCAGCCCACCAGATGCACCGGTGAAGTCCAGTCTGCGGTTATGCGTTGAAGCTGCAGTTCCAGCGTCGCTTCGGTGAGTTGCAGCACCTGACAGCGCAGCCGCTGTTGCGAAGCCGACTGCCAGTCAGGCTCAGCACATTTCCCGATCTGCCAGATTCCCGCTCCCCAGCCCCATCCGGAAAGCAACCAGCAAGGCGCTGCCTCAGGCATCAGCAGCATCGCCTTCAGAACCCGCTGCATCGTCTGGCGGCCACACAGCTGCCAGTGCCGTAAGCAAACGATCAATATCCTGCAGGGTATGCGCCACACTCAGGGTGATTCGCAGCCGTGATGTTCCGGCAGGCACCGTGGGTGGCCGTATGGCCGTGACCCATATCCCTTGCTGCAATAAACGATGACTGATTTCCTGTGCTTTTGCCGCCGCACCGATCAGCAGAGGCTGTATGGCCGTCGCACTCTTTTGCAACGGCAAACCGAGCGCCGCAGCGCCGGTACGAAAATAACGAATCCGTTCCTGCAAGGCGCTACGCCGCCAGTGGTCCTGTTGTGCCCGCTGTGCCGACTCCAGCGTCGCTGCCGCTAATGCGGGCGACAGTGCCGTGGTATAAATATACGGTCGGGCACTTTGAGTCAACCAGTCTATCATTTCCTCACTTCCCAACACACAGGCCCCCTGGGTTCCCAGTGCCTTGCCAAAGGTCAGCACCAGCAACGGCACTTCCTCCTGGCTGAAACCTGCCCCCCATCCTTGCCCCTGATCGCCCAAGACGCCGATACCGTGGGCATCATCCACCGCCAGCAGTGCGGCATGTGTCGAGGCCAATGCGGACAATGCCGCTAACGGAGCCTGATCTCCATCCATGCTGAATACGGCATCAGTAATCAGTAATCTGGTTTTTCGCCGTTCTAACTGCCGCTGCGCCGCTGCACTGTCCGCATGCGCATAACGCCGTAAAGAGGCATTGGCCATCGCCACCGCATCGAGTAATGACGCATGATTCAGTCGATCCTGCAATACCACCTCGCCTTTACCTGTCAGCCCGGCGACGACCGCCAGATTCGCCAGCCAACCACTGGAAAACAGCAGCGCCCGTTGTCTTCCGGTCCACTGGCAGAGAAAATTTTCCAGTTCTGCATGAATCTGTTGATGCCCACAGACCAGGTGCGATGACCCCGCCCCCACCCCGTAACGCTGCGCCCCTGCACACAGTGCCGCAATGACAGCCGGATCTGCGGCCAATCCCAAATAATCATTACTACAAAAATTCAGGTACATCCGCCCATCTGCAGTGCTCAGTTCCCGGCCCTGGGCACCCCGGTGCATTGCCTGCTGACGATACAGCCCGGCCGCCTGACGTTGCTGCAGCCGCTCACTCCACTCAGACATCCTGCCCAAGCTCCACCGTTCTCACCGATTGCCGAGACACCGCCATGGCATCGTAATAAAGCGGTTCAGGCTGCGAATCCACCGCCACCTTGGCCCAGCGCATCCCTGTACGTTGCAGTAACGCCTGATCCCGATCCACGGCCGCATTGGGCGTAGTCAATAATTTACATCCCAGAAACAGTGAATTGGCTCCAGCCATAAAACACAACAGTTGCAAACTGTCCGACATGGACTCCCGTCCGGCCGATAAACGCACCCATGACTTAGGCATCAACAAACGCGCCACGGCAATGGTCCGGACAAATTCCAGTTCATCAATCGGCGGTGCCTCTGCTAACGGAGTTCCGGGAACCGGCACCAACCGGTTTATCGGCACCGATTCCGGATGTTGCGGCAGATTGGCCAACTGCTGCAACAGGCTCACCCGATCCTCCCGGACTTCCCCCATGCCCATAATTCCCCCGGCACACACTTTTACCCCTGCATTACGCACATGCGTCAGGGTGTCCAGTCGGTCGGCATACCGCCGGGTACTAATGATTTTTTCATAGAATTCCGGTGACGTATCCAGATTATGGTTATAGTAATCCAGCCCCGCCGCCGCCAGTGCGTCCGCCTGACTGGCGCTTAACATACCTAAGGTCATACAGGTTTCCATCCCCAGCGCTTTCACCTGCCGCACCATCTCCAGAACCACCGGCATATCCCGTTCATGCGGTGAGCGCCAGGCGGCCCCCATACAAAACCGGCTGGCTCCCTGCGCTCGGGCGACACGCGCCGCCTCAACCACTTCCTCAACATTCAGCAGTTTTTCCCGTTCCAGTCCTGTTTGATAACGACTGGCCTGGGCACAATACTGACAGTCTTCAGGACAGGCTCCGGTTTTGATAGACAGCAGGGTTGATGCCTGAATTTCCAGTGGATCAAAATGCTGTCGATGTACAGCTTGGGCCTGAAACAATAATTCTGGCAACGGTTGCGCAAACAGCGCCGCAATTTCAGCCAATGCCCAGTCGTGGCGTAGCATACCTACCTCGTAAACTAATTATAAGTTTTTAGTTTACGAGCTAAACTGAGTTTTGGCAACCCAACCCAGACGCATTGGCCTGCCACTGCAGCACCGAACATGAGACACATGAAGCACATGAAAAAATGGAGAGATCTATGAGCAAAAATCCTGCCGTAACAATGAACTGGATGATTCCTCGCACGTTGTTCGGCCCAGAACATACGGATTTTCGTACCACAGTACGGCGTTTTTTTGCAGAAGAAGTTACACCGCATCGTGAACGCTTTGAGACACAACAACATGTAGACCGCGAACTCTGGCGCAAAGCCGGTGCGCTTGGGTTGCTGTGCCCGACAATGCCCGAGTCCTATGGTGGCTCAGGGGTGGATCGCCGTTTCAGCATGATTCTCATGGAAGAACAGGCCTATGCCGGGGACTCTGGATGTGGCTTTGCCTTACACTCTGATATTGTCGCGAATTATATCCAGCATTTTGGTACGCCAGCACAAAAAGAGCACTGGCTTCCCCGAATGGCCTCCGGTGACACCATTACTGCCATTGCCATGACTGAACCAGGAACCGGTTCAGATCTACAAAATGTCCAGACCCGTGCTCACCGGCACGGCGATCATTACATCCTGAATGGCTCGAAAATTTTCATTACCAATGGCTACCTCAGTGATCTGGTTATCGTTGTGGCACGCACGGAAGATGCCTCCGGTGCGGCGGCATTGTCTCTGTTGCTGGTTGAATCCGGTTCCCCGGGGTTTAGCAAAGGCATGCCACTGAAAAAGATAGGAATGAAAGCCCAAGACACCTGTGAACTTTTTTTCCAGGACGTCTCGGTGCCGGTAACCAGTCGCCTGGGAGAAGAGGGCATGGGGTTTATCATGCTGATGCAGGAACTGGCCTGGGAACGCCTGATGATCGCCATCATGTGCATGGCCGGAGCGGAGTATGCACTGGCAGAAACGCTGGCCTACGTTCAGCAGCGAAAAGTCTTTGGAAAACCGGTGGCCAGTTTTCAAAATACCCGCTTCACCCTGGCAGAACTGAAAACTGAAATCCAGATCGGTCGGGTATTTGTCGATCGCTGTATGGAACAACTCCTGGAAAGTACCCTGCAAATCGATGCGGCCGCCGCTGCCAAATACTGGTGCTCCGATCTGTTGAGCAAGGTAGTGGATGCATGTGTACAACTGCACGGCGGTTACGGGTATATGCTGGATTATCCGATCGCCCGAGCCTGGATTGATATGCGTGCCAATCGCATCTATGGAGGTACCAATGAGATCATGAAAGAAATCATCAGCCGTACACTGTAGCTGACCAGGCACTCAGGTGCCGAACAGCCGGTGCCATATTTTTTTGATCCCCTGTTTGACCGAAGTGTTGTGTGCATGCTGAGCATGCCCTCGATGATTACGAGGGCTGGCATGCTCCGACGTTCTGCGCACCTGACTGAGTTCCCAATTGTCCTTCTTATGCCTTAATTCCTGATACAATACCGGCAGTTGAGTGTCTCCCGGCCGGATCATAAACGCCTTGTCCAGCAACTGATGCGCCAATACCCAGTCGTGCCGGGCTTCGGCGCGGCCGGCCAGTTGCAGAAAATCCCGCTCAATCCACAACAATCCCTGCAATGCCTCTGGGTTCGCCGGAGCCACTTGCAGTACCCGGCGATACCAGTCCAGCGCACTATCCCCCGCCGGAGTCATCAAAAAGCCGGCCTGCCCCCGGGCATGTGCCACCCTCAACCAATGCCGTACCTGACTCGCCCGGAACCATTGTTCACCGAGGAACACGAGACTGATCGCCAACAACAAAACGCCGGGATAAACCATGATCCGCCGAATCCGTTGCAAACGGCCACGCCACACGGACGGCACGGGCGTCAGAGCGGCGATGCCCACTAATGTTACATCCACGTCCTGCGCCTGTAACTCTCTGGCCTGAATAGCATCGGCCAGTTCCTGCATTCCAGGAAACCGTTGTTCCGGTGATTTAGCCAACAACCTGTCCACCACCGGCTGCCAACCCTGTCGCTGCACAGGCAGTTGCGGTGCCGGCATCTGCAACTGGTTGATCAGTGTCGTCGCATACTGCTCAGCCCGATAAGGATTATGCCCCAACAGCAATTCCAGCAGAACAATGCCAACACTGTACTGATCGCTGCGCACATCCACTGCCGCCGCCATGACCTGCTCCGGACTGCTATAAGCAGGACTGCCAACGACGGTACCGGTCTGGGTCAACTCCAGATTGACATCATGGCGTCTGGCAATACCAAAGTCACTCAATACCAGCGACTCATCTTCACGAAAAAGAATATTGGCGGGTTTAATATCCCGATGCACGATGCCTTCTGCATGAATGGCACGCAGTGCTTCCACCAGTTGTAACATCCATTGACTGATGAGTGAATCGGACAATCCGGCTTTTATACGGGTACGCAAATCACCACCGGCCAATCGCTCCATCGTAATATAGGGCCGACCATCATCTAGCACCCCCACATCATGAATCGTCACGACATGGCGATGATTGATGGCCGCCAACAGACGGGCTTCCTGGAGAAAGCGCTGAATCAGCGCCGTATCCCCTTCCTTCATGACCTTGACCGCCACCGGTCGTTCCAGTCCTTGTTGTACAGCGGCATAAACCACCGCCATCCCCCCTTCAGCAATCACCCCCTCAATATGACACCCAGGAACCAGCAACTGATCATATGTATTTTCTGTATTGATTTGGTCTTTCTGAGGCACTATCGGATAACGCTGCTTGTCCCCCATCCTGATCACACTCCATCGGGTCTTGCCAAGCGGCTATTTTACGCTCAGAATCGCCATGAATACAGATACAATACTGAAGCTTTACCAAAAGCCATTGAGAACAGGATTTCCCATGCAAACTGCTCAACCTGCCATTTGTGCACCACTGCCTTTACACGCCAGGGTACTGCTCTTTGATCTGCAATTCTCCAACCGGCAAACTGCGAATTTGACAACCGCCTTGCGGCATTTACAGGATCTAATCAATGGAAAAGACCGGGCGGCGGGATTGGGCTGGCCAGTACTCAGTGCACTGAATGCCCGGCTGGACGGCCTACAGCCCTTCCCGCAACCGCTGAGTCCTGCATTCATCCCCGCTACACCTTATGCCTTGTGGATATGGATCCGCGGCGATGAAGCCGGAGAGATATTTCACCAGTCCCGTCAGTGCATCAACCGTCTGGCCCCGACATTTCGCCTACGTGCCGTGCGGGAACTGGCACTGTATGCAGAAGGTCGTGACCTGACCGGGTACCGGGATGGTACCGAGAACCCCAGCGGGGACGCCATCAGCGACACGGCCTTCCTGCACGAAGGATCCCCCGGAATGCGTGGTTCCAGTTTTCTGGCGCTGCAAACCTGGCAACACGACTGGAATGCGCTGGATCAGTTGAATGAAGCCAGCAGGAACCTGATCATTGGCAGAACGCAGCGCGATGATCATGAAATAGCAGAAGCACCGGCCACCGCCCATATTCGTCGAACCGCTCAAGAAGACTTTCAACCAGAGGCCTTTCTCTGGCGCCGTTCCATGCCCTGGATTCACGTCATGGACGCCGGATTACTGTTTCAGGCTTTTGCAGCCTCTGTCACTGCCTTTGCTGCTCAGATCCACCGCATGTCAGGCCAGGAAGATGGCCTGGTTGATGAATTATTTCGTATCAGCACCCCCATTGACGGGGCTTACTTCTGGTGCCCGCCCATGCACCATGGCGCACTGGATTTGCGCCAGTTGGCGATTTGATGACCACCCTTGGCTGCTAACGCATGAGTCACTGGGATCTGCTTTATCACTGGTTGAACCTGCACGCCTATCTCGTGCCCTTGTTCATATTTTTGAGTGCGACACTAGAAGCCCTGGCCGTGGTGGGTATTGTCATTCCGGGTATTGCACTGCTCTTTGCTCTGACCTTGATTGCCGGACGCAATGACCTGAACTTTTATCTGATCGCCGCCTCGGGTATGGGAGGTGCCATGACTGGAGATGGCATCAGTTTCTGGCTAGGCAAATATTTTCAAAAACGCACCGAGGCACTTTGGCCCTTCCGCAGTCACCCACAATGGCTGGCCCAGGGAGAAGCTTTTTTTTACAAGTACGGCGGCGCCAGTATCATCATCGGCCGTTTTGTCGGTCCATTACGCACATTTGTACCACTTTGTGCCGGTATCCTGAACATGCCAGGCTGGCGCTTCACCGCCATGAATCTGCTCTCGGCGCTGGCCTGGGCTCCTTTCCATATCCTTCCAGGGTATTTGCTGGGATCGGCGTTTGATGACCCATTGATGCCCGGTAAACATCAGATCTGGTTTCTGATCGGGTTGAGCCTGCTGATTTTCTTATCAATCAAAATCATGTTGTTATTACACCGCACTGGACAACCCTTACTCCGCCAACTCAGCACCCAACTACCAGACATCCGACTGCTGTTCAGCCCCAACCTTCCTCTGCAGGGAACCCAGTTAGGCCCCCTGCTCCTGGCCCTGTTTTTTTTCAGCAGCTACCTGTTATTAAGTCTGAGCCTGCACACGCACTGTATACACTGGCTCAATGCGGCAGTCAGTACGCAACTCGACGGCCTCAAACAACCCTTTCTGGATTACCTGTTTGTGGCGCTTTCGGTGTTAGGGAACCACAAACCCATGGTGGCCATGAGTGGATTCCTGATTTTTTACTGGATCGGCCGAGGTGCCTATGGTACAGCAAGCATTGGTGCTCTGGCTAACCTGCTGGGTCTGTGGCTGATTCCGTGGCTGATCAACACCTTTGGGCCACTCACCCCCATCACCACCCTCATCGCCTTCCCCAGTCCCGAAGCCTTGACCACGGTGCTGATCTGGGGATTTACCGGTGTCGTCATGGCACGGACACTGGCACCGCAGCAACACGGTCGTCCCCTCGCCCTGGTCACCACGTTAAGCACACTGGCCCTGGCTTCAGGTCTTTATCTGCACCATTACACCTTTGCCGCCGTTCTTGGCGGCCTGTTGTTGGGTGCTGGCATTCTGACACTGCTGCGTTATCTGTATTACCACCTGTGTCATCAAGCACTGACCGCCCGGGAAATGACTATCATTGTGCTGGCGGCATTGATTCTGATCAGCCTGAGCATGGTACTGCCGGAGATGCAGGAAGCCATTGGCTCCTATGCGCCACTGCAACCCCCCCTCGCTCAGCACCGTGCCATGAGAATCAGTCACCACCGCCATGACCATATCCGCCGCAGGCCCGCTGCACCTCCCGTGCAGTGCGCAACACCGGTGCCCGTTCCGCTGCGGGGGCTAAAATCTGTGCCTGTACCAGCCACTGCTGAACCTCCGGCTGACAAGAACGCCCCTCCAGGTGCCATAAATCGGCCAAATTATTAAACCCTCGCCAGTCTTTTGGAAAAAAACCGATGGACGCCCGATAGGCTTGCTCCGCCCGCCCCCAGTCTTTAGCCTCCCGCCAGGCATTCCCTTCCAGCAGCAACAGACGGGGATCATGTACCTCACGCTGCGCCAGCGCCGCATAGGCCAGCGCCGCCCTGTCTGGACGCACCCGCTCCAGATCCAAAGCAGCATTCAATAACACTGAAACCTGCAGGTCACCGCCTTGTGTGTTCAAACGCAACGGATCGACCAAGACAATCCCCCACCCACCGGCACGTATCCAGAGACGCTCCAGTAGAGGCAATGGCCAACGTACCGGATGATCTTGCCCTGCATTGACCCACCAGGATTGTTCATTGGCAGAAAACCCCGTAACCACCACATAATGCCACCGCGGCCACCAGGAATACGCCAGATTGACTAACAATAGCGGCACCCGCCCGTGGTGCAGTGCCGTCCATAACTCCGGTAAACGCCCATCCAACTGAATCACCAGCATCCCCTGAAGCCGGGCAGCCGCTGCCATTTCCACCTGCAGGGTTCCCTGTTTTTCCGGGAGATACAGCGCCTCTGTCAAATCAGCGGGCTGCTTGCTAACCCCCATACAGGTCAGCACCATCGCCAACGCCGTCGGACCGCATAAATGCCCCGAGTCCACATAAGCAGGCACTGACAATCGCAGGTTCTGCTGCAATATCGGCGCATGCACCTGACGCAACTGCCCGGTTTGCGGTGGCAAACAGCCCGACAGCGCCAAAAGTACCGCCAGCACCCCAATCCGGCGGTACATTAGGCAGCAACGCTCAGCGACGAATGGATCGGGTAAACGGAAATACTTTGGTAAATCCAAGGATATCGGTAATTAACAACAGCACGAAAATAAATACCAAGGTCCCAATAATATCCATTCCCCCCGCAGGAACCGACTGAACATGCGTATAGACCTGATGCACTTCCGCATCACTCAATGCAGCCACCCGCGCAGTCGCCCGCTCAGGAGAAACCCCCCATTGCCGCAAATGCGCCGCCACTTCCTGCCGTGCCAAAAATGCCGCAACCGCCTGACGTTCCTGTAGCGCCGCCGGAGCGCTCTCAGGATGCACAATCTGCTCACTGGCCACCCAATCCGCCCGGGCCGGCACCCACACCGACAGCAACACCAGCAATAAAACCCGGCTGACTCCTTTCATCCAAACAAGACGTTTCTGCTGCACAATAAGTTGACTCCAAAAAATAAAAAAACAGAAAAACAGAAAAACAGCAACACCAGCACAACAAATATACCGGTCTGCACCGCAGGAATCCAGCAACCAACAATTAAAAAAAAATTGAATGTGATACCGTTCACATTCCGGCAACCCGGACACTGACCCCGAGGCCACGGTACCTGGTGCTCAGGGCAATGCCGACTTTGGTCTGAAGCTGCGCACGACGTCCGGGTGCGTTGTCACATGCGGCCCCTCCAACAATTCAATACAATAAGGTACCGCCGCAAAAATACCGGGAACCAGAGAGTTCCCCTCGGCATCACGCACCCCCTTCCAGCGTTTCCTGTATCGCTTTAGGCTGCCCGGGCAAGTTAAGAATCAAGGTATTGCGCCGGATTACCCCCAGTTGCCGGGACAACAGCGCTGTGGGCACAAAATGCAGACTGATCTGCCGCATCTGCTCACCAAAACCCGGCATCAATCGATCCGCCACCGCCATCGTGGCCTCAGGCGTTACATCCCGCCGCGCAGGCCCAGTACCTCCAGTGGTCAACACCAGATGACAACCTTGTTGATCCACCAGATCGAGCAACGTCGCCGCAATCTGTTCCTGTTCATCCGCCACGAGGCATTTAACCAGCACATACGGACTGGCCAGTGCCCGAGCCAACCATGCTTCCAGTGCCGGCAAACCAGCATCGGGATACACCCCCTGCGAAGCACGATCCGATACCGAAATCCGCCTATCTTAACTTAGAATCGCCAGCTTTCAACAAATACCGAGGCATCACACCAGAGCACCACTGACTTATCCGCAGACAAATCGACGGCCACGCAGATGAAAACTTCGGTATAGGAATGATCGGTTTCATACAATAAAGCGCAATTACGCTGAGGACCGGATTATCTTTTGCTAACATGAACACCGCCCCCTGATGCACAGAAAGCGGATGTATATTGATTTTTATAAAAATCACAGAACACCAAACTCATCCCCCCCGCCGTCAATCTGGAGATTTTCAGCGGGGTTTTGTGCACCACCTGACTGACCTACAACCCCCTCCCCTTCAACCAATCAAGATGAGGGAGAAATCTCAGTTCGGCTCTCCCGTCGCTGTGTTCAGAATCAGTGCCTGCGTATTTGGTGCCTGACTGAAATTGAACATATTATTGATTGAACCTGCCTGATTATCGAATGAGCCTGGAATGCGTTGCCCGCTTAACCAGTTATCTTCTACAAAGCGGATAACCGAAGACTGATCCGTGAGTGTATGATCCACATAATTGGTTTTTGCATAGGGGGAAATCACCAGGAACGGCTGCCGGGTGCCATGCCCGCAACGCCCCTGCACCACACCCGCCGCATTACTCAACTGCGCTCCAACGCTTATACAATCCGCCAGACGGTCATAATTCGACAACCCCACTTTGCTCAGATCCGACCCATTGACAATATTGGATTTGTTGTAAGCATGGTCGTACCAGCCGTCTGAATCATCATAAAGAATGACAATGGCCGTTTCATTCCAGTTCGGTGATTGCATGACATTATTCACCACAGTCACTAAAAACTGCTGCTCATCCAGTGGATCGGAATAGCCCGCATGTCCTTGGCCAATGCGCGGTGCCTTGACAAAAGAAACCGCCGGCAGGTTATTGGCACTCAATGCGGCATAAAAATCATTCAGATCATACTGGTGATTCGCACCGCCATCATTCGATGTACCAATGACCGCCACAGAAGTAGGACGTGTATGATTCAGGTTCTGTGTCGATTTGTAATACTGGAACGCTTCATGATGCGGCACATAATCCTTCGAGGTCGAGTTAGTCACCACCGAGAAAGTAGACCGGGCACACCCTGTGGTGCCATTAACATTGGACGCCGTCAGATCGAATCCGCCCTGGAACCAGCCCCAGGTAACATTGCTCTTGTTCAACAGATCACCGATATTGGTACCGTTCATGCTGAAAGTAAAACTACCGCTACCGGAAGACGAGCAGGCATCGCCGACCGGATCATCATCATCCACATCGGTGAAGCCTTTCTGCCCGTCCGGCACCAGTGTGGCCGCCAGATTACCATTCGCATCCTTATATTCATCATAACTGCCATCTGCTGCAGGGACAGCACCCGTGGCCGGTACTGCGCCATTGGTATTCCCTGATACCAGATTCAGTGCCCCCACCGTCGACGGCCCGAATGTCGTACTGTAGGAATTGTCACTCATGGCAAAATGCTGCGCATAATTCCACAGTGCGGTTACTGTATTCCCGTCATAGTAGCCCATGACCAGATTAGTCGGTGACTGTGTCGTTGGGTTAACGGAACCTGTAAAGAACGGAAACAGATCCATCGCCCCATTATCAAAAGCCCCCTGCTCGGCCGGATACGCATGATTCTGATCTGGAGTGGCCGCCTGGCTGAAAATGCGATCCAGGCGGAACGGATTATTCGGTCCCGTTCCATTTTTGGCATTCTGGCTGTTCGGATTATTCACCAGCAAACTGGCGGTCAGACCATTGACTACCGGCGTTCCTGCCGCTGCCGTAAACGTCGGTTCACCAACGGGATTCAAGGCATTCGGGTAGGTGGCAAAATAATGATCAAAGGAAACATTTTCCTGAAACACCACCACCAGGTGCTTGATCGGCGTTGAAGTCTGGAATTGATCCGCCGGCGATACCACGGCGGTGGAGGCAGCACCGGACGAACCACCGGAATGACAGCCACACAGGGCCAATCCAAACAGACTGATGCCAGCCACAGGGCCAGCGACTGCTTTCATGCGTTTATTCATAAGCCTATTCTTCCAACAGTTCAATGGATTTTCAGATGTCCTTGCCGTGTAATCCCGAGCAAAACCACAGTGGATTGCAGCCAAAGCCGATCTGAGGCTAACTGATCCATATGACTCATTGATGACAATTAGCGGCCAGTTTCACGACTGTCTTTTTTCAGCCAATCCTTTACAATACCCCGTTGCTGTAGCGAAAATAACGCTCACTCAGCCGTCTCCGTCTGGGCTTTTCTCTGGAACTTTCTGGAATCTTGCATCCATCATGTCAAACCTGTTTGCTGCTGCGGATCTTTCTGCCCATACCCCGATGATGCAACAATACCTGCGCATCAAATGCGAACACCCGCAGTCTCTGGTTTTTTATCGGATGGGCGATTTTTACGAACTTTTTTTTGCCGATGCTGAAAAAGCCTCGCGTATACTCGATATCACCCTGACCAGCCGTGGTAAAAGTGCCGGGTTGACTATTCCCATGGCGGGCGTTCCGTTTCATGCGGCCGAGTCTTACCTGTCCCGCCTGCTCAACGCCGGAGAATCCGTAGTCATCTGCGAGCAGACTGGCGATCCGGCCGCTGGCAAGGGGCCGATGGAACGTAAAGTCGTGCGGATCATGACCCCGGGTACAGTCAGTGATGAATTTCTGCTGGACGAACGCCGTGATAATTACCTGGCAGCTATTTATCTGCAACCACAGCGTCCCCCTAAGCAAACAGCCCACCCCTTGCCCGATACTACCGTCCCTTGCGGTTTAGCCTGGCTCGATATTATTAGCGGCCAACTCATGGTCGCTGAATATGCGGACCTGCCCGATCTGCTCACTGAAATGGGGCGATTGCAGCCCAGTGAAACGTTGATCGACGATAATTTATCGAGTGCCCACCCTTTGTTCACCGCAATCCCCACGGGCATCCAGCGCCGTCCGGTGTGGGATTTTGATGCCGCCAGCGCACGCCAAACCATTTGCAGCCTGTTCTCTGTGCAGAATCTGGACAGTTTCACCAACGATCCACTGCCGTTGGGTCTGCCCGCTTTAGGTGCGCTGCTCAACTATGTCCGGGAAACGCAGCGAGGAAAGTTACCGCATTTACGACCGCCAAAAATACTGCAGAACACCGACCATGTCGTGCTGGACCCGGCCACCCGCCGCAATCTTGAAATCAGTCTGACGCTGGATGGGCAGACGGAACCGACCCTGGCCTGGGTGCTGGATA
The DNA here is from genome assembly GCA_021781515.1 of Pseudomonadota bacterium. Taxonomy (GTDB): domain Bacteria; phylum Pseudomonadota; class Gammaproteobacteria; order Pseudomonadales; family Moraxellaceae; genus JAJXWR01. The sequence continues at coordinate 43,680 of JAJXWR010000003.1, forward strand.
AAACCGCTACCGCCATGGGTTCCCGTCTGCTGCGCCGCTGGCTGCATCAACCGCTACGCCAGTTAAAGCCGCTTCTGGAACGTCAGGAAGCCGTCAAGTCACTGCAATATCAGCTGCACCATTCGGCCCTTGCAGCGCTACTGCAACAGGTGGCGGATCTGGAGCGTATCAGTGGTCGTATCGCCTTGCGCAGCGCTACTCCGCGGGATCTGGAGCGTTTGCGTCAGACACTCAACGTCCTGCCTGAACTGCACCCACTGACACAGCAACTGCCGGGCCCTCGCTGGAATGAACTCTGTCGGCACCTGCAACCACAACCACAATTACTGGCAACGCTGCAACGGGCGCTCGTCCCTGACCCCCCCTTGAATCTGCGCGAAGGCGGTGTCATTGCCGAGGGTTTTGATGCAGAACTGGATGGCTTACGTGCACTGGAAACCGATGCCGGCACCTTTTTACAGGACATTGAAGAACGGGAACGGCAACTCAGTGGACTGCCCCACCTAAAAGTCGGCTATAATCGGGTCAGTGGTTATTTTATTGAATTGTCCCGGGCACAGGCAGCACTGGCTCCGGCGCATTTTATTCGTCGGCAAACCTTGAAAAATGCCGAACGTTTCATTACCCCGGAACTCAAAGCTTTTGAAGACCGGGCGTTATCCGCCAGTTCCCGGGCACTTGCCCGGGAAAAAGAACTCTATGAACAACTGCTGAACAGAATCAACCAGGACTTGACGTCGCTGCAAGCCTGTGCTGAAGCCCTGGCTGAATCCGATGTGTTAAGCACCCTGGCGGCGCATGCCGATACCCCGGGATGGATATTCCCTACCCTGAAAACCGAACCAGGGATACGCATCGTCGAAGGCCGACATCCCGTCGTTGAAGCCGTTATCAAAGAAGCATTTATCCCCAATAGCCTTGAACTTCAACCAGAAACCCGGCATTTACTGATCATCACCGGCCCCAACATGGGGGGCAAATCGACATTGATGCGGCAGACTGCACTGATCGTGCTGCTGGCACAGATTGGCAGCCCGGTACCCGCTTCAGCCGCAGACATCGGCCTGGTCGACCGGATATTTACCCGCATTGGTTCCGCCGACGATCTGGCAGGCGGACGCTCAACCTTCATGGTCGAGATGACTGAAACAGCCACCATTCTTAATAATGCGACACGCAACAGCCTGGTTTTAATGGACGAAATCGGCCGAGGAACCAGTACTTTTGATGGCCTCAGCCTCGCCTGGTCCAGTGCCTGCTATCTGGCGGAGACCCTGAATGCGCTCACGCTGTTTGCTACCCATTATTTTGAGTTGACGCATTTAGCCGATCAATTGCCCGGCATTGCCAATATCCACGTCAGTGCCGTTGAACATGGCGAAAAGATTGTTTTCCTGCATAACGTGCAGGAAGGCCCGGCCAGTCGTAGTTATGGGCTGGCCGTTGCCCAACTGGCAGGAATCCCCAAAGCCGTTATTCAAGCCGCCCGAACTAAATTAAACGAACTGGAAAGTCTTGGCCCGAATCTGCCCGGCAACGTCTTGCCCGCACCAACATCGCCCACAGAAAACCCCTTGACTACACCAGAAGATCACCCACACGCCGGGGACTACAGCCAGTACACACCGCTGGTGCAGGCACTGACTGCACTAAATCCCGACGAGTTAAGTCCTAAAGCAGCCCTCGAACAGATTTACCACTTAAAAAAGTGCTTAGCCTCAGTGGATTCCAGCCCCGCTGGCAAATTATAGTCCTGTTCTGGGTTCCCCCCTTGGAGTCAAGAAGGTGCTGTGCCATAATGCGACACTGTATTTACGAATAACCATGTTTCTCTGGAGCCCACGTCCATGACTTTTGTTGTCACCGAAAACTGCATCAAGTGCAAATATCAGGATTGCGTCGAAGTGTGTCCTGTGGACTGTTTTTATGAAGGCCCGAATTTCCTGGTCATTCACCCTGACGAATGCATTGACTGCGCACTTTGTGAACCAGAATGCCCTGCCAATGCCATTTTCTCAGAAGATGAAATCCCTGCGGATCAAAAAGACTTCCTGAAAATCAATGCCGACTTGGCACAAGTCTGGCCCAACATCACGGAAAAAGGCAAACAACCGGCCGATGCTGCTGAATGGGATGGCAAACCGAATAAACGCCCGCTGCTAGAACGTTAACACGGAAGCCTGCAACAACTCACGGCGCCGTCTGTTGCAGTGCCGGCAAGGCATACAACGCATAGACAACGTCAGCACGAACCTTCGTACCCTCATCATCACCGACCTGTAAATGCGAAATGATACGTGTCTTGTGGTGCCGTTGCAGTTTGTCTCGCAACTGTGCACACCCATAAACATCTGGTAAATGTGCCTCCACGGTAAAATCCGACACCACCGGATGCTGATAGCGAATCCTGCATTCGGTGGCGGCCACCGCAAACCCCATACCCAGTTCCTGATTCAGCCAGTTGCGCCACAATTCCCACCCCGCAACTTGCAACAATGCCGACAGACTCCCCGCAAAAGCCGTTCCTTTGTCATTGTGATTGACAGACAACGGGGCTCGCAGAATCACTGAGCGCTCCCCAGCCTCTATCCACTGAATCTGCATCAGTTGGGTCAGAGGAATCAACCGATACAGTTGCAACAAACGCAATGACACAGATCCCTCAATCAAGGCCACGAACTCCAGAAGCGTTGTACCTCCGGTAACACCACCACCCGAGGCGTACGGCAAGTGCCTACGTAAATAATGCCGGCAATACGCTCAGAAGCAGCCAGCCCCAATGCGGTGCCTACCCCCGGATCAACAGCCATGGCTCCGGTGCGCCAGATAGCAGCAAAGCCATGAGCATGCAGTGCCAGCAAAAAATTCTGCACCGATGCCCCCATACTCAATACCTGCTCTGCCTCCGGCACCACTGACTCCAAACGCAATACCTGCACCGCAATAACCAGCATCGGTGCCCGTAATGGCTGAGCACGCAAGCGCTGCAACTCTTCTTCACTACGTTCAGGAAACAGGTGCCGTTGTGAAGCACAGAACACCTCCGCCAGACGCTCACGTCCATTGCCCTGCACCACCACATAGCGCCATGGCTGCAAAGCACGATGATCCGGTGCCCGTAAAGCCGCCAAAAAGCATTTTTCCAACACATCGATCCCAGGTGCCGGTGCAATCAGCACTGCCTGTGAGGTACGACTGATCAATCCCAGATAGAGTTCCATAGTCCCTCAAACGGACACAAAGTGAAATATTTTGTTGCAATGTCATAAATTTTACATACAATTTGCTACAGATCAATTGCAAATCCAGTTTTGCGTTGATAATAAAGCGACCCACACAACCGTTCACAGGTGTATTACTATGAACAACAAGTTACTCTCGCCATCATGGCGTTTGCTTTGTCTCCCGCTGGTCGGCGGCTTTATGGTGCAGACTGCCCACGCTGTGCCCAGTTTTGCTCGTCAAACCGGTCTGGCTTGTGAAGCATGTCACTCCATGTACCCTGAATTAACCCCTTTTGGCCGTCAATTCAAGTTGAACGGTTACACCATGACGGGTATAAAGCAGGTGGAGTCCAAGGAAACTGACAGTTCAGCGGGTATGCGCATGAACCAGATACCACCGTTATCTGTCATGGTTCAGACACAGATTACCAGCGTAAGAGGTGAAAACAGATCGGCGGCCGCTATTCCCGGTAATCCAAGCGGTTCGTTTACGCAGCCCAATGCAACCCAAGACAACATATCCTTCCCGCGCCAGTTCAGCCTCTTCTATGCTGGGGAAATATCTTCCCACATGGGAGCCATGTTACAGGTAACTGGAGATAATGGAGGAAGTATATCGCAAGACAACTCGGAAATTCGCTACGCCAGTCAGTTTATGACTGGCGGAACAGGGATTGCCTACGGAATCACATTGAATAACAACGTTGGCATGGAGGATCTGTGGCAAGATACCCCAACCTGGGGATTCCCATTTATTCACCCCAGTGGTACTCCTGTAGGGGGCACTGCCGCTGGAAGCGGTTATCTGGCGGCTAATCTCGGGCAAAATGTGGCGGGAATCGGTGCCTACACTATGATCGATAACCACTACTACGCTGACTTCACACTTTATCGTACTGACGTGGTGGGCAATAACAAATACAAGGCAGGAACTGACTATGGCACTGCGATGATTGATGGTCTGGCTCCCTATCTGCGTTTGGCCTACCAGACTGACATTGGTGATGGTAGTCTGGAAGTTGGCGTATGGGGTATGTCTGCTAATCAGTTGCCGTATAACACCAACTTCATTATAGGTTCCAATACGTACGCAGCTACGACTAATATTGGTGGTCCGTCAGATCATATCGTTGACAAAGCTATTGACAGTCAATTTGAGTTACCTCTTGGCAACAATGAGTTGGTAATGCATGGAACCTATGTTCGTGAATCCGACGACGAGAGGTCTTCGTCTCCGGGGAATTATGCCGACCTGAATACGTTGAAGCTCAGTGGCTCTATGCATTTTAATAACCGCCAATCGTTCTCACTAATGTACACACACAGTTCAGGAACTACTAACTCTGTGTATTTTGGCGACACGACTACGCCTCCACAGGATTCGGCATGGATGGTGCAGTATGAGTATTTGCCGTGGGAAAACGTGCAGTTAGGAGCTCAGTACTGGATGTTTACACGGTACAATGGCCCATCGACGTACAATACTGCGGGAACATCGCCGCATGCCAACGACACAGCCATGCTATATGGTTGGTTTATGTTCTGATCGAATGCATGTTTGATAGTGTTTATATCCTGGAGAAGGGGCTTGATGCCCCTTCTTTTTTGGTAGCCGTTCAGACTCTATGGGATGAGCGATTAATAAAAGACAAATCAATCCGATAAGGTTTTTATCAAAGAATGAGGGGAAAATAGCGCAATCGCACTGAATTAATTGGCTATTAATAATTACAAAGATGCGTTAGTATCCTGTTTGAGGTCTTTTAAACCAGTCTGTTCAACGTAGATGTTTGTCATATCATTCGTCGCAACCTCCGGTTGATTTAAACATGAGAATTTTTAGTAGCACATCTGTTAGTATTTTCAACGTATTATTGTGGAGTATGTTGTCAACTATTGCCCATGCCGACTCAACAACACCCTCTAGAAGTGAATTTGATGCCCTTGAAAAAAGAGTTGAACTTCTAGAGAAAACCATCAACACCCCGACATCAGCTACAACAGCCAATGCAAACAACAACGACCATGCGCATGGCCATTGGGTAACGGATGCACCTGCCGATCAATACAAAAACTGGAGTTCCATTAAAGCCGGCATGAGTTCTAACGATGTTAAGGCACTAATCGGTAGTCCTACGAATATAATAAAGATAAACTGGCAAAACATTTGGTTTTACCAGACAAATTCAGGTAATGGTTCAGTCGTATTTGCGAATAATGGAAGTGTAAGCCAGATCCAGATACCTCCACTACACTGAATAACCTCAATATTATTTCTGGAGCATACTCATGGGACACCACAATGATACCGCATTTATCCCCTTGTCCATTGCCGTTTTAACCATTTCAGATACCCGCACGACTGAAACCGACACCTCGGGAGCCTATCTGCATGAAGCGCTACTGCATGCCGGGCACCATGCATTTGGCCGCATGCTGATAAAAGATGATATTTATGCCTTGCGCGCTCAGGTATCGCAATGGATCGCCCAACCGGATGTTCAGGTCATTCTCTGTACCGGTGGAACGGGATTCAGTGATCGGGATTCTACGCCTGAAGCACTGTCGCCGCTGTTTGATAAACATATTGATGGTTTTGGGGAACTGTTCCGTCATTACTCGTTGCTGGAAATTGGCACGTCTACGTTACAGTCGCGGGCATTGGCGGGAGTGGCCAATCGTACCCTGGTGTTCTGTATGCCCGGTTCAACGGGTGCCTGCAAAACCGCCTGGCAGCATATTCTGCGGGAGCAACTGGACAATCGCACTCGCCCCTGTAATTTTGTGGCGCTGATCAACGACAGACACTGCCGCACTAATCGTTCCTGATGTGCGTTCCTGATTTCTCATAGCCCTTAAAACCCCAGCCCGGTGTTGTAATCGCTACTTGATCCTGTTTTTCAGTTCACGCCAGAGTGAACGTCCAACCATGCGTACCTGAGTACTACGGTTAAGGCGTTTCAGATTGGTCTTGAGCACCCCTTGGGTAAAATACGTGGGCCGGCTGTAATCAATGGCAATGTCCAGAATGACGGGCACCCCTTCCTGTGCCTTGGCCAAGGCCTGCGTTAGTGCTTCTGCAATGACCGCATCCGACTCCATTCGCACATAATGTGCCCCTAATGCCTGTGCCAGTGCCTGGCGATTGATCGTGGGTAACCGGGTACAGGTGCGCCGACGGTAAGGAGCCTCTTGTGCCTGCGCAATCTGTGCAAGTTCTCCATCGGCAAATACGGCGATGACCACCCCGAGTTGTTCCTGAACAGCAGTCAACAGTTCCATGCAGGTCATGTTAAACGCACCATCTCCAACAATCGCCACCACCGGTTCCGATTGATGCAGAAGTTTGACGCCGATGGCGGCGGGTACGGCATAACCCATGCAATTAAAATCCGTGGGCGAGATAAAATGTCTAGCCTTGCGGATAGGTAACAACTCGGCGGTCAAGAAGGTATGATTACCATCATCGGCCACGATATAGGTGTCTGCATCGGTCTGGCGGTACAACTCCATAAAAAAACGGCAGGGATTGACCCGTCCTGTATCCGGATGACCCAGCCATGCCTGTTGCATGAGTGTGCGGCCCTGGCTAATCTGCTGGCGAACATGAAAGGCATCCAGTCTGGGTGGCACTTCCATCTGTTCCAGCTGTTCAAGCAACAGGGGCAGCACCGCCTGACTGTCCCCATGAATTGTTACGGTTGCCGGAAAGTTCACATGAAACACCTGGGCATTGATGTCCACATGGATCAATAACTTAGGGACGGGCATCCCGTAACTTCCGGTAGCGATCTCACCAAAGCGGGTTCCTACTGCAAGCAGTACATCACAGTTCTCCATGACCTTGGCCGCAGGCACCGCATGGGGCCCGAAACTCATACCAACCGACAGTGGATGATCCCCTGGAAAAGCGGATAATCCCTGCAAAGTTGTCGCTACCGGAGCCATCAGCTTTTCAGCAATAGCCACGGCGGCGTCCCGGGCCGCAACGGCCCCCCACCCCAACAAGATAGCCGGTCGTTTGGCCTTTTTTAACAGTTCTGCCGCCTTGTGTACCCCATGCCGATCCAATTTGGAGGAGCCTGAGGCGGTATATACCGGTAAATCCGGCACATCCCCCTCATCCAGTTGAATATTCACCGGCACTTCTATATATACCGGCCCTGGCTCCCCACTATGGGCCAGGGCATAGGCACGAAACAAGGTCTCAATAATTTCAGCATGCCTGGAAATCTTGTAAGTCGCCTTACAAAAAGAACCAATAAAGGCATGTCCATCCACTTCATGCAACTGATAGCGATAGCGGGAATCCGAACGGATACCTCCGGAAATCACCAACAAGGGAACACCATCCAGAAAGGCCTCGCCTATACCGCTGGCGGCGTGGCTTAACCCCGCCGCCGGGACAATCAACAGCGTTCCCGTCTGATCACTGGTGCGTGAAATGGCATCGGCCATAAACGCCCCCCCGCCTTCATGGGTAACCAACATCGGCGTAATCTGGGTAGATGCCCGCAGTTCATCATACAATTCGGTGTTATGTACCCCGGGAATTCCAAAAGTATAGCGAATCCCCAACTGTTCCAAGGCATACCGCACCAGCCATGCACCGGACTTTTTCACGTTGCTCTCCCCAGATGCCGGGCCATCTGTAAGGCAGTTAAATGACAGCCCGCAATAAAAGTTCCTTCCAGGCTGCGGCGGCCACAGGCCCCCCCTCCGCCAAACCCGGAAAATTCGCCCACTGCGTACAGATGCTCAATCGGAGCCAGTTCCCGATCCAGTACCCGGGCATGCAGATCGGTCACGATCCCTCCCAGGCTCTTGCGGGTAATCAAGCGCAGCCGCATGGCCACCAGGGGGCCGTGTCCGGCCTGTCGCAATACTGCCGGTGCACAGGTACGTAACCGTTCCGTACGCCACTGGCGCAACTGGGTGATTTTGCGTAACTGATCATCATTCCAGAACACCGGCGCCCGACTAACCTGGTCATCCCACTGTTGCACCGCCTGTTCCACCCAGTCCAACTGCACGGGGACCGCGTCATGGATCTGATTGATATGATTGACCTGATTCATTTTATCCACCAGTTCCGGCAGCGTCTCCGCCACCACCACATCCGGAGACTGTCGCACCTGAGTGTACAACCATTGATTGCCGAAAAGCACATTTTTTGCAAACGCCAAGCGTTTACAGTCCCGGATTTCCGGGTTATGTTCCGCCCCGGAAACAGCCAGTTCCTTGAGCAGAATCCGGCGATTCAGCACCTGCCAGGTCCAGGGCACCTCCAATGCCGCCATACGCTGGCACAACGCATGCGTATCAAAACCGGCAACCCAGGGTTCTGGCCCCAGGCGCTGGCCTTGTGCATTCAGCCATAACGCCGATTTTGGCGGAATCAGACTCAACCCATGCCCCGGAAAATCCGGATGGGGATGCGCAATCCCGGCCGCATAGTTCCACATGTCCTGTGGATGCGCCGCCGCTGCCCCAGTGGCCGCCAGCTGATCCTGCAACGCCCCGTCACAATAGGGGTGCGAACCGTTGAGTATATCCGTAGGGGCCTGTGGCCAGCGTCGCTGCACTTGTTCCAGACTACCTGTCCACCCCCCGGCGGCCATGACCAGAATGTGCGTTTCCAGCGTCAGCAAGGAGTCCTGCCAGCGCACACTCAACTGCCAGCCTCCACCGGTGTGCAAGATTGCCATTACATGCGCCTGCCAGAGACAGCGCAGACGCTGCTGCGCCAGATAAGGCTGTAATTCACGCATCAACGCCAGCACCAGACCCTGACCGGTGCCCCACAACACATGGTAACGCGGCAACGAGTTACCCGGCTGGTACAGTCCACGTTCTACCCAGTTGACCGCAGGCATAAAGCTCAGTCCGAGCTTTTTGACATCTTCATAAACATCCGCCACGCAACGCTCAACATAATGTTCCGCCCAACGCTTAGACCAATGCTCAGTCGCCGTAAAGTTGGCAAAGCCTAACCAGTCCTGCAACATCAACTCTGGCGAGTCATGGATATTCCACAGCCGCTGTTCCTGCGTACCATGCAATGCCATCCCTCCAAAAGCCAGACGCCCCAAGCCTCCAGCCCGTTCCTCCGGGTGCCGGTCCACCAGTGTGACCTGCCACCCCTGCCGCAGGAGTTCCAGTGCCGTACGTAATCCGGCAATACCAGCACCTACTATCGTGATCTCGGCACGTTCCCTGTTCACTTGCGTTTCTCCTCATAGCAACCCTGCAAAAACTGGATTTTTAAGGATTCAGTTGGCCTAGTGCCCGATCATAAATCAGATTCAGTATCCTTGAACAGATCTGTAGTTCCTCTTGTGGAATACCCGCCAGCAATTCTTCCCGAAACCTGTCCGCCACATGCTGCACCCGAGAGGCAATACCATGCGCCTGTTCGGTTAAAGCAATCCTTTTCGTTCGGCGGTCCTTATTATCAAGCATGCGTTGAATCCATCCCCGCTGTTCCATACGATCCAGCAGCCGCACCAACGTAGCCGCTTCAATTCCCAGGCGAAGTGCCAGATCACTCTGCGACAGCGCCCGCTCGGCACGCTTCAGTTCCAGCAGACATAACCATTGCGCCTGTGTCAATCCCAAGGGACGAAAACGGGCATCCAGCGCCTGCCGCCAGATTTTGCTGGTCAATGTTAACTGCGGCCCTAATGAGTTACGTTGCACGACAGTCATATTCACCCCTGCTCAGTTAGCCACCTCAGTGACCTGGAAAATTCTTTTTAACAGCATTCAATTGTTTTTTTGTTTTTGTTTTTCCAGAACCACCTTGTTTATACACACACTGGTTTTTACTGCGGTACGGCAAGAACACTCTACGTACCGGCCAGTTTTCAATGTGCTTCAGCTCAAGTTTCAGTATCCACCTGCAAACAGGCACAAACCCTGACCGGAATCAGCATTTCAGATTGTCTTACTTTACCAGAGTGTATATCATCGGCCAACGCTTTATTTGAAGCGACTGGTGATTGTGCAGTTCTGCGATCTTTCCCTTGCGAACAGACAGGCTGGTTGCTGTTGGGCACGCCGCCATAATGCGAACTATACTCACCCCACCTGTCCACTCTGGGAGCCACTGATGCGCCAACTGCTGTTAACTAGCCTCTGCTTAGGCGCATGCCTGACTCTCCAAAGCATTCTGCCGGTTCACGCCGACGGCAGTGGCGGTTTTGATCCGGGACTCATTCCCGGCACCCTGTTTTCAGCAGGACGCACCGACACCACGCGTAGTGGTGGTTTGGGATCCGGGTATTTTCTTGACACCAATTACACCCGCAGTTTTGTCAACGCCGGCGTTGACTACAAAAACATGGGAACGGAATCCACAGGCAATGTGTATGCGGGAATCGGCATCGCCAATATTCTTCAGCTTCAGGCGGGATATGGCAGCAAAGGCGCCGTGCAACGGTTGCGGCACGACTTTAACATGACCCAGGTCTATGATTTCCTCACAGACAACCACCGTTCTCCTTATAACATGACTATCGAAAACCGTATCACCTTTACCTTTGCCATAGAGCGCTACAATCAGCATCAGGAACTGGATAATGCGTCTATCGGCCTAGGCCTCCTGTTTTAGCCTGCTCAACCAATGACTGAGCGCCTGTCTGCCTTTCAGATCCAGGATGCTATTGCGGCACTGATTGAACCGGTGCACAGCCGGGTGCAACTAACCACCGTAGGCTATGTAGAACACAAAAACCAGATTTACCCCCTCCCCCTCGTCTGCATGGGCAGTGCTGACCCTGCGGCCCCGGCAGTCGCCTATGTTGGTGGTGTCCATGGCCTTGAACGGATCGGCACTGAAGTAGTGCTGGCTTTTCTACGCTCACTGGTGGGGCGCATGCTCTGGGATAAAAGCCTTAATTTGTTGCTGGAACAGGTACATGTCGTTTTTATGCCCATGGTCAACCCGGTAGGACTGCAACAACGCCGCCGCAGTAATGGTAACGGCGTTGATCTGATGCGCAACGCCCCAGTGGACGCACTCAGTCGGGTTCCCTGGTTAATTGGCGGGCACCGGATTTCACCGCATTTGCCCTGGTACCGGGGGGCGGCACACCGCCCTATGGAAACCGAAGCACAATCGCTCTGCCAGACCATGCAGGAGCAATTGTTTGGCCGACCGCTGGCTATTGCCATCGACTGTCATTCCGGATTTGGCCTACTCGACCGGATCTGGTTCCCTTTTGCCAGCCAGCATGCCCCGGCACCGCATCTGGCAGAAGCCTTTGCCTTGCGTAAACTGTTCAATGATACCTATCCGCAGCATAGCTTCTACCGGATGGAACCTCAATCGGTCATTTATTGTACCCATGGCGATCTGTGGGATTACCTGTACCAACAGCATCTGCAACAACATCTGCAACCGCAGCAGGCTACTTTTCTGCCTTTCACCCTGGAAATGGGATCTTGGACATGGGTGCAGAAAAACCCCAGTCAACTGTTTAGTTTATTTGGTCATTTTAACCCGGTACTGCCGCACCGACTGGAACGGGTACTGCGTCGACATCTGACACTGCTCAATTTCTTACTGCAGGCCGCCGCCGCTGGCCCGGCCTGGCTGCCCGATGGACCCATGCGCACCCGCTATACCCTGGCGGCACTTGAGCGCTGGTATCCAGATCACCGTGGTTTTTGACACCCGACACACCCCTGAATAATCCCTTGGTCGTGCAATTGTCATAAATATGTAGTCATTTTGTCACAATATTTCGCTACATTTCTGCGGCTTTTGCACCTTCGTATTGATGTAGGTCATTTTATTTTTTTACATCACTTTTTTGGGGAATCTCACTTTTTTGGGGAATCAAGGAGCTTCAAGATGTCAACCAGCCACTATCGCCTGCAATTTTTCGTCAGGATGGCGTTATCAGGCCTAATCAGCCTCAGCGCACAGACTTACGCTGATTCCAATCCCTCTGTGGATCTGGGCACTGTACAAAACGATGCCGGTGACATGAATAACCATGCGACCGAAGATACACACAGCGAATCAGCCCCGGCTCAGGCCCCAACGCAGGCATCGCTCTCGGAAACCGAGCCGGCCTCCATTATCTCCCGGCATTATATTGAAGAAAACGCCGGACCCGGTTCAAACTACACGGATATTGTCAGTATTGCACCCAGCGTCTGGAACGTTGACCCCAATGGCAATGGCCTGATGGAATCGCAAGGTCTGAGCATCCGCGGATTTCAGGACGGGCAGTACAATGTGACGTTTGATGGCATTCCCATTGGCGACTCCAATGATTTTACCCACCATTCGACCTCGTATTTTATGCCGCAGGATTTGGGAGCCATTACCGTGGACCGAGGTCCTGGCAGTGCGGCGACCATTGGTGACGCCACTTTTGGCGGGACGATTGCCAATACCACCAAAGATCCTTCAGCCGTCGCTGGCCTCAGTCCCTATCTAAGTTACGGCAGTTTCAATACGCGTCTGATTGGTGGTGAGTTTGATTCCGGTACCTTACAAAACTGGGGGGATGCCTCCGCCTACATGGACGTCAAACAGTTGAGCTCCGATGGCTATCTGAGCAACTCCAATCAACGTCGTACCAATGCGTTGTTCAAGCTGCTCAAACCCCTGAATGACAGCACCGTGCTGACGCTCATGGGCATGTACAACGATCTGAACCAGAATGTTCCGCTCGGTGCCACACTGACACAGATGGCGGCCTACGGCAATAATTTCGGACTGTCCAGCAACCCGAACAGCCAGACCTTCTCCGGCTACAACATGGACAAAATCAGTGGGGATATGTCGTACATCGGCATTAACACCGTACAGAATTCTTGGACAATTGATAACAAACTCTACACTTTTGGCTATCGGCATCATGGTTATAACGGCAATGACCTGAGTCAGACCTTTGCCATGGAATCCACTGGCCCTAACAAAGATCTGGGAACCACCTGGGGCGCTACTGATGTTCCCGGGCAAGCGATGACCATGATGTACCGCTCCGTCGGCGATACCCTGCGAGCCTCTGATCATCTGGCTGCCGGTGATCTGAACGTTGGCCTCTGGTACGATCATCAAGACAACAGTCGTTCGCAGTTTGAAGTGGATTACACCCTGGGACAGGCGCTGAACCCCGGTGGGTCAGCCAGTGCGCCCAATCCTTTATCGGCGGCAACGGATCGTCTGATGACCGACACGCTGGACACCCTGCAGCCGTATGCCGAGTTCGCCTGGAAAGCCACCGAGGCGTTGACAATACGTCCTGGCCTGAAATACGTTTCCTTCACCCGGCATGTCAATGCCCCGGTGGACCAGGGCACCAAACAGTCGCTGGACTACAGCCACACCTGGTCACAGGCGCTGCCTTCCCTGGATATACATTATCAACTGACTCGCCACTGGATTACCTATGCACAAGCCTCCGAAGGCTTTTTAGCACCTAACCTGAATACGTTTTATACGGCCACTCCTGGATCCAGTGACTTGAAGGCTCAAAGTACGCAGAACTATCAGTGGGGAACGGTCTATAAAACCCAGCGATTCACCGGTGATTTTGATCTGTATTATATTCGTTTTGCGAACCAGATACTGAGTCAGAACAATAATTCCAATCCAAACAACATCATTTTTTATAACTCCAATGGAGCAACCCATTACAAAGGTGTAGAAGCTGAAGGAACCTATTATCTGGGCAGTGGATTCAGTCTGTACAGCAACGGCTCAGTCAACAGTGCCCACGATAGCGCTGGCAACTGGCTACCCAATGCCCCGATCCGAACCATGGCTAACGGCCTGACCTATGACCGCAATGGCCTTTACCTGTCGCTGCTGGACAAGTTTATCGGCCAGATTCACAGCCCGGATACCGGAACACTTTACCCGAACGGCGCTAATTTTAGCGGCACCCTTGGGGGATTCTCGACCGCCAGCCTGACGACCAGCTACAGTTTCGGTAAAGATCAGGCGACCCGAGTCAGTGTTCAGGTGGATAATCTGTTCAATCATTCCGGATTGTATATGACCAATGGCACTGGTACTAACGGCGACGTCATTTTCTGGAGTATCCCAGGGCGCGCATTAACGCTGTCGATGAATACAAAAATCTAACTAAGTACAATATGTTATACAGATTGCCCACCTTGCGTGGGCAATCTGGATTCTGGCAAGCGTATTATTTCATTTAATTAAGGAACACTTCATGACACTTATGCACCTTAAGCATTTAGCCGAGGCCTCCGGCGGCATTTTATACCTCATGGCCATCCTGTTGTTGATTGCGCTGACTGTCGTTATTGAACGTAGCTGGTACCTGTACCAAGCGCTGCATGCCGGTCAGGCGTTGATGTTGTCTCTGGATGAATCTCACACTGCCAGTGTGCAATCCCTGCAACAACTCAGCTTAAGTTATCAAGGCATGCCACATGAACGTCTGCTGAAAACCGCCATTATCTTGAGGCAGGAACCTGATGCCGAACACGAGGACGCCCGTATGGAAGAATCCATCATGCGGGAGATTCCCCATATCGATCGTTTTCTCTGGATGCTCGACACCATTGTCACCCTGGCACCACTGCTCGGTCTCCTGGGAACCATCATTGGCATGTTCAGTGCGTTTTCAGTACTGGCCGATGCCAACAATGCGCCGACGCAAGTCACGGGTGGAGTGGCGGAAGCCCTGATTGCAACGGCCTGTGGCCTGTTCATTGCCATTCTGGGTCTGGTCGCCTTTAACGGCCTGAATAATCGGGTACGGGTCATCATGCACCAGTTGGAAACCGTCAAACTGATGTTACTCAACCGGGTCAAACAACCAAAACGCAACCGCCAGTCCGACAACGAAAAGATGGCCGCCGAGGTGTTCTGAACCATGCGCTATTTTGAAGTACGCAAAGCCCGCATTGAAATTATTCCAATGATAGATATCATGTTTTTTTTGCTGATATTTTTCATTATGTTTACTCTGCACATGATTCCTTCCAAAGGACTCAGTTCCAGTCTGGCCAGCAGTTCCACCACAACGGCTTTGCCACATCCGCAGGTTATTGTCAGCCTGAATACGCAAGGACTCATTGAGGTCAATAATCAATCGCTGAGTCCGCTGCAATTAACCCAGTATCTGCAACGGGGGCCGGGAAATCCTCGGGATACTATTGTCACCATTGCTGGAGCCCGTGATACCTCTTTACAACATCTGATGACAGTCATGGATGCCTGTCGCCAGGCCGGAGTTACCCAAATTGGTCTTGCCGCCCGTGAAATCCATCCTTAAAGCAAATCTGTCCCGGGCCGCCTTACTGGCCTGCATGATTGAAGCCGGAATGCTGGCCGGGTTAGTCTGGGCCATGGCGCAGGCACACCCCCACACAGAACCACCGACCATCAAAGTCATGCTCAGTTTTCCGGTACTGCCAACACCGGTAAAACCAGAAACTCCGCCGCCACCCAAACCGGTGATCCGGCATGCGGTGCATCCGGCAATACAGCCGCAGCAAGCGCAACCCCGACCACAACCACTACTGCCACCGCTACCGCAGGACCCCACTCCCGTCAGCCAGCCCAAACCCCCGCCGGTCACAGCAGCGCCTGTCTCGACCCCACAAGTGACGGCCCCTGTGACCCCGCCTGCACCGGTGCAACCCGATCCCCATCTGCTGGCAACGTTTAACGAGCAGGTACTGGGAGCCATTCAGTCCGCAGTAAACTATCCGCTGGCAGCGCGGATGGCACATATGCACGGCCGCACCCGGGTTGGTTTCACCTATCTCGATGGAGTGGTCAGCAATGTCACCGTCATTACGACCTCGGGCTATCGCTTACTGGATGATGCCGCCATTCAGGCGGTGATGACGGCGCACTACCCGACCCCCCCCGCAAACCTGCGATCCAGACCCTTACCCTTCAGCCTCTGGGTCAACCATGAATTACGTAATGAGGAAGATGATTAGATGTTTTTTATATTTTTACACCGTTGGCAAGATCAACCGTTGCACCGCCTGCGCAGTGCATTTTACGCCACTCTCCTGAGCATATTCAGCACAGGCTTTGCGCTTGCTGCCCCATTCCAGCACGTACTTCTGCTCAGTGTTGATGGTCTGCATGCAGAAGATCTACAATGGGTACTGCAACAGCAACCGCACTCCCAACTGGCGCAATGGGCGGCGCAAGGCACAGTGTTCAGTGAAGCCCGTACACCGGTCCCGGCCGATTCATTTCCCGGTCTGGCCGCCTTGCTAACTGGCGCACCGCCTGCAGTGACTGGCCTCTGGTACGATGTTGCTTATGACCGGCAGTTATCTCCCCCGGGTTCTGACTGTACAACGCACGGCACTATTGTCCGTTATGATGAAACCATTGACGGCGCCAATGGCGGACTCAATCCAGAATTATTGCCCCGTGACCCGGCTCAGCACTGCCAACCGGTATTTCCGCATCAGTTTCTTCTGGTCAATTCTGTATTCGATGTTTTGCATCAGCAGCATTTACCAACGGCGTGGATGGACAAACACCCCGCTTATGAATTTGTATCAGGGCATCAGGGAAATGCAGTGGATGACCTGTATACACCGGAAATTGGGGCCAATTATGAAGGCAAGACCACACTGAACAATCAGATCGCCCGTTCACTCGATAAGACAGAGCAGTATGATGCCGACAAAATCCACGCATTAATGCAACAACTGCAAGGTCAAGGACATGACGGCCAGCACCCGGGCCCCGTACCGGCCCTGCTGGGTCTCAACCTGCAGGCAGTCAGCGTAGCCCAGAAATTATATGGTTACCTACCACATCGCCTTCCCTCGCCGGCACTGGCACAAGCATTATTGGCTACAGACGCCTTACTGAGGCAACTACAGGACACGTTGAGTGCCCAACACCTGGATGCAGCGACCCTGATCATTGTCACCGCCAAACACGGCAACAGCCCCATCAATAGCCAGAAAATCCGCCACATTGAGGAAAAACAGTTAAGGGCTGCCATAGAAAGTGCCGCTCCTGGCGCACTGGTTCACCTGATCGCCGATGATGGAGCCCTGATCTGGCTCAAATCAGCAACGGCCAGACCCGCCGTCATGCAGTACCTGAAACAGCACCACCAACAGCTCGGTATTCACCGGGTACTGGACAGCCAAGGGACTGTTTTACATTGGCCTGCCAACAATCGCACCCCTGATCTGGTGCTTGAAGCCGATTACGGGGTTATTTATGGGGCCGCACACACCCGGAAAAAAGCCGAACATGGCGGCTTCAACGACGAAGACCGCCATGTGGCGCTACTGATCCGGGACGGCTACCCTGCGCAACAAATCCACCAATCGGTCAGCACACTACAAGTCGCACCCACCATCCTGAGCGCCTTGGGGCTTAATCCTGAAGCGCTAGATTCGGTGCAGCAGCACCTCTGTCGAAATTTACCTGCACTGCACTGGATACCCCCTGCGAGAATCGACTAGACCCTATGCCGCATCAAGGTAAAGACAACACGACCTTCACCGAACTATCGACACTGGCTTTGTCCACATACCCCAGGGTATTCGGATTTTTACTGACAACTTCGATCATTTCCTTATCAGAAAGCAGTTGCTTAGGCGGCTGCCATAAGTCATGCGCTATTGCATGAGACCAGAGATGCCGCATTTTCTTCAACGATTTTTTAGCCACTTTTCCGTAAAAAACCGCCTCGGTTTTTTCACTGTTATCCAGGGGAATAACCGTCACGCCTTTCGCCGTCTGTGTCATTTTTCCTAAATAAAGATCTTTCACCTGCTGCATGTTGACTTCACCAATATCACTTTGTGCGCCAGTGATAACTACCAGTTCCGCTCGGGCAACCGCACTGGTTGCCCACAGTGCCCCAATCAATGCGCTCATGACCCATGTACGTTGCATGCAAAAATTCCTCATTCAGCAATAGTTGGTGTACTTTTATACCGATTGGTAATTCAAAGTTCATTGTAGTTCAATTCCCGGGAAATTAGCAAAGTGATGCTGATAAACTGCTCAGTAAACTGGCCAGCGCCCACTCCACTCGCAGAATGCGCGGGCCCAGTCCGAGCGGATGGACCCCCTGTGCGGCCAACAGGGCCAGTTCAAAAGGCACCCATCCTCCTTCCGGGCCGATACAAATCAAGCTTTTCTGTAATTGCGTACCTTGCTGAGCAGGTGGAAACATCCGGCAAGGGGCCGCTTTGGGATCGGCCACCCAGGCCGTGCGATCACCCAGTAATGCCGGCAATTCATCCTCGACAAAGGGACGAAAGCGCCGACGTAGTTCTACACTGGGCAGCACGGTGTCGCGTACCTGCGACAGTCCCTCCACCAACTGGTCATAAATTGCGGTTGGTTCCAGCCACGGAGTGGACCAAAAACTTTTCTCTACCCGCGCCGAATGAATCAGGTAGAGTGATTTAACCCCGAATCCTGCCGTCATCTGCAGCACCCGTTTCAACAATTTTGGCCGGGGCAAGGCCAGTACCAGGATCACCGGTAATGCGGGTGGGGGCAGACTATCCAGAGAAAAGTCCAGTTCGTATTGCTGTCCTGCGACACAGGCACGGATCCGTGCCGTACCCATCAGGCCATTGATCTGCCCCACCCGCAAGTGGTCACCGCATTGCAGGCGCAATACATCGCCGATATGCTGCGCTCGTTTGCCAGTAATGACCGCCTTTTGAGGCGCTATACAGTCGGCCTCACTAAACAGCAGCAGATTCACACCAATGCCTCAACTGCGAATCTTGTTTACTACGGCCGTCGTCGATACCCCGGGAACCAGCCCCAGTACTTTTACGGTGCCACCATACGCCCGAACAATGTCTGCACCCACAACGCCTTCTACCCCATAATCTCCGCCTTTCACCAACACATCGGGTTTTAATCGTTGCAGCAGCGATTCCGGAGTGTCTTCGCTGAACGGCACGACCCAGTCCACTGCTTTCAACCCTGCCAGTACGGCCATGCGCCGCGACAACGGATTGACGGGCCGACCGACGCCCTTTAACCGGGTAATCGAGGCATCCGCATTCACCGCAACGATGAGTCGATCGCCCTCTGCCCGGGCCTGTTGCAGATAATGCACATGCCCCGCATGCAGGATATCAAAACAGCCATTGGTCATTACGATCCGTTCTCCACGCTGACGAGCTTTGGCTAGCGCCTGCTGCAATTGTTCCTGAGACAACACACCATCTTCTGGCCGTTCCATGGGCACCAGTTCTGCAGCCAGTTCTTCGGCACTGATCGCATAGGTTCCCAGTTTGCCCACCACCACACCGGCAGCGATGTTCGCCAGGGCAACGGCCTGAGGCAGTGCCTCACCCGCCGCCAGCGCCGCCGCCACCACGGAAATCACCGTATCACCAGCACCGGTCACATCAAATACTTCCCGGGCCTGAGCGGGTAAGTGCAAGGCGTCCTGCCCGGACTGTAACAGGGTCATCCCCTGCTCGCTACGGGTAACCAGCAAGGCCGGCATCTCCAGTTGCTGCATCAAGGCCAGCCCTTTTTCCTGAAGTTCTGCCTCATGCTGCACTTCCCCAGCCACCAGTTCAAATTCATGCATATTCGGGGTCATCAGCGTCGCACCCCGATATTTGACAAAATCAGCCCCTTTGGGATCAATCAACACAGGAATATGCTGTTGCCTGGCCCGTTGGATCAATGGAGCACACAACATCAACGTTCCTTTATTGTAATCCGACAAAACCACCACCTGCATTTCAGCCAACAGGTTGACAAAATGGGGTTCCAGAACAGCGGCATCTTCTAGGGCAAAGCGTTGCTCGAAATCCAGGCGGAGCAACTGCTGGTGCCGGCTAAGTACCCGAAGTTTAGTGATGGTCGGTTTATTGGGCACCGTCAGAAAATGGCAGTCCACGCCGGCAGCCGTCAGTTTGTTACGTAACAACTCGGCATTTTCGTCCGCCCCCGTCAGTCCCAGCAACGACACCTGCACACCCAGTGCCGCCATGTTCAGGGCCACATTGGCCGCTCCTCCCGGACGGTCTTCACATTCTGCAACAGAAACCACCGGTACTGGAGCCTCAGGCGAAATCCTGCCGGTTGATCCGCTCCAGTAACGATCCAACATCACATCCCCAACCACAAGCACCCGAGTTCTTGAAAACACTGGAATAACTGGTTTCATCGCGCTACATTCCCCGCCAGGCAACACACTTTGGGCAGCGACCCTGTGCCGGGCCACCGGATTACTGGCACAAACAGCACAGGCAGTGCTAGGATTAGCACACCGCCTTGCACGGCACCGTGTGAAGGCGCAAGGGTTCGGTTGCTGGCAAGCATCAAGGCTGTCTTATGACTCAGGCTGATTTTAGCAGGATTAATCGGGTTCTCATCATCAAATTAAGGCATCATGGCGATGTTTTACTAACATCCCCGCTGCCGACGCTGCTCAAAACCTATCACCCGCATATCGAGACCGATGTACTGGTCTATGCCGATACCCGCTTTCTCCTGGAGCAGCATCCCGCTATTGCGCAGATTCATGTCATAGATCGGTCCTGGAAAAAACGGGGCCTCCTGTATCAACTACGGGCAGAGATGGAACTGCTGCAGACGTTGCGTCGGCGTCACTACGACCTGGTTCTACACTTAACCGAATCCTGGCGCGGAGCGCTGCTGGCCCGCTGGATTCGTCCGCCACTGGCCATTGTGGCAGACTATGTGCGCCGTCGCCACAGCAGGTACTGGCGCAACAGTTTCAGTCATCATTATCCCGTCCCCGGACGGCTGCGCCACACAGTGGAAAAACATATTGATGCCTTGCGTGTTCTGGGCTTGCACCCAAAAACAGAAGAGCGGCGGCTGTTTCTGGGCATTTCTGCGCCTGCCCGCCAAAAAATTCAGTCGCTGCTGTCCGAACACCCCTGGGCTTCTCAGGGGTTTATCCTGATTCACCCGACTTCGCGTTGGTCTTTTAAAAGCTGGAACCCGGAAAAAACCGCCAGAGTCATGGAGACCCTGTTGCTGCAAGGCCATCGGGTAATATTGAGTGCCAGTCCTGACCCGGAAGAAATGGCGATGATCAACACCATTGTAGGCTATTCCTCCCATCCCCCCTCGTTAAATCTGGCCGGACGCCTGAGCCTGGACGAACTGGCGGCATTGATTGAGCGATCACAGTTGTTTTTCGGTATGGATTCTGCGCCCATGCACATGGCGGCGGCACTAAACATCCCCAGCGTCGTGCTGTTCGGTCCAAGCGGTGACCGGGAGTGGGGGCCGTGGATGCCTGATGAGCGGCACCGGGTCATCACTGCCGACCCTGAACATTTTCCCTGTCGCCCCTGTGGACTGGCCGGATGCGCTGACAGCCAGATAGCCGACTGCCTGGAAACGATCCCGGTTCCACGAGTACTACAAGCCATCCAGGAGATGTTATCATGCCCCGCCTTGCCCTGATTCGTCAGCAATACCGCCCGGACGGTGGTGCGGAGCGATTTGTCAGCCGTGCCCTGGAAGCATTGAGTCACAGCGGCATTGAGCTGTCTCTGATCACCCGGCATTGGCAACAACAGGGCCCCTTCCGGGTGCTGACCTGTAACCCCCCCATCTGGGGGCGTATTTCCCGGGAACGCAATTTCGCTGAAGCCGCCATGAAACGCTGTGCCGAGGAAAATTTCGACCTGGTACAGTCGCACGAACGTATTCCTGGCTGTTCGGTCTACCGGGCAGGCGATGGCGTTCACCGGCAATGGCTAAACATCCGCCGGGAATTCTTACCGCACTGGAAATCCTGGTGGCAGGAACATAGCCGTTACCATCAGTATGTTCTGCAGGCAGAATCTGCCATGTTTCAGCACCCGGCGCTTAAAGCCATCATTTGCAACTCTGAAATGGTACGCTCGGAGATCATCCGCCATTTTCAAATCCCTGGGGAGAACATTCATGTCATTTACAATGGTATAGACAGTTCGCAGTTTCATCCTCGGCAAAAAATACAAAGTTCCATCATGCGCGAGCAGTTGGGAATCCCGCAGGCGGCCCGGCTGTTCCTGTTTGTCGGATCCGGATTTGAACGGAAAAACCTGAGCACCGTACTGCAGGCCATGCAACCCTTGGGTATGGAGGCTCACCTGGCCATCATCGGCCGCGATAGCCACAGCGAACGTTACCAACGACAAGCCCGAAAACTGGGCATTGAGGCACGCTGCCACTTTCTGGGAATCCGCCACGACCTTCCTGCACTTTACGGAATGGCCGATGCATTGGTACTGCCCACGTATTACGATCCTTTCCCCAACGTCATTCTCGAAGCCATGGCCAGCGGCCTGCCGATCATTACCAGCACACAGTGTGGTGGTGCTGAACTGGTGGCCAATGGAGCCGGTTTTGTCTGTTCCCCTGCCGACCATGCCACCCTAACCGGTTTCATGCAGCAACTGTGCGACCCGGAACTGGCAGACACCTTGGGCCTTGAAGCCAGACATCGCATCGAACCGCTGTCACTGGAAGCCATGAGCCAGCAACTGCTGCAACTTTATGGAATGCTGCTGGACATACCCTCCCAGAATCCGACCCTCCCAGAATCCGGTTAAAAATTGACCTGTAGCACGTCATTTTTGCAAGGCTTATGCTAACATCGAGCACAGAACCCCAGTGAATTATCTTATTAACCTTTGGACTTGAATGCCTTAAATGTCACCTATGCGTCTTTTTCTGCGTTGCCTGTGTATTTCCGGGTTGATCCTCGGATTGTCCGCCTGTGTAACCAACAGCATTCTGGTGCCCTATACAGCAAAAGCGCAGAACTTGCGCAATGCGCTGAACAGCGGCGCTGTTGCCGCAGAGAAAAAAACACTGACCGAAGCGGCAGACGGTCAGGATAAAATTCTGTATCTGATGGAACTGGGGCGCCTTAACCTGTTGACGCAAAACCCCAAGGA
This sequence comes from Pseudomonadota bacterium, assembly GCA_021781515.1. GTDB lineage: Bacteria > Pseudomonadota > Gammaproteobacteria > Pseudomonadales > Moraxellaceae > JAJXWR01. Next base: position 66,806 of record JAJXWR010000003.1, read on the forward strand.
CAGCCTGCAGAATTTCTCCGAGGTGACGCAACGCTGGGATGAATTGCGCTTGCGTGCACGCATTTCCTTAAGCCATACCGCCAGCGAGGGGGCCAGTTTACTCACTAACGACAATGCGCTGCCTTATGAAGGCCGTCCCTTTGAGAAAATATTCTTGCACGAATACCAGGCACTCAACTATCTGGCCACCGGCAAACCAACCGATGCCCTGGTTGAAGTGCGTAATGCTGAATTTGAACAACGTCAGGTGCTCCTCGCCAATGACTCCAAAGTCTACGCTGCTACCCGTTCGGCGCAGCAACAAGGATTCAATCCAAACGCTTACACCAACGCTGATTTTTTCAGCGGCATGAATGCCGCCGCCGGCCGGGTAAAAAATGCCTTTCAGAATGCCTATGCCTTTTACATCTCAGCACTGATCTATGAGGCTGCCGGTCAATTGAACGACGCCTATATCGACGACAAGAAAGCCCTGGAAATCTGGCCGGATAATCCAACCGTACGGCGGGATGTACTACGTATCGGTACTCTGTCCGGCATGTCGGAAGTCGCCCAGGCGGCCAAGGCGGTACCTCACCTGCTGCCGCCCCCGCTCTCCGGGAGCCTGGTGGTCCTCTACGAACAGGGGTGGGTGCCCGTTAAGCAGAACCTGCGTTTTCCCATCGTGACCAGTTCTACGACCAACTATCTGGCCGTTCCCATCTATTCTGGGCCTTTTATGTTACCCCAGCCGTTGAATTATCTGATTGACCAACAACCAGCGACCACCTCTCCCCTGGTGGATGTGGTGGCTCTGGCCACTTTTGATCTCAAACAGCAATTGCCAGGCATCCTCGCCCGACAATGGCTGCGGCTGCTGACCAAGCAGAAAATGCAACGTGAACTTAATAAAAATGCAGGTGATCTGGGTTCGCTTTTTGGAGTATTATTAACAGCGGTAACGGATCAGGCCGATGTGCGCTCCTGGAGCAGTCTACCCGCCAATGCACAGACAGACCGGGTATGGCTGGCTCCCGGAGCGCATTCGGTAGTAATTGATGGGCATACGATTCCAGTGAACATCCAGACGGGGCATACGACAATATTACTGGTCAGTGAAGCCGGACAGATGCTTAGTCTGAATACCTATGCCCTATAATAAACGCCCTATAATAAACAGTCGAAGCGTCAGCGTGTTAGCGTATTGTGACGGGTGCTATGACGAAATTGGTTTGAAGAGCGGCCTTGTCAACCTTCGGGCTACATTTGGCGTTATAATTTCTGTACGTTATTCTGTACGTTAAAGGAGTATTTTATGTCCCTGAAAATAATTGCCGCATTATCCCTGACGGCCACCGTACTGCTGGCAGGTTGTTCTGCCGGAGTGACCGCCAATGTTGATTTCAGCAGTCAACAATATGCCGCCAAGGTGCACTATGATAATCCCGGCTTACGCTCTGTCGTCAGTATCCAGAATTTCAAGGTCGATCGGGGTGTAGGCATTTCCCGGGTGCAGGCGACGCTGGTTAATAATTCTTATTTCAGCAAATCCATTGAATACCGGATCAACTGGGTAGACAGCAGTGGCTTTGTGGTCAACCCGGGATCTCAACCCTGGACGCCGGCGCATCTGCATGGCAAGGAGCATCTGCAAGTGCAGTCTACCGCTCCCAATGCCGATGCCCAGGATTTCAATATTTCGGTGCGCAAACTGGACAATTGAGGCGTGGCAACACCCCCTTTGTCGGCTTAACGGATCATTTCATACAAAGCGAGAATTTTTATGATGAAGTCAGCAGCATATAGCCTTTCCTTGGGATTGATACTGGGCTTGGGTCTGAGCGGTTGTACCACTACGGTACAATACGGTGATGCCAATGGCGTCGAAACGGTCAACACCGACTTCGGCTCCACGGATCTGCAATTAATTGCCAGCCATGAAGTAGATTCCCTGCTGGCCTTCCCTCCGGTGCAGCGCATGACCGCCAACGGTATCCGTCCGATCCTCTTTGTCGATCATGTGCGTAACAAAACCATGGAGCATATTGATACAGAATCTATTACCGACACGATCATGACCAAACTCCTGCGTTCCGGACAGTTTCGCTTTGTGGACATGACGGCCGCCTCTGCCTTGCGCAAGCAACTGGATTATCAG
>JAJXWR010000059.1 GCA_021781515.1 Pseudomonadota bacterium
GCCGCCACAGGTCGGCGCGAACAAAGCCCATCGCCTTGCTGATCGAGCGCAGCGCTGGCAGCGAGGACGGTTCGGCGGACAGAATGCGAGTGATGGTGGTCACGACAGCAACTCCTTGGGATCCTTGAGCTTTGCGGATAATCGTCTTTGATCTGTTTTTTGTACTGGCGCATCCCGTACAGTCGGCAACTGAAGGTATGCACAATCGCAAGCCAGATGCTCCAGCAGATCATAACCGAACCGCATCAGCCTGTCTTTATGTGCCACCAGCACTCGCGCAATCTCGCCACGCTCCAGCAGATCAAGCCAGCAGATCAAGGAATCGCTTGCGCTTGAAGTTCATACCGCCGCCGACTTCCTTAACTTGCGATGCCAAATCGTCCTTTTGCCCTGCGCTATTGACGCGGCAGTACACCACGGTAAGCCGCTTGTCCGGTGCGCCGCCCAACATTACCCTCACGTCCGATTCGTCAAAATAACGCTGGCCGGATGGAAGGCGCCTGGCGGTCAGTCTGCCCTCCCAGCGACGAATCGTACTTGTCGCTCGACCGATACGTTGGACGAATTCGTATATCCGATATTGCTTCCTCATAGGGAGTAATTATAGATAGGTATGAGCAAATATCAAGCATCAGTTAATTGCTCCGCAATACAATCGGCGTTGTTGCTGGTAATGAGGATGCGGGCAGCAGACAAAACAGGTCATACCGCATTTATTGTAACCTAAAAGACAAGAAATAGAATTTTTCTGCGGCAACAGTCTGTTTCTGATGAATGTTTCGTGACTAGCCTTTACTTCGTTCGCCGCTGTTGCAGTCACCGATCGACTGGCCAGGGTGCGTACCCTTGAATGGCGTAGCGGGTGTTCCTGGAAGCATTATGTTCAGTTTCAGCGTGTTATAAATGCCATGTGAGGTATTGTTGATGCTGCCTCTGGCTTCGATATTAGAATCCCCAGCCTTTCCGCAGGGGCGGTGTAGAATAAATCAGTTAATTGCCTATCGCAGCGCAAGTCCGGCTATAATACCCGCCATAAGCGTACTTTGGGAGTAGTCAGTTGAGCAGTTTGAGTAATCGGCGTGTATTGTCGGGCATGCGTCCTACCGGGCGGTTGCACTTGGGGCATTATCATGGGGTGCTGAAAAACTGGGTTAAACTGCAGCATGAATACGACTGTTTTTTTTTCGTGGCGGACTGGCATGCGTTGACGACACATTATGAGGATGTGCGCATCATCGAACATAGTGTCTGGGAAATGTTGGTGGACTGGCTGGCCGCCGGGGTAGATCCTTCACGTTGTACGTTATTTATCCAGTCGCAGATGCCGCAACATGCAGAATTGCATCTGTTGCTGTCGATGATTACTCCGCTGGGCTGGCTGGAGCGCGTGCCCACCTACAAAGATCAACAGGAGAAACTCAAGGGAAAAGACCTGGCGACTTATGGTTTCCTGGGATATCCCTTATTGCAATCGGCGGATATTTTGATGTATCGGGCCGGTCAGGTGCCAGTGGGTGCAGATCAGGTGGCGCATGTGGAGTTGACCCGGGAGTTGGCGCGGCGTTTTAACCATTTGTTTGGGCGTGAACAAGGGTTTGCTGAGGCGGTAGAGCTGGCGTTGCTGAAAATGGGTAGGAAAAATGCCAGCATGTACAGGGACCTGCGCAAGCGTTACCAGGAAACCGGGGACGAAGAGGCGTTGGGTACGGCGCAGGCGATGGTGCGTGATCAGTCAAATATTACCATTGGTGATAAAGAACGACTGCTGGGTTCGCTGGAAGGTCTGGGAAAAATCATTCTTCCAGAACCGCAGGCTTTGTTGGCTCCGGAGGCCAGAATGCCGGGGCTGGATGGGCAGAAAATGTCAAAATCCTATGGCAATACGATTACATTGCGCGAGACTCCGGATGAAGTGGTGCGGAAGATCAAGGCGATGCCTACTGACCCTGCCCGGGTACGCCTGATTGATCCCGGGCAACCGGATCGTTGTCCGGTGTGGCCTTTGCATGAGGTGTACAGTGATGAACGAACTCGGCAATGGGTGCAAGGTGGCTGTCGTTCAGCAGGTATCGGATGCCTGGATTGTAAAAAACCGATCATCGATGCGATCAATGCGGAACTGGAGCCGATGCGGCAGCGTGCGCAGCAGTTGGAAGCAAATCCCGACGTGTTACATAGCCTGATGGCTGAAGGCAATGCGGCGGCTCGGGCTGTGGCGGAAGACACCCTGGATGAAGTGCGGGCGGCGATGGGCCTGAAATACCGTTGATATGGACACTGACCAAAGTGTTTTGCATGCGGCGGAGGTTGCCGAACATAAAAACCGACTTGCAGATGAGCGCAGCGGTGAGGGACAGCCATCCCAGGGTGTACGGGTTTATGGTCAGCCATGGACGCAGATGCCTGAGGACTTGTTTATTCCTCCGGATGCGCTGGAAGTGGCATTGGAAAGTTTTGAAGGGCCGCTGGATCTGTTACTTTATCTGATTCGCAAGCAGAATATGGATATTCTCGATATTCGGGTGGCGGAGATTACCCGGCAGTATATGCAGTATATTGAGGTCATGCAGACACTGAAGTTTGAATTAGCGGCGGAATATCTGGTGATGGCTGCAATTCTGGGAGAAATCAAGTCGCGCTGTCTGTTGCCACGGCCAGCTTCAGCGACTAGCGCTGCTGAGGCTGATCCGCGAGTGGAACTGGTGCGACGGCTGCAGGAGTATGAACGTATCAAACGGGCGGCAGAAGCGCTGGAGAACTGGCCTCAGGAGGGCAGGGATTTTTACGTGGTACAGATGCAGGCACCGGTGTTGCAGCGGCCTGCCCCACTACCTGATCTGGATCTTTCGGCCATGCTCAGCGCCTTGCAGGAGGTGTTGCGTCGGGCGGAACTTTATGAGCATCATCAGATTGTCAAGGAAGCGTTGACGTTGCGTGAGCGGATGGTGGAAATTCTGGAATGGGTGCAGGGTGAGGAATTTATTGAATTCCATCGACTCTTTCGTCCGGCAGAAGGTAGAATGGGAGTCGTGGTCAGTTTTATGGCGGTGCTTGAGCTGATACGCGAAGGTATTCTGGTACTGGTGCAAGGCGTGTTTCTCGCACCGCTGTATGTGCGTCGCCGGAGTGCAATGGATGCCGCCTGAGCAGTTGGCACTGGTACTACAGGCATTGCTGGTGGTGGCCAACCGACCGCTTCGGGAAGAACAGTTGCGGTCGTTACTGGAGCCGGAACTGGTGCTGACCCTTGCGGATATACAACAAGGGCTGTGTGTGCTGAACTCGTTGTTGCTGTCATCAGCACTGGAGCTGGTGCAGGTGGCGTCTGGGTATCGTTTGCAGATACGGGGTGCGTATGCGGTTTATGTCGGGCGGTTACAGGAAGAGCGTTTGCCACGGTTTTCCCGGGCGTTGATGGAAACCTTGGCGCTGATTGCCTACCGGCAGCCGATTACCCGCAGTGAAATTGAAGAAATACGCGGAGTCAGTGTGAGTAGTCAGATCATGCGGACCTTGCAGGAGCGGGAATGGATACGCATGGCGGGGCACCGGGAAGTGCCAGGGCGACCAGCACTCTGGGTAACGACCCGTGAATTTCTGGATGCGTTAGGGGTGCAGAAACTCTCGGATTTGCCACCGTTGGCTGATGTAGAAGCGTTGGGAGCGCAGGTTCTGGGGGACATGACACAGGAACATGGGCAGGAATCGGGTGATATTCGGCAAAATCAGTGAGGAATAGCTGAATAAATGCCAATTATTTGCTGGAGAAAGCTAAACTGCACACAGTACTGTTGGTGTGTGGCGGAGCAGTATTTGCTTGATGGGACAGTTGGGTGAAGGAACTGTTGGGTGAAGGAACTGTTGGGTGAAGGAACTGTTGGGTGAAGGAACTGTTGGGTGAAGGGACAGTTGGGTAAAGTGGCAAAGGAATTGCTGATGCCGTATTCAAATGGGATGGACTGGGGCTTTGTGCCTGAATTCAAGGGAGATGCGCTGACACCCGGGAATCAACAGTGCCTGAGACAAGGTTGACAGCAAGTGCCAGGATACACCAGAGCTAAATGAATGAGTGAGCAGACGGTTAGTGAAAAAATTCAGAAAGTGCTTGCACGTTTGGGCGTAGGCTCGCGGCGGGTCATGGAACAGGCGATCGCAGAAGGTCGTGTGAGTGTCAATGGGAAAATGGCAACCTTGGGCGACCGGGTGGCTCCTGGGGATGAATTGCGGGTGGATGGCCGTATGGTACGGGTAACAGCGGAGGAAGAAACACGACGGCGGGTATTGATTTACTACAAGCCGGAAGGAGAGATTTGTACGCGCTCTGATCCTGAGGGGCGGCCGACGGTTTTTGATCATTTGCCGGAACTGCGCAATGAGCGCTGGATTCTCGTAGGCCGTCTGGATGTGAGTAGTTCAGGATTGTTGTTGCTGACTACTGATGGAGAACTGGCCAACCGCCTGATGCACCCGTCCAGTGAAATTGATCGAGAGTATGCAGTGCGGGTGTTGGGTGATGTTCGTCCGGAAATGCGTGAACAGTTGATGCATGGCGTCATGCTGGAAGATGGCCTTGCCCATTTTGAAGTCTTTGATGCCGTGGGCGGAGAAGGGGCGAACCGTTGGTACCAGGTGACGTTGCGTGAGGGCAGGAACCGGGAAATACGTCGCATGTTTGAGGCGGTCGGGCTGGTTGTCAGTCGGTTGATTCGTGTGCGCTTTGGTTCTGTGCACCTGCCCAGACAATTACGAACTGGACGCTGGCTGGAAATGGATCAGGAGGCGGTGGATCAACTGGCATCGGAGGTGGAGCTTTTGCTGCGTCGTGGCACGGGGCTGTACGGCTTGCAAAAACGCCGTACTGAACGGATGAAGGAAGCGCCCTTGCCCGCACGTCGGGGGGGGTACCTGCGTCAGCAACGACGGGACGAGGATGAAGTGGACTGAAGCATAGACCGAAACAGCGGTCAGTGCTTGAGTGCGGTTTCATCCACCAGGCAGTTACGTCCAGACAGTTTCGCCTGATACAGGGCACGGTCGGCGCGCTGTATCCAGGAACCGCTGCCTTCATGTGGCTGATAGTGTGCCAGGCCGATGCTGATGCTACAGTGCACTCCCAGCATGGGCTTTTCAGCGACAGCGATGCGCAGACGTTCACCAAGGATTTTTGCGCCTTCCATCTCGGTGTCGTCCAGGAGAATGACGAATTCTTCTCCCCCATAGCGAAAGGCCTGGTCACTGGCGCGCAATCCGGCTTTTAGCTGATGCGCCAGCGCTACAAGAATGTCATCTCCACAGGCATGTCCATGTTCGTCATTGATTTTTTTGAAATGATCCACATCAATCATTAACAGGGAGCAGGGGCGTTGATAACGTTCGGCGCTGTGACTGCAACGGGACAAGGCACTTTCCAGGGCGCGACGATTGCCTAAGGTGGTCAAACTGTCCGTATTGGCTTTTTCACAGGCTTCCAGGTACATCAAGGCGTGTTTCAGTGGTTTGACCAGATGCACTAACGCATGTTCCAGCCAGATGATTTCCTGTTCAGAAAACTGTACATTACGGGTGATGGAAAAACTGGCCAGGGGTTCTCCCTCAATTTTCAGATCATAATGCAGGCGATTATTGCCACTATGGCCGTCGCAGTATTGCATCAGGTGATTGGCGCTGATCAGTTCAAGGTGACTGATTTCCAGATCTTCACTGATCTCTTGCTGAAAATTTTGCAAAATAATCAGCGGATCCAGACTGCCATGCAGCAGCGTCGGTAATTTCAACTGTAATTCTGTAGGAGTTCGCAGGGCTTGCAAACGCGAGCGTTTCAGCGCCAGGCTGGAATGTTCGGATTTGCTATTAATGGTGCGCAAGATGACCATGTGTCTTCACTCCAGGACGGTATTGTGCATGGGATACCTGAGGAATGCCAGAAACATGCCAACGCAAAGGGCGGTTTTAAAAAAAATCAGTATTTCAGTAGGTTGTTATGAATTTGCGGCAAATGACGCCAAATAATGTCAATTATTTGGCTGTGCATCAAAAGATTGGCCGGTAATACCAATACTGGCATCGCCCATGAGAAAATGATAGAGGTTGAGAATTTCCTCAGGGCGGCGCAGTGTTTCCGGGTTTTCAGCGGGGTAAGCGTATTGCCGCATCGATGTGCGCGTTGCACCGGGGTTGATGCAGTTAAAGCGGATGGCACTGGTGTCTTTCAGTTCTTGCGACCAGATCTGGTTCAATGATTCAATGCCGGCCTTGGAGACGGCATAGGCTCCCCAGTAAGGTCGCCCTTGCCGACCTACACTGCTGCTGGTCAGAATGACGCTGGCTGCCGCCGCCTGACGTAACACAGGCAACAAGGACTGGGTCAGAAGAAACACCGACCGCAGATTGGTGGCCATCACCAGATCCCAGGTACCGTATTCATACTGTTCCAGTGGCGTAATTTCGCCGAGAACCGCTGCATTATGCAGTAAACCATGCAACGATCCGAATTCATCCAGCAGACGTTGTGCCAGTTGATCCAGCTGTTCTGCAGTGGTGTGTGCCAGATCCAGAGGCAGAATCGCAGGTTTTGGATAGCCTTTTTTCTCAATATAATCATAGACACTAATTAATTTATCCTGGTGTCGCCCCAGCAGGATAACATTGGCTCCGAGTTGCGCATAGCTGATGGCGGCTGCACGTCCGATACCGTCGCTGGCACCGGTGACAAGGATGGTTCGTTGGTTAAGTAGCCCGGATGGGGCCTGATAGTCATGCATAGAAACTGCTCCCGGACGCAAATAACAGTGGCCACAGGTTGGCCACTTCGTTGACAGTATAGTGCGCTCCCCACTGTTGCGGGTGCATGGTGGCAGGAATGTAGCCCCAGGCAGCCGCCACGGTTCGCATGCCTGCCCGGAGTCCGGCCTCAATATCCCGTGGATGGTCGCCAATATACCAGCAACCACTGGGGTCTTGACCGAGTGCTGCTGCCGCTTTTAACAGCCCTTCCGGGTGCGGTTTGGTATGGATCAACCCGTCCGGGCAGACGGTAGTCGCCGGCTCTAACTGCAGGGCTGCCAGCAGGGGGGAGGTATAGCGACTGGGTTTATTGGTGACAATGCCCCAAGGAATCGCCGCTGCCTGTAATTGTTGCAGCAGGTGATCCATGCCCGGAAACAGGTGCGAGAAACGGGCGGGGTGCTGGGCGTAGCGATCAAGAAACGTTTTACGCTGTTTTTCCAGTGCAGATGCATCCAGTTGAAGCTCGGCCAGGCCCTCGCTGATCATACAACGTGAGCCTTCGGAGACCCAGGGACGCACCTGATCGAGACAAAGAGGAGGCAATGCCTGTTCTTGACGCAGTTCATTCAGCAGATAGCGGAAATCTTCTGCAGTATCCAGCAGTGTGCCATCCAGATCAAAAAAAACTGCCGCCGGTTTTTCTGTAAATTCAGTCATTGGGCCGGGTTGCGCACAAACAGCAGATAATTGACATCGACATTTTCGGCAAGCCAGTAGTGCCGGGTAATGGGGTTGTAATGCAGACCAATCATGTCTTCCACGAGCAGTTGCGCCTGTCTGCACATGGCAGCCAGTTCCGAGGGCCGAATAAACCGACTGTAATTATGGGTGCCGCGGGGCAGAAGCTTCAGGAGGTATTCGGCACCGGCGATGGCGAAAAGCCAGGATTTGGGGTTGCGGTTGATGGTTGAAAAAAACGCCAGACCATCGGGTTTGAGCAGGCGTTGGCAGGCGCTGATTACCGATTGTGGATCAGGGACATGTTCCAGCATTTCCATGCAGGTGACAATGTCGAAGGTTCCTGCTGCCTGTTCGGCCAGTGCCTCAACGGCTATTTCCTGGTAATCAATGGACAGTCCTGTAGCGGTGGCATGCTGGCGGGCCACGGCCAGTGCCGCTGTGCCCAGATCGATACCGGTCACCTGGGCACCACGGCGCACCATGCCCTCACTGAGAATGCCGCCGCCGCAGCCGACATCAACCACTTTTTTGCCGGAAAGTCCTGCCCGTTCATCAATCCAGTTCAGTCTGATGGGGTTAATGGCATGCAACGGCTGAAATTCACCGGTCGTATCCCACCAGCGAGCCGCCAAGGCTGAAAATCTGGCGATTTCCTGTAAATCCACATTTTCTGACATAAGGAGGCCTGTAATCATGGGGTTCATCAGCGTGTCATTATACCTGTGTTAGGCTGATCAAGGCGAGGAGATTCATCAACGTATATTGCAGCGACAGACCCTGAGGCAGAAGATGGCACAGCGCATGGTGTTATCGCTAAGCTTCAGCTGATGTAAGCCATTGCTTACATCAGCTGTGTCGTTATTGTCTGTTTTTGAAGCAGGGAAAATGGTATAATCGCACAACTTTGTGTCGGTAGCCGTCGATAGGGGTTGTGATTGATGTGTTATCTGACAGGCACAGTTTGCGTTGACAGGCATTAGTGGCTTAACAATTAATAAAAAATCAGGAATATCAAAATAAATCATCGTCAAGGACAGGGCTTGCACTTCCAGACAGGTCTGGTGCGTGTGGTGTTAACGATGGTATCAGTGTGGCAGCGGTTGCAGTAATCAGGGTGGATGTGGAGTACTTGATGGCCGGAAAAAGGGGATTCGGTCGTTGACGTATTTCTTCCGGAAATGTAGTAATGCCGGTTAAGGAGAGTGACATGTACCGCTATCTGTGTGTGGTGATTATAGGTTGTCTTTGTTTTCAGGCGGCGCAGGCGAGTGCGGGCAGTGGCCTGGACAAAAAAGCGTTGATTTTGAAAGAAGGTCACTTGGTGGTCAAACCAAGTGTGCTGGCGGATGCGAGTGATTGTCAACCAAAACAGGGTGACCTGGTGAAAGAAATTGCCCTGGTGCATGATATCAACGGTATTCGTGGGTTGAATGCGGTGCAGGTGCGTATCTTGGCGGGTAGCTGTGAAGGAAAGCATGGCTGGATTGCTCAGTCGTTATTGCAGCCAGGATCCGCTTCAGTGCTGACCCAGGCTGAGCGTGACAGACTGCCGGCCTCTGGGGCAGTGGATGGGGAATAGGGAAAGCAGTACTTGATAAAGTGAGTGGCGAATGTCTGTTCTGGTCGGTGCAGTCCACTGAGAATGCACCGACAGAAAGTTTTTCATCAGCAACTGCTTATTAATTTGGTTGAACCCGTTGTCATGGCCGTTAATCTCGTATAGAATTTCCAGCCTGATTTTTCCGGAAGATTCCGGATTCGATACGTTGTTTAGGCGGAAATTTATGAAAACGTTCAGTGCTAGAGCGGAAACAGTGCGGCGTGACTGGTTTGTTGTGGATGCTTCAGGAAAAACCCTGGGTCGTCTCGCCAGTGTGGTTGCTGCACGGTTGCGGGGGAAGCATAAACCCGAATATACTCCTCATGTGGATACCGGCGATTTTATTGTTGTGGTGAATGCGGCGCAGGTGGCAGTGACCGGCAACAAGGCGCAGCAGAAGATGTATTGGCATCATACCGGTTATCCGGGAGGCATTCGTGGTGTCCGTTTTGATCAGATGATCGCTAAAAAACCTGAACAGCTGTTTGAAATTGCTGTTCGTGGCATGTTACCCAAGGGGCCTCTGGGCCGGGCCATGCTGAAAAAACTGAAAGTGTATGGTGGTGCAGAGCATCCGCATACGGCGCAGCAACCCCAGGTTCTTGAGATTTGAGTGTAGTGACCATGATTCAGCAAAATTACGGCACAGGCCGGAGAAAGACAGCAAGTGCCCGGGTGTTTTTGCGGCCGGGTACGGGTAAGATTGAGGTAAATGCCCGATCGCTTGATATTTATTTTGGCCGGGAAACGGCGCGGATGATTGTCAGGCAACCTCTGGAACTGGTGGAAGTGCAAAACCGGTTCGATGTATTGGTGACAGTGAGTGGTGGTGGAATCAGTGGCCAGGCCGGTGCCATTCGCCATGGCATTACCCGGGCACTGATCGAATACGATGAGTCTTTACGCTCGCCCTTACGTAAAGCGGGTTTTGTGACCCGTGATGCGCGGGAAGTGGAGCGTAAGAAACTCGGATTGCGTAAAGCGCGTAAGCGTCCTCAGTATTCCAAACGTTAATACGTTCATTGGTCGTGGTGTTTGCGTATTGGTGTTACGTATTGGTGTTTGCGGATTTGGGGCAGATTTGGGGGATCGTCTAATGGTAGGACTACGGACTCTGACTCCGTCTGTCTAGGTTCGAATCCTAGTCCCCCAGCCATGTTTAAACCCGGTTACGCCGGGTTTTTTTCTTTTGGCTGTTTTATTGATCTGGGTAAACTCTTTGCACACTTTAATATGAAAATATGCACTTTGCCTTGTCGGAAGTGCGTCTTTTACATATCATTACCGTGCTTATAAATGGGCCGTGCGCTTAGGGTGCGGACCTGAATCATGCAGGGGAGAATAAATTGATGAGTAATGACGGAGTAGATTCTGGCCGTCGCATGCTGCTGATCGGTGCTACCGCTGCCGTGGGTGCAGTCGGCGTGGTTGGTGCTGCGGTTCCGTTCGTGCGTTCCTGGGCACCTAGTGCCAAAGCCAAGGCAGCGGGAGCGCCGGTGGAAGTGGATATCAGTCAGATTCAGCCAGGTCAGCGGATTGTGGTCAAATGGCGGGGAGTGCCGGTGTGGATCGTGCATCGTACGGCAGAAGAACTGGCAGGCTTGAAGAAGACGAATGCACTGGTAAGGGATCCGGAATCAACGGACCCACAGCAACCGGAATATGCCAAGAATCAATGGCGATCCATCAAGCCGGAATATCTGGTGTTGGTCGGCATCTGTACGCATCTGGGTTGCTCACCGTTGTATGTTCCTGAGGTGGGCAAGCTGGAACCGAGTTGGGAAGGGGGTTTTTTCTGCCCCTGTCATGGTTCCAAGTATGATTTTTCTGGCCGTGTTTATTCAGGAATGCCGGCTCCGAAAAATCTGGTAGTACCGCCTTATTCCTACACGGGAGCGACCGTGATTACGATTGGCGTCGACAAGGAGAACCCCGCATGAACAAGCTCTGGCAAGATTTGATGGGCTGGGTGGATGCCCGTTTTCCGGCTACGGAAACATTCAAATATCACATGTCGGAATATTATGCGCCGAAAAATTTCAACTTCTGGTATTTTTTTGGTGTACTGTCCATGGTGGTTCTGGTCAATCAACTGCTGACCGGTATCTGGTTGACCATGGATTACCATCCTTCCGGTGAAGGAGCGTTTGCCTCCGTTGAATACATCATGCGTGATGTCAAGTATGGCTGGTTATTACGCTATCTGCATTCGACCGGCGCTTCGGCATTCTTTGTCGTGGTGTATCTGCATATGTTCCGTGGCATGCTCTATGGCTCCTACCGTAAACCCCGGGAACTGCTCTGGCTGTTTGGCATGGTTATTTACCTGTGCCTGATGGCTGAGGGTTTCTTTGGGTATCTGCTGCCTTGGGGCAATATGTCCTTTTGGGGTGCACAGGTGATTCTCAATCTGGTGGGTGCCATTCCCTTTATCGGTGATCAACTGGTGACCTGGGTGCGTGGTGATTATGTGATCTCTGGACTGACCCTGAACCGGTTTTTTGCCCTGCATGTGGTCGCTATCCCGCTGGTATTGATTGTCCTGGTGTTTTTGCACGTCGTTGCCTTGCATCAGGTGGGTTCCAATAATCCGGACGGTATTGAGATCAAAAAGAACAAAGGCCCGGATGGCAAGCCGCTGGATGGTATTCCTTTCCATCCGTATTACACGGTGCATGACTTGGTGGGCATTGTCGTCTTCCTGTTCGTTTTCCTGGGTATTGTGTTTTTCTGGCCCGATGGCGGCGGACACTTCCTTGAAGCCCCGAATTTCGAACCTGCTAACCCGCTCAAGACGCCGCCCCATATTGCGCCGGTCTGGTACTACACCCCGTTTTATGCCATGTTGCGTGCAACGCCCTCGTTATTTGGTTCTGCCTTTCCCGGGGTGATTGTCATGGGGGGTGCCATTGCCATATTGTTCGTGCTGCCTTGGCTGGATCGTAGTCCGGTCAAGAGTATTCGCTACAAAGGCTGGATGAGCAAAGCTGGGCTGGGTGTGTTTGTAGTCAGCTTTCTGGGGTTGGGTAAACTCGGCATGATTGAACCGTCACCGACGGCGACTTTAATGGCCCGTTGTTTTACTGTACTTTATTTCCTCTATTTTTTGCTGATGCCGTTCTATACCGCCATTGAAGATGTGAAGAAGGAACCGGCACGCGTGACAGGGGGGAAACACTGATGAACAAGATGATGATTCTGATTACACTGCTCCTGTGTACTGTGGGAGTACGTGCAGAAGAAAACGAATGTGGTCAGCTGGAATCCTGTATGCAGGCACCTGTGGATGCCAGTAATCAGGCATCCTTGCAACGGGGTGCCCAGTTATTTGTCAATTACTGTCTGGGCTGTCATACCGCCAAATACGTGCGTTATGAGCGGGTGGCGGATGATTTGGGGATTGACCACAAACTCATGATGAGTAATCTGAACTGGACATCGGATAAAATTGGTGATCAGATGGTGACCGGTGGCCGCATCGACGAACAGGCCAAATGGTTTGGCAATGCACCGCCCGACCTGACGCTGGAAACCCGGTTACGTTCCCCGGACTGGGTCTACAGTTACCTGCTCAGCTTTTATGCTGATGACAAGCGGCCTTGGGGGGTTAACAACCGGGTGTTCAAGGATGTTGCCATGCCCAATGTACTGGAAACTCTGGAGATACAGCTGGGTGCAGACGGATTCAAGAAAGCCATGGGGGATCTGGTGAATTACATGGCCTATATGGCCGAGCCCATCAAATCGGAACGGCAGCATCTGGGCTGGTGGGTGTGGGGTTTCCTTGCCATTCTGTTTGTGCCCGTGTATTTGCTGAATAAAGAGTACTGGAAAGACATTAAGTAAATATTGCGGATGTTGATCTGAGTCAATAGAATAAAAGGGGCAGGTGTGAGCTTGCCCCTTTTTGTTGCGTATGTTTTTTTGTGTTGCAGTGCGTGAAATCCGTTTGTTAGTGAATTACAGGAAATTGCTATGAAACCCTACCTGATTCGCGCCGTCTATGAATGGTTGGCTGATACGGGGATGACGCCGTATCTGTTAGTCGATGCGCAATTGCCACGGGTAGATGTGCCTTGGGAGTTTGTAAAAGACGGACAGATTGTTCTAAATGTATCAGGCACTGCGGTACAAAATCTGCAAATGACCAACACAGCCATTACGTTTTCTGCACGTTTTGCCGGTATTTCACGCAATATTTATGTGCCCATCAGGGCGGTGTTGGCGTTATATGCCAGAGAAAATAATAAAGGCATGTTTTTTGATCCGGCGCAAGAAGAACCAGAACCACCGGATGATCAACAGCCGCCGGATCCCGAAATCAAATCCGCACCGACACGACCTGCCTTGCGGATAGTCAAGTAAATCCAGGGTATTGCCAAGTCTGTGACGCTCAGGTTTCAGTGGAAGCCTCTGTGAGTAAGGCCATCATGTCTTTCAGGGATAATTTGCCGCTGACTTCGGAACCCTCAAGGATACTGGTGGCTAAATCGCGTTTTTGTTTATGCAGTGCTACAATTTTTTCTTCAATCGTGTCTTTGGCCACCAGTCTGTAGATGGTTACCGGACGCAGTTGGCCCATGCGATGTGCACGATCAGAGGCCTGATCTTCAACGGCAGGGTTCCACCAGGGATCCATGTGAATGACATAGTCTGCTGCCGTCAGGTTCAAGCCGCTACCACCGGCTTTCAGGCTGATTAAAAAAACATCGCCATCCCCGGCCTGAAAGGCATTGACCGCTTTTTGCCGCTGAGCCGCTGGTGTTGAGCCGTCCAGGTAATGATAACGGATGCCTTTTTTATCGAGAAGTTCTCTGATGAGGCTTAAATGCCTGACAAACTGGCTAAAGACCAGTGCCTTGTGCCGGTTTTCCAGCAATTCCTCCAGCAATTGTGCAAACGCATTCATTTTTGAACTGGGAATATCGCTATCTTCTAGCGTTAATCGCGGATGGCAGCAGGCCTGCCGTAGTTTCATGATATCGGCCAGCACTTTGATGAGCTGTTGCCCCGGCTGTTCCGAGGTTTGCTGCAAGTGTTCCAGCGCATTCAGGCGGATACTTTCATAAAGCACCCGTTCCTGATCGTTGAGATCGACATGTAAGGTCACTTCAGTGCGCGAGGGCAATTCAGTCAGTACTTCGGTTTTCATGCGTCGGAGAATAAAGGGACGCAGCAGTTTTCGCAAACGCGCCTGTACCGCAACGTCCTGCTTGCCGACGATGGGTTCGACAAACTTTTGCTGAAAACTCGTCAGGGTTCCCAGCAGGCCTGGATTGAGGAAATTAAACAAGGTCCATAACTCGCCCAGGTGATTTTCGACCGGGGTGCCGGTGGTGATGATCCTGAAATCTGCCTTTAATTCCAGGGCGGCTTTGGTGCGTTTCGTCAGAATATTTTTAATGGCCTGGGCTTCATCAGCCACCACCGTATGCCAATGCACCTGAGTTAAACGCTCAGTCTCGGTTTGCAGTAAGCCGTAAGTACAGACAATCACGTCATACGGCCCCACTTGATCCAGCATTTCCTGGCGGCTGCCGCTGCCGAATGAGCGGACATTTAGTGTGGGCGCAAAACGTTGTGCTTCTTCCCTCCAGTTAAAACAGACGGAGGTGGGTGCCAGAATCAGACAAGGGCCTTGAGGAGCACGGGCGAGGATCACTGCCAATGCCTGAACTGTTTTGCCGAGTCCCATGTCATCCGCCAGACAGGCCCCTGCGCCCCAGTGTGCCAGGCGCAACATCCAGGCATAACCATCCTGCTGGTAGTCGCGCAGTTCACCCTGAAACGTCGAGGGCAAATGCACCTCAAGGCCAGAAGATTCTTCAAGTTGTCGTAGCTGCTCTTTCCAGTGTTTGCCTGATTTTAGTTTCATCCCCGCTGAGATTTCCTGGAGCACCGGTGCAGCCAGCGGATGAAAACGCATCCCCTGCCCGGATTTGTCCGCCATCCCTGCCAGATCATCCAGACGTCGGCGCAGTTCTTTAGTCAGCGCCAGAATTTCGCCGTCACCCAGTTGTAAAAAGCGGTTGTTATTATTTTCCAGCAACTGCATCAGACGTTGCATGTCCAGCACATTGCTATTACCCAGATCCAGACTGGCATCGACTTCAAACCAGTTGTTTTTCTGGGAAATGGCAAAACGCATCTGGTTGAGTCCTGCTTCCGGGCGAATCTGCAACTTTTTGCCTTTAGGCCATTCCAGCGTTACTGTTTCTGTCATGCCTTGTAATTGCTGCAACACCGACAGGGCTTCTTCCGGTTCCTCCAGGGGCCACTTCATCTCGGAAGATTCACCCAGTTCAGGGCATTGCAACTGCACCTGCTGTAACAAGGATTTTTCATGGCTGAGCAGCCGCGTCGTCTGCAGCTTTTTGCCGGCAATTTCAGCCAGAACCGTTGCACCACCGACACCAGGAGGAAAGAGCGGTCCCCCGTCGATAAACGGCTTGGCAAACAGTTCAAAAAGCAGACCCTCTTTGAACGGTTGTATCTGCATGGTCAGGCAAGGATTGACCGGCATTTCTTCGGCATTGCTCGCAGACCCACCGATATCCGACTGCACGGTGACCAGCGAAGCCAGTCGGGACAAGGTATCAAGTACGCGTTGGCGTTGATCCTTGGGAATGATTAGCCCCTTTTCCCCTAAAATTTCAGCGATCTGGCGGTGATTATTATTAATCTGGTAGACGAGCACACCATTCGTTGCTGTTTTCTGAATGGCGATCTGCTGTTGCGAAGAAATCAAGGGGTACAGGCTCAGGTGAATGCCGGATTTTGTTTCCTTGACCACAAATTGTGGTTCGGCCACCTGGATAGCGACCCTGACATCGTTAGTGGCGCCATCGTCCCAAAAAACATAGGGATGATCCTTGGCGGCGGCCATCCAGCCAAGATTGATGTGAAAAGATTCCTGACGGTATCCCCGATCCACCCACTCTTCTTTCATAATGTAACGGCATAACTGTAAATCGTGTTTACTCAGGAAGGGAAGCTCCGCCTTGTCGTAGTAAAGGCGTTTTAAGGCCACGGGGCGTCCCTTGGACCAGCGGCCATTTTTGCCCAGTAACTGTTCTTTAGGTTCAATGGTCCAGTGGTTGTCGAGATTGATTAGCCAGGCGAGGCGACTGGTCGATGGCTGCGTATTGGCATTTTCAGAAGGATTATCCAGATTATACAAGGCGTTCAGTGGTGCTTCCCAAACGTGGAGTGTGGGGAGGAGGTGCAGCGCAAATAAAAAAGGATGCTGCGCATGACGTTGCCAGAGCGTCGAACAGTCGGTGTTGCTAAACGTGTGGCCATTGGCCTGTAAAAAACCCAGGCCGGCGGCGGCGTACCAGGCATGACCAAAAGACTCGGCGAGGATACAGTATTTTTCGAGTAGATCCACCAGGGTTTTGTTTTTTATGAATAATGCAGCATTATCGAGAGAGGACAGGATCAGGGCATAAAACAGCACATTAAAATAATTTCCTTCGCTACGGGACATGAAATCAGTAAAAGACAGTGTCTGATCAATACGTGCCGTGCCTCGATAGATGGCCAGTACATGGGTCAGTAGGGGATGGAGTTTAGTAAAAGTGTCAATGGTCTCTAACTTGGGTGCATTGGTAATT
>JAJXWR010000060.1 GCA_021781515.1 Pseudomonadota bacterium
ACCCGGAGACAAAGGGTACGTGGATTATTTCCTGCCAATCGTTGCCGATGCCGAAGCCGGTTTCGGCGGCGTGCTCAACGCCTTCGAACTGATGAAGTCCATGATTGCCGCTGGTGCATCAGGTGTACACTTTGAAGATCAGCTGGCGTCCGTGAAGAAATGTGGGCATATGGGCGGAAAAGTGCTGGTACCGACCCAGGAAGCCGTGCAAAAACTGCTGGCTGCCCGGTTGGCCGCTGATGTCGCCGATGTACCGACCATTGTGCTGGCCCGTACGGATGCCAATGCCGCCGATTTGTTGACCTCGGACTTCGACCCGAACGACAAGCCTTTCGTGGTGGGTGAAAGAACGGCTGAAGGTTTCTATCGTACCCGCGCCGGTATTGAACAGGCGATCAGCCGCGGGCTGGCCTATGCGCCCTATGCCGATCTGCTCTGGTGCGAAACGGCCAAACCGGATCTGGCTGAAGCCCGGCGTTTTGCCGAAGCCATCCGCGGCCAGTACCCGGATCAGTTATTGGCCTACAACTGCTCACCGTCTTTCAACTGGAAAAAGAACCTGGACGATGCCACGATCGCTAAATTCCAGCGCGAACTGTCGGCCATGGGCTATAAGTTCCAGTTCATTACGCTGGCAGGCATTCATAACATGTGGTACGGCATGTTCCAGTTGGCTTATGACTATGCCCGTGAAGACATGAGTGCTTATGTGCGTCTTCAGGAAGCCGAGTTTGCAGCCGCTGACCGCGGTTACACCTTTGTGGCACACCAGCAGGAAGTCGGTACTGGTTATTTCGATGACATGACCACGGTCATTCAGGGCGGTCAGTCTTCCGTCACTGCACTGACCGGTTCCACTGAAGAAGAGCAGTTTCACTAACCCTGAACTGATCTGATTACTCTTTACTCTGCCCCGTAGTGTACTGCTACGGGGTATTGTATTCTGAACTGTTTTTATTCATTTTTCTGTTCCTTATTCCCCCGCACAATTCCTGCGCCCGATGTTACTGATTATACCCTGACAGCCCCTGCCTCCTGTTTTTTAGAAGTTGGACACATTTTGTTGCGACTTTATCGGATATTCTGTTTGCCCCTGTAACAAATCTGACTACGATGTATTGATAAATTTAAAAAACTGTTTAAATTAAAAAAACTGTTTACGCATAAGTCTGTCGTTTATTCTGGGGAGGGTTGTGGATGGAAATGTTCAGTGATATCTTGATGACGGTGAACCGTCAGTCTATGGTCTCGCAACTCAGCCCCTTGGGTCAGCACCTGTTGATCTGCAAGCCCGGTGATTATTTTCCAGTAGTATTTCACTATGCGGATCAGGTACAAACCCTGAGTGTTGCCCAAAAAGGCTCGCAACGTCCGCTGGATTGCTGGTTGGCCCCCATGCGCAATGCCGAAGGACGCATGGATGGGTTTGCGCTGATTCGCCAACGCTCACGCCTGCTACTGCCCGACTCAACTCGCATCATTAACACTTTTCAGCGCTTTACCCGTGAGGAGTTGCAACAGGCGATTGCCGGCAATGAATTATTTCTGGTGTATCAACCCGAAAAACGCGCCCGGGATCAACAAACCCGGGTGGCTGAAGCCTTGTTACGCTGGCGGCGACCGAATGGCAGCGTCTTGCAGGCGCAGGAATTCCTGCCGGAAGCAGAACGTCTGGGTCTGGCACAGGAAATTGGTGCCTGGGTGATTTCCGCCGTATGTCGGCAGAATCGACGCTGGCAAATGCAAGGATTACGCCCCATCAGTATTTCCGTGAACCTGTCCCCGGAACAGCTTACCAGTGAACTGATTATTCAGCATGTCACGCAGCACCTCGATCGTTGCGGTCTACCGGCACATTATCTGCAATTTGAAGTGAACTCGCGGTGTTTGCACGGTGATGGCCTTCAGGACATTGCCGTACTGCAGCGCCTGAAATCCTTAGGACTGCGTTTGATGCTGGACGACTTGCGAATGAGTGATGCTTCCTGGCAGCAGTTGTTACTCTGGCCGGTTGATGCCGTAAAAATTGCTTATCCACAGTGGAACAACACCCTGGCGGCTGTGGCGCGCGGGCTGGGTAAAGTACTGATTGTCCGCGGTGTCGAAAAACCCAGCCACTGGTCCAGCGCAGCGGCTGATGCATTGCAGGGACATGGTATCTGCCTGCCACTGGAACCCGACCAGTTGGCGCACCGCCTGGATCGGAGTACCTGGGCGGCCTAAGCCGCTCCTCCGGGCTTTTTAAGCACCTCAATCATCATGTAAGTGCCAAGTAGCACCAGAAACACCCCAAAGGCCAATTTCAGTGTTTCGCTGCTGGCTTTAACCGCCCAGCGTGCACTGATCCAACTGCCAAAAACCATCGTCAGGGCGATAATCGCTGCCGCTTTCAGATCGACACTCCCTGAGCGGTAATATTCAAAAACCGCCGCAATTCCTATGGGCGGTAACAATACAGCCAGACTGGTTCCTGTTGCCAGTTTCTGACTGTAGCCCAGACCATACACCAATGCCGGAACGATGAGCACTCCACCGCCAATACCAAAGGCACCCGACAACCCGCCAGCCACCAAACCCATCACCGCCAAAAGCAAAAATGTCATCACCCTGTATTTCCTTTTATTCCTTAATCAATGAAATCTTTAAATCAGTGGAACTCCGGCAACTATCACTCCGTTATTATCGGCGTAAATATACTCTCCCGGGGCAATCGTCTGCCCTCCCAACTGCAGCACCACATCCACCTCTCCTGCCCCTTTACGTACGCTTTTCAGAGGAATCGCAGCCAGTGCCTGAATCCCCATCTCCAGTTCCGCCAATGCGTCCACGTCTCGTACCGCTCCGTAAATAATCACACCTGACCACTGTTGGGCCACGGCAGACGCTGCAATCAAATCCCCCATCAAGGCACAGCGTAACGAGCCCCCGCCATCCACCACCAGTACATGTCCCTGGCCGGGAGTGGCCAGTATTTCCTTGACCCGACTGTTGTCTTCATGGCATTTGACCGTGCGCACCTTGCCCGCAAAACTCTGACGATGCCCGAAATTGCGAAACATCGGGGCAAGAACCCGCACCTTGTCGGGGTGCTCATCACACAAATCAGGGGTTGATACCGACATAAAGAACTGCTCCTATTATTTAATCATGCCTCCAGTGTATCAGGTGTCGGCTTAAACGAGAATCTGTGCACCAGCCTTTGCCAGTTTAACTATTTCTTCATAATAGAGCGAACGTACAGGCTCGCTTCCTGGCTGCAAAGCGGCCATCAGTAGTGCACTGGCCACCGCCTCGGCAGCCACCGGGTGAGACCGTCGCAACGGACCACAAAACACCGGACTAAGCAGCGGTGCCAGACGGATCGCCAAGTGCTCCAGAAAACGCGGCTCCGGGCGTACCCCCAATAACAGCGATGGCTTAACCACGGTCAGTTGCGGCCAGCACATTTTTTGTAAATCCGCTTCCAGCCGGCCCTTGACCGCATTGTACCAGATCATTGAATCTGCCTTGGCACTGACAGCACTCACCAGTAAAAAATGCGCCACAGACTGCTGCCTTGCCCACTGCGCCAACGCCATGCAGTAGGTATAATCCACTTCGTAAAATGCCGCCTTGCTCCCTGCCTGTTTCAAGGTCGTGCCCAGACAACAAAAACAATCTTGTACCGGAATATCGGACTCAATATGCAATTGATCCAGTTGGCTAAAATCAATGACCCGGTTGTCGGTCAGCGGGTGTTGTGCCTGCGCTGGCAAAGGCCTACGGGTCAGTACAATGATTTTCCCCCACCGCCCCGACTGAATCAGCATTCGCAATAGCTGACTGCCAATTAATCCGGTAGCTCCGGCGATCACTGCAATTCTCGGCGTCGATGTCTCTGTCATGAATCCTTCCATTCATTAAGTAATCGTTCGGTTGCACCCTACTGAATAATACAGGCACTGATAAAATATTACTCAGTATTGTAATAAACCACAGTATCGTGTAAGTTTCCCGGTGACTGGTTGATACTGGATTGTACGACTAAAATGTAGCAGCGTGAGCATATTTTCAATAGTAACCGTTGAGATAAGGGAACCCTATGTATACCGGCATGAATTTCCACTTGGGCGAAACGCTGGATTTACTGCGTCATACCGTACAGCAGTTTGCCCGTAAGGAAATTGCACCCATTGCCCAGGACATTGATCGCAATAACCAGTTTCCCCGGGAACTCTGGCAAAAAATGGGATCGTTGGGACTGTTGGGCATTACTGTCGATGAACAATTCGGTGGCAACCCCATGGGTTATCTGGCGCATGTCATTGTCATGGAGGAGATTTCCCGCGCCAGTGCCGCCGTCGGCTTGTCCTATGGAGCACACTCGAACCTCTGTGTCAATCAGATTCACCGCCATGGTACCGCTACACAAAAGTCCACGTATTTACCCGGACTGGTCAGCGGAACACAGGTGGGTGCGTTGGCCATGTCAGAGACCGGTGCCGGTTCTGATGTAGTCAGTATGCGCCTCTGTGCCGTGGCCGACGGGAATGACTATGTGTTGAACGGCCATAAAATGTGGATCACCAACGGACCGGACGCTGATGTGTATGTCATCTATGCCAAAACCGAGCCCGATGCCCATGCCCGGGGTATCACTGCCTTTATTGTTGAACGTAACACCCCAGGCTTCAGTCGTTCAGAAAAACTCGATAAATTAGGCATGCGTGGCTCAAACACCGGGGAACTCGTCTTTGATCAGTGTCGGGTTCCGCAGCAGAATATTCTCGGATCCCTGAACAAGGGGGTCAATGTATTGATGAGCGGCCTTGATTATGAACGAGTGGTGTTATCCGGCGGACCCGTCGGGCTGATGCAAGCCGTCATGGATATGGCCTTGCCCTGGTTGCATCAGCGACAACAGTTTGGTCAGGCCATCGGCGAATTTCAGCTGATGCAGGGAAAAATTGCTGATATGTACACCTTGCTCAATGCCTCAAGAGCCTATCTGTATGCCGTAGCCAGAACCTGCGACGCCGGTACCTCAGCCCGTAAAGATGCAGCGGCCGTTATTTTATACTGCGCTGAAAATGCCACCAAACTGGCCCTTGAAGGTATTCAGATTCTTGGGGGCATGGGGTACCTCAATGAAATGCCCGCCGGCCGGTTGCTGCGGGATGCCAAACTCTATGAAATAGGCGCAGGAACCAGTGAAATCCGCCGCATGCTGATTGGTCGTGAGCTGTTTAATACGAGTATCCCGTCATGAGTATTCCTGAATCAGCGATTAATGCACAGCATCCGGATTTCCTGAAAAACCAGGCGGCCATGCAGGTTCACCTTGATCAATTGCAGACACTCCAGGCTGAAATCCTGCAAGGCGGTGGGCGTAGTGCGGTGGCCCGGCATCATGAACGTGGCAAACTGACCGCCCGGGAACGTATCGAACGTCTGCTGGATCCGGGATCTGCCTTTCTGGAAATCGGCCTGCTGGCTGCGCATGAAGTGTATGATGAATCCGTACCCGCCGCTGGAATCGTCGCTGGTATTGGGGTGGTTCATGGGCAACTCTGTATGATTGCCGCCAATGATGCCACCGTTAAAGGCGGTAGTTATTATCCGCTGACGGTAAAAAAACACTTGCGTACCCAGACCATTGCCGAAGAAAACCACTTGCCCTGTATTTATCTGGTGGACTCCGGTGGGGCCAATCTGCCACGACAAAGTGAAGTTTTCCCTGACCATCTGCATTTTGGTCATATATTTTTTAACCAGGCACGACTCTCCGCCGCCAATATTCCGCAGATCGCCGTCGTCATGGGGTCCTGTACGGCCGGTGGAGCCTATGTGCCGGCCATGGCCGATATCGCCATCATTGTGCGGCAACAGGGAACCATTTTTCTGGCCGGTCCCCCACTGGTACAAGCGGCGACAGGCGAAATTGTCAGTGCTGAAGACTTGGGTGGTGCCCAGATGCACTGCCGTGTTTCCGGGGTCACTGATTTACTCGCTGACAATGATGAACATGCGCTACAACTGGCAAGAGATGCGGTATTACGCCTTAATCGCCCCGGATTGCGCAAGGTGAATGCGCTACAGGCGGTGGTGCGACCTCCACGTTTTGCTGTAGAAGAACTCAATGGCATTATTCCGGCCGAAGCTAAACACGCTTATGATGTGCATGAAGTCATCCTGCGGCTGGTGGATGATTCACAGTTTGATACGTTCAAACCCGAATGGGGCAGCACGCTGGTCACCGGATTTGCCAGAATCTGGGGGATGAATGTGGGCATCATTGCCAATAATGGCATCTTGTTCGCTGAATCTGCCCTCAAAGGAACCCATTTTATCAATCTCTGCTGTCAGAGAAAAATACCCCTGGTATTTTTGCAGAATATTACCGGCTTTATGGTCGGCAAACAGTATGAACAGGGCGGCATTGCCAAACATGGTGCAAAAATGGTCAATGCGGTGGCCTGTGCTCAAGTCCCGAAAATCACCCTGATTATTGGCGGTTCTTACGGTGCCGGCAATTATGGCATGTGTGGCCGGGCTTATGAACCCCGGTTTCTCTTCACCTGGCCCAATGCCCGCATATCGGTCATGGGGGGGGAACAGGCAGCCAGTGTGTTATTGCAGGTCAAACAGGCTTCACTGGCCAAACAAGGGCATCCCTTGTCCGCTGAGGCGGCTGAACTGATGCGGCAGGAACTCGTGGCCAAATACCAGCGAGAAGCGCATGCCTTCTATGCCAGTGCCCGTTTATGGGATGACGGGGTCATTGCTCCGAGTCAAAGCCGGGCGGTGTTGGGTCTAAGCCTGGCCGCCTGTTTACAGGTTCCGGTTGCACCCAGCCATTTTGGCGTATTTCGCATGTAATACTACAGGCTTCGACCATGTCCTATCTGAGCACTGAATTTCGGGAAGACGCACTGATCATCACCTTGAACCGGCCTGAACAGCGTAATGCCTTTGATGCTGTTTTAATCGAGGAACTGATAGCGCTGCTGGAAAGAGCGGCCTTGCAGCCGCAGTGGCGTTATCTGTTATTGCAAGGTCACGGTA
This sequence comes from Pseudomonadota bacterium, assembly GCA_021781515.1. Classification (GTDB taxonomy): domain Bacteria; phylum Pseudomonadota; class Gammaproteobacteria; order Pseudomonadales; family Moraxellaceae; genus JAJXWR01. The sequence continues at coordinate 7,045 of JAJXWR010000060.1, forward strand.
AACATTTCAGTGCAGGTGCTGACCTGGAGTGGATGCGCTCAATGGCAAACGCCTCCGCTGAAACCAACCGGGCCGATGCCTTACGTCTAGCCCGTCTCTTTCGTCTGTTTTATGAGTTTCCTGCACCGACACTGGTACGGATTCATGGGGCGGCCATGGGAGGCGCCTTGGGGTTGATTGCCTGTGCAGATATTGCCATTGCCAGTGCTGAGACCTTATTTGCGCTGAGTGAATTACGCCTGGGTCTGGCACCTGCCGTCATCAGCCCGTATCTGCTGCGGGCGATAGGCCCCAGAGCATTGCAATACCTGGCCCTGACCGCCAGCGTATTCAAAGCGGAAACCGCATTACGCATGGGTCTGGTGCATGACGTCGTCCCAACAGAATCACTCGATACCGCCGTCAGCCAGACCATAGCAACGCTCCTGCAAACCGCACCACAGGCCAGTCGCGCCTGTAAGGCCTTGCTGCGCTTACAGACGCCCGCCCCTGACCCGGCGCTGGAAGAACAGGCCGCCCAGTTGATTGCACAATTACGCACTCAACGCGAAGGGCAAGAAGGTCTCGCTGCCTTTTTCAACCAACATCCACCTGCATGGCAAAAAAAATCATGATTCAACGTCTGCTGATCGCCAATCGCGGCGAAATTGCCTGCCGTCTCCTGCGCACAGCGCAGCGCATGGGTATTTATTGTATCGCCATCTATTCCGAAGCGGATCGTCTGGCCATGCATGTCCGTTTAGCCGATGAAGCCTGGCTGCTGGGGCCGGCTCCCGCCGCCGAGTCTTATCTGCATCAAACGAAAATCCTCCAGATTGCTGCACAAGCCCAAGCAGATGCAGTGCACCCCGGCTATGGCTTTCTGGCAGAAAATGCCCAATTTGCTGAAGCCTGCCTGCAACAGGGATTGATCTGGGTCGGTCCGCCTCCGGAGGCCATGCGCGCCATGGCCAGTAAAGCCGATGCCAAAGCCCGCATGCAACAGGCGCAGGTGCCTCTCATTCCGGGGTATCATGGGGAAGACCAAAGTGAGCAAACGTTGCTGGATGCCGCCATTGCCCTGGGTTTTCCGGTGTTGATCAAGGCCTCTGCCGGTGGCGGCGGCAAAGGCATGCGGGCGGTGCATCACGTTTCCGAATTTATCACCGCCCTGCATGCTGCCCGTCGCGAGGCGTTCACCGCCTTTGCGGATGACCGGATACTACTGGAAAAATGGGTCAACCCGGCCCGGCATATTGAAGTGCAGATTCTCGCCGATCAACAGGGTCGGGTGTTGCCACTGTTTGACCGGGACTGTTCCATTCAGCGGCGGCATCAAAAAGTGCTGGAAGAAGCCCCTGCACCCGGAGTACCTCCGCAGGTGCGCAGCGCCATGGCTGACGCCGCCGTGCGTGCAGCCACCGCCGTCGGCTACGTGAATGCCGGCACCCTGGAATTCTTGATGGATGCAGAATTCCGTTTTTATTTCATGGAAATGAATACCCGGCTTCAGGTGGAGCATCCGGTCACTGAATGTATCACCGGACTGGATTTAGTGGAATGGCAACTGCGCATTGCCCAAGGCGAAGCATTGCCCTTCACTGTGGAAGATCTGCCTTTACAAGGTGCCGCTGTTGAAGTACGCCTCTATGCAGAAGATCCGGCACTGGATTTTCTTCCCGCCAGTGGCGAATTGGCTGAGTTTTCCTGGGAAGAACAGCCCGGACTACGCATTGATACCGGATTTGCCACAGGCGATCGGGTCAGTGATTATTATGATGCCCTGATCGCCAAGCTGATTTTTAAAGGAAATACCCGACAAGAAGCCCTGCACGGTCTCAATCGTGCGCTACAGCAGCTACGGCTGCGCGGTCTGCGACATAATGGCGGATTTCTGGAACGTCTGACCCGGAACCCGGAGGTCATCACTGGCTCAATCCCTACGAATTTTCTGGAACACCATCCAGAACTGAAAATCAGCCCTGAACAGATTGCCGGACAACCCATGGTGCTCTGGGCCAGTATGTATCTGGCCTTAGAGCAACGCAGACACGCCTCCACGGCAACCTCCCCTTGGTTACAACTGACAGACTGGCGTTTAACCGGTCAGGCCGAGCAACCAATACAACTGCTACACAACGCCACTCGCTATGCCATTCTCCTGAAAATTTCCGGATCACTGATTCAGTGGCGTATGGACGGCCAACAGGGCGAAGTCCGTGCCTGGCTGCGTGGCGATTGCCTGTATGTTGAATCGACGCAACAGTTGCGCCTTTGCGGTGAATACCGGGAAAATTCACTCTATATCTATCATGGCGGCGATTGTTACGCATTTGACGTTGTACCGGTTAGCGCTGAGCAGGAGGCACGGTCTTCAGAACACTGGGTTCAGGCCCCCATGAATGGCCGGATTATTGAAGTGATCACTACGAAAGAGGCGATGGTACAGGCCGGTTCAGTACTGCTCATCATGGAGGCGATGAAAATGGAACATCGGCTGTGTGCCCCGCGCTCCGGACAGGTCGAACAGATACTGGCAAAACCCGGGGATCTGGTGCACGCTGGCCAGACGTTATTGACACTTTACCCGGATTAACCTTCACCTACCGCTGGCACAAGACGACTCAGGCCTTCTTATGATTGCACCACTGTGGCAACCTTCTGAACAACGCATCCGGCAGACGCACTGGTATGCTTTTGCACAGTTTCTCGGCACCCGTGGATTTACCGGCGGATCGCTGCATACCTGGTCCGTGGAGCACATAGCGGAATTCTGGCAAGGCCTGATCGACTACCTGCAACTGCCCTGGCCGACCAGTGCCTGTGTACTGGAAAAATCCTTTAGCGGAGCCCAACCCGGTGCCCACTGGTTTAGCGATCTACATATCAATGTCGCTGCACTGCTACTGTCACATGATGGCACCGCCGTGGTTTCACTGGACGAATCTGCCAGTCGCCATGAATACACCTATGCGCAATTACGCACACAGGTGCAACACCTGCGGCAGTGGCTCATCGCTGCAGGCGTGGTTCCTGGCGACCGGGTGGCGGCGGTCTTGCCCAATGGCGTCCATGCCATTGTTGCCATGCTGGCCACGGTCAGCGTGGGTGCCATATTCTCGTCTTCATCCCCGGATTTTGGTGTCCAAGGGCTACTCGACCGCTTCGGCCAGATTGAACCTCGCTGCCTGCTGGTATGCCCGCAATACTCCTACCAGGGCAAACTTATTGATACCCGCAACAAGTTCCTGAGCCTGAAAGCCCAACTGTCCTCCGTCAACGCCCTGTTATTCAGCCAGCCCGAGGCGACGGCACTGTGGGAAACACTGCCTGCTCCCGCCATGTCGGTCCACAGTAATGACCTGCAGGCATGGCCCGTCTTTGCCTTCGCCACCCCCATGTACATCCTCTACTCTTCCGGTACCACTGGCATTCCAAAATGTATAGTCCATGGGGCCGGTGGGACCCTGCTGCAGCACCTGAAAGAACTGGCGCTACATACCGATCTGCACCGTGGAGACCGCATTGCCTATTACACCACCTGTGGCTGGATGATGTGGAACTGGGTCGTCAGCAGCCTAGGGCTGGGGGCCACCCTGATTACTTACGATGGTTCACCTTTTTTCCCTGAAACCAGGTTATGGGATCTGGTCGATGCAGAAAAACTCACCCATCTGGGGACCAGTGCCAAGTACCTGAGTCATGCAGAAAAACTGGGCATTAAACCCAAAGACAGCCATCAGTTGACATCGCTGCGCTGCCTGCTGTCGACCGGTTCCCCCCTGGCCCATGAAAGTTTTGACTATGTCTACCGGGACATAAAAGCCGACCTGTGCCTGTCTAGCATTTCCGGAGGGACAGACATCGTCTCCTGCTTCGCCCTTGGCTGTCCCGTGCAACCCGTCTACCGAGGCCAACTGCAATCGAAAGGACTGGCCATGGATGTCGTCATTCTTGATGCCGCTGGCAATAAACTCCCGGCAGCGCACAAAGGCGAATTGTGTTGTTCCCAGGTTTTTCCCAGCATGCCCCTGAAATTCTGGAACGATCCAGAGGGCCAGCGTTATCAGGCTGCCTATTTCAGCCGGTTTCCAGGAATCTGGGCACACGGCGACTACGCTGAAGAAACCCCGGAAGGGGGGCTGATCATCCATGGCCGTTCTGATGCAGTGCTTAACCCAGGCGGCGTGCGCATTGGTACGGCAGAAATCTATCGACAGGTAGAACGTCTGGAGTTTGTCCTTGAATCACTGGCTGTAGGTCAAAAAATTGCCCAAGATGAACGTATCGTCCTGTTTGTGCGCCTGCAAGGCTCCCTGCAACTCGATGAACCACACAAAAAACTCATCCGTGATACCATTCGTCAAGGCACGACTCCCCGGCATGTTCCTGCCCTCATCATTCAGGTCAGCGACCTGCCGCGCACCCGCTCAGGCAAAATCTCCGAACTCGCTGTTCGCCAGGTCATTCATGCAGAAACTGTGCAAAATACCGAAGCGTTGGCGAACCCGGAAGCACTGAAGTTATTTGCGAATCTGCCAGAATTAGCAATATCCTAGCGGTGAGAATTACCACACGCCATGTGATCCGATGATCTGATCGTGCCCAAGGATCAACGCAATGCCTCGCTTATCGTTCATGAAAGAATCTGTCTGGCAATGATTTCGTTCATTATTTCATAGGTTCCACCGCCGATTGACAAAATCCGGTTATCCCGATAAAGCCGCTCGACCAGCGAACCTCGCATATAGCCACTGCCCGCAAATATCTGTACGGCTTCATGGGTCACAAAATCGCTGACCTGTGTCGCAAAATTTTTCGCCATCGACACTTCATGGATCAAAGACTGACCCTGCTGCATACGTTCAACGACATGATATATATACTGCTGCCCTACCTCAATGCGCATTGCCATTTCTACCAGTTTATGACGGATGACCTGGAACTGCGCTATTTTCCGGCCAAAAGCCTGCCGCTGCTGTACGTAGCTCAAACAGGCTTCATAGGCCATCGTGGCCGTCATAATGGCCATCACCGCCAGATTTAAGCGTTCCATCTGAAAATTCGCCATAATGCCCATAAACCCGGAATTTTCCGGCCCGATGAGATGATCTGCCGGTACCTCCACTGATTCCAGAAACAGTTCTGCCGTATCACTGGCCCACCAACCCATCTTTTTAAGCGGTGCACTGCGCTGGAAGCCCGGACGATCCGCTTCCACGAACATCAGACTAATTCCAGCAAATCCATCTCCCCCTGTACGCACCGCCATGGTAAAACAATCGGCACGACATCCACTGGTGATGAATGTCTTGTTTCCCGAGATCACATATCCATGCGCTGTGCGTCGGGCACGGGTCTGTAGATTGGCGACATCTGAACCTCCACCTGGTTCAGTAATGGCCAGCGCCATGACTTTATCACCTGCAAATAACCGGGGAACCCATTGCATTTTCAGATCGGGATCGCCGCCTGCCAAAAAAGGGGGCAGACCAATGCCTAAAGAACCGAGACTGGCTACCAGACCCGCACTGGTGCAACGCATGATTTCCTCAGTGAAGGCCACCACCATCAACGGATCGTTGCCCACCCCTCCCTCTGCTTCAGGAAACCCGATCCCCAGCAACCCCAGTTTTCCAGCTTTTTGATAGAGTTCTCGGGGGAAACTACCAGACTCCTCCCAGTTTTCTATGTACGGTAAAATTTCCCGCATCACAAACTGTCGCACGGTATCACGCAACATACGATGCTCCTCTTTCCAAACCAAGCCCATTTTATGTCCTCTCCATTGCCAAAATAGTACCTGACTCGGTGGCCTTCATTGGGCTAAGCCCTGATTAATCGCCTGATTCAGAGTCACCTGCATTTGACCTCCCGCCGGTTTGCCTCTAGGATTAAGACAATCCTAGCACCATCGCTGTTGCTGACCGGAGAAAATCAGTTCATGAACCTTCTGTATAGTATCGGACAAATTCTGGTCGCTGGCATGGCCGTATTGCATGTTTATATTCTGGTTCTGGAAATGTTTCTCTGGACCCGTCCTGCCGGGCTGCGAGCCTTTCGCCAGTCGCTGGAAAATGCAATGATTTCCAAAACACTAGCGGCGAACCAGGGCCTGTATAACGGGTTTCTAGCCGCCGGCCTGTTCTGGGGACTTTTTTTGGGGACGCATGGGCTTCCCCAGGAAAATTTCTTTCTCGGCTGTATTTTGCTGGCAGGGATTTATGGTGCAACAACGGTCGGACGCAAAATTCTTTTCATACAGGCAATTCCTGCGGCGATTTCGCTGACCATTATTAATCTGGCGTCCTGTATTCATTAATACAAAGCCATATTCAGCCGTGTTCAGAAATGCCTATTCAGACAGGCCTATTCAGACAGGAGAGTTGTCGTTGATCCAAGAGACCGTACTCGTTCAGAAACTACCAACGGCGGGTGGTAATTACGTTGGTGTTCTGACACTAAACCTGCCAAAATCATTGAATGCACTGAATACCACCATGGTTCAGACGCTGTTGGCGCAACTACGGCAATGGCAGAATGCCCCCGATATTGCGGTGATCGTGCTGCATGGTGCGGGTGACCGGGCGTTCTGCGCAGGTGGTGATATCCGACACCTCTATGATTCGATTCAACGCACGGGCCATGGAGTACGCAATCCGGAGGCTGAAGTTTTTTTTCTGGAAGAATATCGTTTAGATTACCTGATACATACTTACCCCAAACCAATCGTTGTCTGGGGGCAAGGCGTCGTGATGGGTGGTGGTCTCGGCCTGATGGCTGGAGCCAGTCACAGAATTGTGACCCCCTCCACCCGCATGGCAATGCCGGAAATCAATATTGGTTTGTTCCCTGATGTAGGGGCCAGCTGGTTCTTGAACCGACTGCCTCCAGGCTTGGGCTGTTTTCTTGGCATGACCGGCATTTCCTGGCAGGCCACCGATGCCCTCTGGATGGGATTAGCCGATTACCTGTGCAGTGACCAACAATGGCCGCTTTTACTACAGGCACTGCAAACGGCTGAGTTTACTACTGAGGATACGTTCAACCGCCGCCTGCTGCGTCTGATTCTGCGCTCACTGGCGACAACGAGCGAACTACTGCCTGAAACCTCGCAAATAGAAACACACCGTCTGCTGTGGCAGGCAGCCGGTCAAGGCGATACCGCCGTCGACGTCATCAGTCAGATTCTCGCCCTCTCTGATGTTTCCGATCCGTGGATGGCCCAGGGACTAAAAAATTTACGCTGTGGCAGTCCCATCACAGCCATGCTGGTTTTTGAGCAACTCAGGCGTGGCCGGTTTCTATCATTGGCGGACTGTTTCGCCATGGAATTTCTGATGGCGGTACATTGCTGCCAATGGGGCGATCTGGCTGAAGGGGTTCGTGCCCTGCTTATCGACCGCAGCCGCAGCCCCAAATGGCAACATCCTTCGTATATGCAGGTCGATGTGGATCCCTATTTCTCCTGGTCACCCGCCTGGGGAGCCACGCCGGTACTGTTTGCCGACAGCTCAGCTGCAGCCACTTGAATGAACGACCTCACCGCACCCCTAGCCGTCGCAGGAGCTGGCCTAAGTGGTGCCGTCATCGCCCGTGAGCTGGCGCTGGCGGGTTACAGCGTACATGTTTTTGAACAACGACCGCATGTTGCCGGCAATTGCCATACAAAACGCGACCCTGCCACCGGCATCATGGAACATTGTTTCGGTCCGCATATCTTCCATACGGATCGACCAGAAGTGTGGAGCTATGTGCAACAATTTTCCACTTTTCAACCCTTTGTCAACCGAGTAAAGGCCATCGCAGGCCATCGGGTTTATACCCTGCCGATCAACCTGTTAACAATCAACCAGTTTTTTCAGAAAACCTTTTCTCCTGAGGCCGCCCGACATTTTATCGCTGCACAGGCACTTCCCCGGAACAATGAACCACGCTCATTTGAAGAGCAAGCACTGCAGTGGATTGGCGCACCGTTGTACGAAGCTTTTTTCAAGGGCTATACCCAAAAACAATGGGGAGTAGACCCTGCACAATTACCCGCCAGTATTCTGCAAAGATTACCGGTGCGCTTTAACTATGACGATAATTATTTTACGCACCCGTATCAGGGAATGCCCACGCACGGGTATACCGCACTGGTCGAACGAATACTACAACATCCGCAAATTCATGTGCATCTGAATCAAACCTTTCAACGCCCACAGCAAAACGCCTTTCGCCACGTCTTTTATAGCGGCTCCCTCGACGCCTGGTTTGCCCACCAGGCCGGCCATTTACGCTATCGTACCCTGGATTTTCACCGGGAAGTGCATCAAGGAGATTTTCAGGGTAATGCAGTAATCAACTACTGTGATGCTGACGTCCCCTGGACACGCATCAGTGAACATAAACATTTCAGCCCTTGGGAAACGCATACGGCTACGGTTATTTATCGGGAATACAGTCGAGCCGCAGCACCTGGCGATGTGCCTTTTTATCCCTTGCACCTGCTGGAAGACAAGTCGCTGCTACACACCTATGTACAACTGGCCGACCAAGAAAAGAACATTACTTTTATCGGTCGATTAGGCACCTACCGCTATCTGGACATGGATAAATGTATTGCTGAAGCCTTACAGACGGCTAAAATCTGTCGTGCAGCGCTGCAAGCGGACCAGCCACTGCCGCTGTGGTCTGCACCACCGCTCTAACCACAGAAAGAGACATAGGCACCAAGATTGGCTGGAAGCGACCGGAAGCCATGACTGATGCGGATGTACTGTGCCTGATTCAAGGAGAATGGACTTGGCTAACCCTGCCCTTTCCCCATAAAATATCCACTCCCGGTCCGATGCAAGGGATACGTCCGATGCATCGCATTGATCCTTTGACACAATCAGATCACATGATTTGACGATCTGGTGTGGGAATCCTCAACGAACCATTGGTAACATTTCTCGCAGTGTGTGTAGACACGGCTATCAAATCCAACAAAGACTCCGGGATTCTGGAACAACGAAGAGTGCACGCAGGCTGCACTTTACCCGTGCACTCCATCCCGTCATCCAGTCCGAGGAGGCGCTCACCCAACCATCCATACGATCCCTAAGGAGCAAACACAGCTTCCATATTCTCAGCATCCAGCAGCCGATCCAGCCAGATCTCAATCTGCTCAGGCGATGCGTGGGCAATGGCTTCCAACACAGCGGGCGTCACCGCACCAAAGCGTTTGGCTAACAGTTTTTGCAGGGCCAGTGCCTCCCCTTGTTGCAATCCCTCTTGTCTTCCCTCTTGTCTTCCCTCTTGTCTTCCCTCTTGCATCCCCTGTTGCCTTCCCTCGGCTTTGCATTCCCTGCCCCATTCCACCCAATGATCAGCCAACATGACTTTTAACTCCCGCAGATTATTTACTTCCGGTAAATGCACATCCAGCC
>JAJXWR010000061.1 GCA_021781515.1 Pseudomonadota bacterium
ATCAATGCTTATAAACGCAAATAACGGTGTATGGTATAAACAGGCTAATGATGCTTTAAAATGTTCTTTGCCGTCCATCATTACTAACACTTATATAATTATAGTTTTGTGTTTATTTTTGTATTTTCTTTCTCTCAGGTTGATTCTCATTATTTTTTGTTGCTTTTAAAGGAAATAAGTGTGAAGACGGTGTTGACCCGACTCATTCGCAGTCAGGCCGATCTTAAAATCAAGCAGGCAGCGGTAGCGGCCTTGCAGGACGAAATGCATCTGGAAGAAATTGCCCTGCATTCTTCCATCGCTTCCTTGCGTCAGGCCGCCGCAGAAAAAATACAATCAGAATCAATACTCAAAGAATTGCTGCTAGAAAGCAGAAACCGCGATAAAAATGTATATCGGGTGACCCGCGATCGTCTCGAACAGATCGAACAACAGCGTCGCGATCAAAAGGCCTTAGAGCAACAGACCCAGTTACTAAAAGAACAGATTCAGCAACAGTTGAACGCCGCTTTTCACCCACTGTATCAGGTACGACTGGACTACCTGGAACAACGCTGGAGGGAGACCGCTGTTGAAGATAGCGAGGTGACAGCCGCCCTGGCGGAAATGCGTCAGCGCTGTCAACGTTACTGGCAGCGTGAGCAGGCCGCTGAATCCTGGCGTCAACGAAGCCTCATTCTCAACCAGCATCTGGCCGAAGCCCCCAATCAGGAACGCTTGCTGGCCTGGATGCTTGAACTGCAGGAACATCTGGAAGCCCTGCAAAATCCACCGTCCCTGACGGCTGAACAGGAAGCCGTGCGGCTACAGCAGCGACAACGACTGCTGGGCATACAGGAATGGTGGCAAGCATGGCAGCAACTGGAAGCCCATTGTGCTGTTGGTGCGCCCTCTGACCTGTTAACTCAGAAAAATGATCTGCTGCGTCAGGCACCGTTTAATTCAACACAGCTTCAGTTACAGGAAATTTATCCAGCCCCTGCCTCCGACCCGGTAGTCAGCGACACGATGCCTGCGGGCACTGAACCGATCCTTGCGGACGCTGTAGAGGCTTTGTTGCCCCTGGCGACAGCAACGGCGACAGCAACCGAACCCGTTGCTGTCGCCGGACCACCCCTCTGGACGTCTCAGCATACAGAACGTCTGCAACGTATTGAACGTATGATTGATGAAGGGCATTCAGAACTGGCCATCCGCTTATGGAGCCGTTTCCCCAAACAGGTTCACCCCCCGGCCGACCTGCGCGAGCGCCTGCATCAAGTGGACAGCCGTTTAAAAGAATGGAAAGACTGGCAGTCTTATGCCGTGCTGCCCAAAAAACAGCAATTGCTGCGTGAAATGCAACAACTGCTGCAGGCTGATCTGCTCCCTGCTGAATTATGGAAATCAGAAAAGCAACTGCGACGCCAATGGCGTGAACTGGGCGTGGCAGATCACCATACTGAATTTCCTTTATGGCAGGAATTTTCTGCTGCCGGTGCGCAAATTCGGCAACGATGCCAAGCCTGGCGTGATGAACAGAAACGTCAGGCCGATGCTGCCGAACAGGCGGCACAGCAGTTGCTGTTGCAGTTGCAGGCACTTTCCATCCGGGACACGGGGCGAGACGCCTGGAAAACCTTGAAAGACCAGGTTACTGAAGCACAAAACTCCTGGAAAGCCTTACGTTCCTGGTTCCGCCCTGACAACAGTGTGGCTGGTGGCGTACGTGCTGAACTAGAAAGGTTGCAACTCAGTATTCAGGGTGAAGAACTGGCGAACCGTCGCAAAATGGAACAATTGGTGCAGCAGGCTGAATCCCTGAGCCAGGAAACACTGACACCTGCACAGATGCGTGCACGGATCAAGCAACTGCAACAACTCTGGAAAGAGGTCGGCATTCATCGGCATCGGGATAACCAGACCTTGTGGCCGCGTTTCAAGGCAGCAGCCGATCTGTTATTCAGTCAACTGCAAACCCGACAACAGGAAGTTGAATCGCAGTTAAGTCAGCTGTCCGTAACTGATCCTGATATTCAGCAGAAATTTGCCGCTCTGAAGGAAGAAGCGCGTTTTTTCAGTGCATTGCAACCGTCACTACAGGAACTGGAGCGTTCCTTGCGGCAACAGAACCAAACTCAGCAGCAAGAGAATCGACTGCAGCATATTGATTCACTCCTTTCTTGCGTCCAGCGTCACTCGCACCACGACTGCAGTACGGAGCAACTACTCGCCGCATTTCCGGCACCCTGGCAGCAAAAATCATTGCCGGCTCAAGTACCGTCGACGACTGAAGCGCTGCTGCTTCTGGAAGCCGTCCTGAATCTGGCAACACCGCCAGAACAACAGGCGCAACGGGATCAACTGTTGCTGGAGCGTTGGACACGTGGACAGAACATGCAACAGATTCGCCAGGAGTTACTACCAGCGCTCCTGCAGCAGATCCTTTTGCATCCGTTGGAAGATGCTGGGTTTTATGCCCGGCTGCGGCGCTGTCTGGAATGTGTCTGGCCATGATTTTACTCATTAACTGTGCAAGCTGAGGACGCTCATCATGGGACGTACGCAACCGGCAAAATTTGGTGAATCGTGGGAGGATGAACGTATCGCTGGCTGGTTACAACAACCTGTACCTGCGGACGCCAATCCGGATTTTCATCGACTGTGGCGCGCCTATCAAAGCATGCGAGCCTATGACTTTGAACGATTTATCCAGATTTTTCTGGAAAATGGTGGTGATATCAATGCACGTAGTCCCCAGGGGGAAACGCTGCGGCATATTCTCGCACGCCATCGACAAGCCACCGACTTTATTCATATTCTTGAAGACGCTGGCTGTGCACCCTGATAGCAGCTATTCTTGCTGTTCCTGCTATGCTTGCGCTCACATGGAATCATCCACCGCTTAACCTGCCGGAATCCTTCTGATGCTGCGACTACTGATTTTAATGGGTCTGTTGATACTGAATCTTTCTGTTTACGCCACAGTGATCGAAGGCTCAGTTCCTCCGGATTTTCACCTGACTGACCAGTTCGGTAGCAGTCACCAGTTAAAAGACTACCACGGCACCTGGCTGCTCATTTATTTTTACCCCAAAGACGGAACAAAAGGCTGTACGCTGGAAGCAGAACGTTTTCGTGATCTTTACCCTGTCCTGCAAAGCCATCACCTGAACATCATTGGTATTAGTGAGGATAGTACAGAGGCACATGCGCACTTTGCACATGCACTACAACTCCCCTTCCCCATTTTAGTAGACAGCACCGGTCAAGTGGCACGCCACTATGGTGTATTGAACAATCTGATTATTACCCGTTTTGCTTCGCGCCAGAGTTTTTTGATCAATCCTGCCGGGATTCTGGTGCGTCACTATGCGCATGTTGATCCGGCCACACATGCCACTCAGGTATTACATGATGTCGTTCGTTTGCAGGGTGGGCATTGATATGTTGCGCCAGTTCATTACCCGGGAATTCTGGCAGGATATCGAACAGAATGCCCGGGACTATGTCCGGGTACTGTTCGATTTTTCATTCACTGAATATTTGACCATTCAACTGCTACCGATTTTTTATGGCATAATTATTCTCGGCTGCTTAGGGTTGGTGATCTACCAGGTGTTAATGTCTTTCATCAGTTCCATGTGGCTGGGTCTGCTGGTACTGCTGGCGGCGCCCTTTGCCTTTCTGGTGCTGATCTCTGTCATGCGGGCGTTATTTGAATTTTATATAGTGATATTCCGTATTGCTGAAGATGTGGACGAACTGGTGCAATTACGTGACTCCGTGGAGCGTCTCTCTGGACTCAGTGAAATGGCCAATCGTATTCCTTTCTGGAAACTGATTACCAGCCGACCACGGGCCACGGAAAACCCCAGTGCAGGGCAGAACAGTAAATCAGGCACTCGTTCGAGTTCAAATTGAACATAACGAATTAATGGCTTTTTACAACGATAGCAAATTGAGATAAGGAGGAAGCGAGAAACGGACGGCCTGAACGGTTTCCCTGACAGGACAAAGTGTCTCGCAGCATAGCATGGTAAGCCGTATGCAATTAACGTCACTCAATACCATTAAGGTGCCAGACGATCTGGGCAGCATCCTGACGGTGGCCGATAATGAAGTCCCTGAATATACGCAATACCTGCATGCAGAAGCCAAAGGCAAAATCTGGCAGGCCGTTGAAGATCTGTTCCGTACCGGCGTTTATCCTGCCATCACCTTCTGCCTGCGGCATCAGGGGCAGATTGTATTAAATCGCAGCTTAGGCTATGCCCAAGGGTATGGCCCCCATTATGGCGGCCCGGAAACGGCGACACCAGTCACACCGGACAGTCCCATCTGTCTGTTCTCCGCTTCCAAAGTCGTCACTGCCATGCTGGTTCACTGGCTGAACCAGGAACATCTGATTGACATGAATGATCCAGTTAGCCATTACATCCCGGAATACGGGGTTCATGGAAAAAAAAATGCAACGATTTATCACCTATTAACGCACCGGGGTGGTATTCCTCGCATCGAAGATGACGTTAATCCTGAATTGCTTTTTGATGAAGCCACTGTCGTCAAAATGCTCTGTGCAGCTCGCCCGGTATCGCGCAGCGGCCGTCGTGTGGCTTACCACGCCATTACAGCGGGTTATATCCTCGGTGAACTGATTCGCCGGGTCACCGGACGCTCACCACGGGCACTACTGGACGAAGTGGTCTGCAAACCCATGGGAATGCGGCATTTCAATTATGGCCTTGAACCGGAATACCGTTCCCTGGTCATTGAAAATCACGCCACCGGCTTAAAACCTGTTTTCCCAATGGATGCGTATTTATACAACATACTGGGTGGTTCCCTGGAACTGGCCGTGGATATCTGTAATGATCCGCGATTTATGGAGGTGATCGTTCCCGCCGGCAACATCTATGCAACCGCTGAAGAATCCAGCCGTTTTTTTGAAATGTTACGCCAGGGGGGACAATTTGCCGGTCGGCAGATTTTCAAGCCGGAAACGGTACAGCGGGCCATTCTCGAAGCCCAACGCCCGGAGATTGATTCTTCACTGTTGTTACCCATGCGTTACTCCATGGGCTTCATGTTAGGCTCAAAACCACTGGGACTGTACGGCCCTAATACGCCACGGGCTTTTGGACACCTGGGATTTACCAATATATTCTGTTGGGCGGATCCCGACCGGCAAACGAGTGTCGCCCTGATGACTTCCGGCAAAGCTTTGCTCGGCCCGCATCTGTTGGCATTGCCAAAACTGCTGTGGACACTGTCAACACAGACCTGAACCATTTTTTAGTGCTGACAGTAGTTATTGCTTCGTGCGAAATGGAGGCTGGGGTCGGAATCGAACCGGCGTAGGCGGAGTTGCAGTCCGCAGCATGGCCACTCTGCCACCCAGCCTTGAAAAGAATGCACTAATCAAAGAGATGCAATGATAGGCAGATTACAAAGGCCAGTCAAGATCATTTTTAAAATATCTCTAAAAAATTATATTGATCGAAGTATCACCTACCCGCCTCTGCGGCACTGCAAACTAAATAACAGGCAGCGTTGCATCAGCAGGCAATAACACATAACCACAATAATGACTCTGAGGATCAAAAAAAAGCACCGCGTGCCGATAACGTCCAATGAACAACGCATAACGCCACGAAGTCAATGAAGCACCAGAATGCTGTTTTTGCCACTGCTGCCAAATGTTCTGTCCGGAGGTGGATTGCAACCAGCCCTGAAACCTGTTTTGATAACGACTGTCGTTTAAAATGCTATCGGCAGCATTGATAGGCTCCAGGTATTTCCACTGGGCGGCCGCTGGAATCCCATTACTGATCTGATGCATCAGATCGGGAACTTCCGCCAATGTCGGATGCCGCACATACACCATGGGCACCTGTCGGGAAGATAGCCGCTGCATCCACTGAACCGGCATTCCCGCACGTTCATAAGGCGCAATGGTTAACGACTGGAACCCCGTCATGGTATAGGAATCAGCCACCGGTCGTTGGCCAAGCACTTTATAGAGCCCCCACCCCATTGCTATAAACTGCACACTCACGAGAATGACAATATCCAGCAATAGCCAGTTTTTAGGCTTACCTGGCCAGAATACAATAAAAAAAAGCACCGGCCCCATGATAAAATCAATCGCACAAACCAAGCGCCACCCTTGCCACCCCCCATCCGTGAGGAAATGATACTCCGGATAAAAATAATAACTGGCCGCAGCCACCAATACACTGAATACGAGCCAGATGCCAAAACTGTACCGGGTGGCTCGCAGTTTAGCCAAGAGTCTGTTTTGAAGTTCAGTCATATATCACCTCATCACAAAATAGAACCAAAGCACCTTAGGCTGTGTGAAAAATATATGGCGTTGTCACCTAATTTCAAGGCCGGTCATCGGCGACCCGACGTTTATTGATGATAAAATCTTCTTTGGACAATCCCATATTCAATGCATAGGCCGTCGCAATATAGATCGAGGAGTAAGTTCCCACAAAGATACCGATCAACATGGCGACCGCAAACCAGTGCAAGGCTGAACCACCGAGAAAAAGCAACGCCAGCACCACCAGTAATACCGTGGTAATGGTTTTCAGTGTACGTCGCAAGGTCTCAGTTAAGGAGATATTCACCACTTCCACCGGTTCCGCTTTACGCAGTTTTCGGAAATTTTCACGAATCCGGTCAAATTCAACAATCGCTTCATTCAGTGAATAGCCAATAAGCGCCAGAACGGCTGCCAGAACGGTCAAATCAAAGGGCAAATGAAACAGGGAAAAAATACCCACGGTAAATAAAACGTCGTGACTTAATGCCATCAACGCACCAAAAGCAAAATTGAACTTAAAACGCAACGCCACAAACGCAGCCATCAGCCCTAGAGCCAGTAAAACCGCCAGAACAGATTGTTGATACAGTTCATTGCCAACTTCACTGCCGACGCTGTCTTCTGATTTTAAAATCCCCGGATTCGCCGCTGAGGTCAACACTGACAACACATCCTGACCCAAGTTGGCATGGGTCACTTTCTGCGGCGGCAAACGCACCAGGATATCACTGGCTTTGCCAAGATGTTGCACTATTGCATCCCGAAAACCCGCCTTGACCAGTTGCGCCTGCACCGCATCCTGGCCGATGGCATGCGTGAAATCGATTTCAATCGAGGTTCCCCCCGTAAAATCCAGCCCAAGGTTCAGTCCGCGAAAAATGATGGACAACAGACAAATGACCAGCATCAACCCCGACACAATGGCCAAGGGTTTACGATAGCGCATGAAATTAATGATTTTTGGAGTACCGGGTGTGAGTTGTGCCATGACATTGTGCTCCGTTTTGCGCTTAAATCGACAACCGGACGCTACGCCGGGTACCATAAATTCTGTTGACCAGGGTGCGTGTGACAGTAATCGCCGTAAACATGGAAGCGATAATGCCTATGGCCAAGGTAACAGCAAAACCTTTCACCGGCCCCGCCCCCAAGGCAATCAAAATGGAGGCCACAATGAGAATCGACAGATTAGAGTCCAAAATGGTGGTAAAGGCCCGCTCATACCCGGCAATAATCGCCGCATGTGGCGATAGCCCCAACGCCACTTCCTCCCTGACCCGCTCAAAAATAAGCACATTCGCATCCACTGACATGCCCACAGAAAGTACAATACCGGCAATACCCGGCAGGGACAAGGCTGCACCAAAGGCACCCATGAGTGACATCAAAATCGCCAGATTCATCAACATGGCAAATACAGCCGTCAGTCCGAAAATGCGGTAATTGGCAATCATGAATACCATCACCAGAAGGAGGCCGAGAATGGTTGACCGAACCCCTTTATCAATATTTTCCTGACCGAGGCTGGGTCCTACCGTACGTTCTTCCACAAAATACATGGGAGCCGCCAGAGAACCCGCACGCAGCAGCAACGCAAGTTCGGCCGCTTCCGCCGGAGAATCCAGCCCGGTAATGCGAAACTGCGAACCCAGTACAGACTGAACCGTGGCTACATTGATGACCTGTTTTACCGTATACGGCTGGCGTACGATCAGATCTTTTCCTTGAGCATCCTTAAGATACAGGGTACGCATTTTTTGTTCGACAAACAGCACAGCCATCCGCCGGTACAGATTGGTGCGCGTCGCATCCGTCATCAAACGCCCGCCCTGCCCGTCCAGATTGATATCCACCTGAGGTCTGGAATATTCATCAAAACCAGAATGCGCCCCTGAAACCCGATCGCCGGTCACAATGGCATGTTTCTGTAACAGTACCGGTGCTTGTGCGTTATCTTTAAAGGGAAACCATTCTGTTCCCGGCGGTGGGGGTGCCGTGGGGTCGGGGTTTTCATGGCTCCAGTCCACAAAACGAAATTCCAGGGTCGCCGTACGCCCCAGCACCCGTTTGGCTTCTGCCGTATCCTGAACGCCTGGCAATTCCACAATAATCCGGTTGGCCCCTTGTCGCTGTACCACCGCCTCCGCCACACCCAATTCATTGACCCGACTGCGTATTGTATTGAGATTCTGATTCAGTGCATCATCAGATATTTCCCGCAGACGGGCGGGCAACAGACTCAGCCGCAGATAAAAACTGTTCTCTCTGGCTAAAGTACTGACCTGAAAATCCGGAAAATTACCATGAATGACATCCAGTCCTTTATCCCGATCCTGTGCCGTATCAAACTTGACCAACAATCCCTCTGAATCCTGCTGCACTCCCCTGTACTGAACCTTGGCCTCACGCAGGTGCGTACGTATATCATTAATATACGATTCCAGACGCACGGCAACGGCCTTTTCCAGATCCACCTGCAAGAGAAAATGCACCCCACCGCGCAGGTCCAGGCCTAATTTCATCGGATTTGCATGCAGTGCTTTCAACCAACCAGGCGTCGTTGGTGCCAGATTCAACGCAACTACATAATTATCCCCCAGCACCCGGCGTACTGCATCCTGCGCTCTTAACTGGTCTTCGGCACTGGACAGACGAATCAACACACTGTCCTTCTGTCGTTCCGGGGTCTTGAATTTCACACCCGCCATACTGATCGCCGATTCTGCCTGATTCAGTGCCTCTTCACTGACACTGACCCCCGCAGAAGCACCCGTCAACTGCACGGCCGGTTGATCCGGATAAAGATTCGGCAAGGAATACACCACACTCACCAGCAAGATGACAACAATTAACAGTTCTTTCCAGAGAGGATTTCGCATACTGTTTTTCCAGTTTCAATACATCGGGATTCAGTTCATCAGACAACAGTTGGCAAACCATCAGTCTCAGATGGTTTTCAGGGTACCCTTGGGCAAATTGGCAATGATACTGTTTTTCTGAACTTTCAGTTCCAGACCAGTCGCCACTTCCACCACCACATAATCGTCCTGCAACCGACTGATTTTTCCCATGAGCCCCCCTGCAAAGACCACTTCATCCCCTTTTGTCAAGGTGCCCAGCATTTCCTGCATTTCTTTCTGTTTTTTTTGCTGCGGCCGGATGGACATAAAATACATCACCACAAACACCACACCCATGGTCACCAGCAAGGGAAAAGGCGATCCGCCACCCGTTGGAGCAGCCGTTGCAGTGTCAGCCCAGGCAGAATTAAACAGTATACTCATGATCAATCTCTCACATCTATGTTAATATATTGATATTGTTGTACAAAAATACAAGGTCAGCAAAAAATGCTCACATTCAGGGAGGCGATCCCTGTCGTTTCGCATAAAAGACCTCACGAAAATGCGACAATGTACCCTGTTCAATGGCGTGACGCAAATCCTGCATGAGATCCTGGTAATATTGCAGGTTATGCAAGGTATTGAGCACCAGCCCGGATATTTCACCACAACGGTCCAGATGATGCAGATACGCTCGGGAATACCCCTGACACGCCGGGCATGCGCAGTCTGCATCCACCGGTTTTTCATCCTGACGGTAGCGTGCATTGCGTAAACGCAGCACCCCCTGCCGGGTAAACAGGTGGCCGTTCCTGGCATTGCGGGTGGGCATGACGCAATCAAACATATCCATCCCCCGCCAGACCGCTTCAACGATATCTTCAGGTTTACCAACGCCCATCAAATACCGCGGTTGCAATTTCGGCAGGAGCGGCGGCAGACAATCGAGTATGTGCAGCATTTCTTCTTTAGGTTCACCGACCGACAGTCCACCCAAGGCATAGCCGTCAAAACCGATGTCCATCAGCCCCTCCAGCGAGGTCTGGCGCAAATGCGGGTACATTCCCCCCTGCACAATGGCAAACAGCGCCTGAGTCGATTCCTGCATGGCGGAGCGACAACGTTGCGCCCAGCGCAAGCTCAGATTCATTGACGCTTCGGCCTGTGCGCAGGTGGCTGGGTATGGGGTGCATTCATCGAAGATCATCACAATGTCCGATCCCAGTTCCTGTTGAACCTGCATGGAAATCTCAGGACTCAAAAATACCGACGCACCATCGATGGGGGAGCGAAAATGCACACCGTCTTCGGTGATCTTGCGCAAAGCACCCAGACTAAACACTTGGAAACCGCCTGAATCTGTCAGTATCGGCCGCTGCCACTGCATAAAATCATGCAAATCACCATGTTTACGAATAATAGCGGTACCGGGACGCAACCATAGATGGAAGGTATTGCCCAAAATAATTTCTGATCCCTGCGCCACTAAATCCCGAGGCAACATCGCTTTAACAGATCCGTAGGTTCCAACAGGCATAAATGCAGGTGTCTGTACACTTCCCCGCTGAAAGTGCATCACCCCACGTCGTGCCAGACCGTCTTCGTGCAATAATTCAAATTGCATCACCCGGTCACCTCAGCATCAAACAGACAGGCATCCCCATAACTGAAAAACCGGTACTGCCTGGCAATGGCATACTGATAAGCCTGTCTAAGCACAGAATAACCGGCAAAAGCCGCAACCATCATCAACAACGTAGACCGGGGCAAATGGAAATTGGTAATCATCTGATTGACCACCCTGAATTTAAATCCCGGCCGGATAAATAGTTGACTATCTCCCCTAAATGGCTGCAATGTGCCCGACAGCGCCGCCGTTTCCAGCGCCCGAACACAAGTACTGCCCACCGCCACAATGCGCCCCCCTGCTTTCTGGGTTGCCAGAATTTTTGCCACCGTGGCCTCAGGCACACACACCGATTCTGCGTGCATGACATGCTGTGCCAAGTGCTGCACCCGAACCGGCTGAAAAGTGCCTGCACCAACATGCAAGGTAATAAAAGCCTGTTCAATGCCTCGTTCACTGAGCGAATGAAGAAGTGTCTGATCAAAATGCAAGCCAGCCGTCGGTGCCGCCACAGAACCATCATGCGCCGCATACACCGTCTGATAGCGCAGACGATCTGCAGCGATCGCCGGTCGACGTAAATACGGTGGTAATGGAACCTCGCCCCATTGTTCCAGCAGCGACAGCCAGGGCACTGCAGCACGCACCACAAAGAGATCCCCTTCCCGACCTTCAACGCAGAGGAACGCAACATCCGCACCCTGGGAATCTTTAAGCACTAGCCGGGTGCCCGGACGAGCCGGTTTGCTCGACTTCATGTGCACCAGTGCCTCGTAAGTACTACGGATCCGTTCCACCAGCAGTTCAAACTTGCCCCCGGTCTGCCTGACCCCAGTCAGGCGAGCCGCCAGCACCCGTGTATCGTTAAGAATCAATAGATCTCCAGGCTGCAATAACGTCGGTAAATCACAAAACCGGTAATCCGCCATGGTACCATTGTGAACACGCAGCAAACGAGAGGCACTGCGCTGCGCTTCCGGCTGTCGAGCCACCAGAGCGTCGGGCAGATCATAATCAAAATCGTCGAGCACATAGTCCACTACAGGGTCCACGGCAGGAGTTGCACATTGCATAACTGTATTTCTGTATTGAATTAAATCAGACAGCGTATTCTATCACAACCGAAGCCAGTCCGGGCACGCTGATCTTCAGGACACATCGCCAGAAAACATCCCTATCCCCCTTCAGAAGAGGTACAAATGACCGATATAGTATCAGATCGCCAGAATTTGCAGCAATTTTGCGTTCACTACTTGTAGCAACACGTTTACTGGCTATGCTAACTATGTACTGATTATCGGGAAACCGCATGTCGATTGCTTTGGAAAAACTAAAATCCAGACTACCGGTACAGGATTTGACACGTCTCAGCCTGGTAGCTGCTTCTCCTGCCCACGTACAAGAGTGGATCTCCAGTCTGCCTAAAGTAAATGTCGGTGAGAGTGCACGTCAGGTGTATCTGACGGTACAGGAATTGAATCGACTACAGATTGATCTGAAACCCCGCTTGGGTATTCTGGAATCGCTACGCTCTACCGTGTATTTTTTATGCGAGGCACTGTCGCGTCACTATCTTAATCAACCCGTTGTGTTACCTGAAAAAGCCGCAAAAGTCGCTACGTTAGCGCAAGCGTTGCAAAATCATCTGGCAGTGGGCTATAAAATCATCTGCCTGCAAATGATTGGTCAGAAACCCGATGTTGAATCCCAGAAAATCCTGACGCTCTCGGCGCACCGTGCCATTTCCGACATGGGTGCCACTTATTTGCGCTGTTGCCAGTTGTACCTCAACCCACCGCAGTTTTTCTGGCTAGAAATGCATGGGCTGTTCAGCCTGGTCAGTCGTAGTGTATCTACACAGAAAATAGTCACTGATCCGACCAACAAGTTAATGCCAGATACATCCATCGAAGACGCATACCTGCGCAACCTCTTGCTCTCTACCTGCCGTCCCTATCAGTTGCGCCAGTCGGAAATTGCCCATACGTATGAAACAATTGAATTGTGGACACGTCGGGTGAAAATCCGTCATCAGGGAACTGAAGACCTGATGTATGTTTTTAATCCAGAAGCTGACACGGCCCCGATGTATGCCAGTCAATCCAAACACATCGCTCACGGGCCACTACAAGCACTGGTTCTTGAAGATCTGGTGGCTAGGCTACAGGATCTGCTGTTAGCCCACCGGGAACAGCCTGCTGTGAAAAAGGGGGAGGAATCATTAAGTGCAGAATTACTTCGGCATTTAATCCATGCCTGGGGTGATTTGAGTGAACGTTCATTCAAGCGCTCGACTGCCCAGGGTAGACTGGAAGTATGCATCGGGATGACCACGACGCATTTTTACGTCGCCAATATGCAGGCATTTGAACTGACTTTGCAACATCCGGTAGCCAACGTATTCGCCGATCGTCTGCAAAGCCTCAACTCCAAATCCGACCCCTGGTCCGGGACTTACAACGATCAGTCCCGACCCGGCACTGTTCTGGGTGATATTGAATTTCAGACGTCTGTCAGTAAACAGGATCTTGCCGCAAAGCATCAGAAATACCATGCACAGATCGTCAATACCAGCCCGGGTGGCTATGGACTGGCCTGGACCGGTGAGATTCCCGTCAATGTGCGTAATGGAGAAATTATTGGCGTCGCCGAACCCAAAGAGGAGTCTTTTTCAATCGGCGTCATTCGCTGGCTACGCCAATTGCCCGGACTGCGTGCGGAATTCGGTCTGGAGATTCTTTCACCACGCGCTTCTGCCTGCGCAGTAAAACTTATACGTAAAAATGGCGAAACCAGCGAATACCTCAGAGCCATCTTATTGCCAGAATTGCAGAACATTGGCCGTCCCGCTACACTGATTGTACCCAATGTCATTTTTAAAACTGGCGCTGAAATAATGCTGAACCTTGATGGCAATGAAAGTAAAGTGCACTTGGGTCGGGTCGTGATGAGCACTTCCAGCATATGCCAGTTTGAATTCGAGGACCCCAGTTCCAGCAAGCCTGGCAAGAAAAAGCACGCTGGCACTGACGATTTTGATTCTATCTGGTCTAGCCTTTGAGTTAAAATGAAGAATGATGAAATCTGATGTCACCAAATGAGAAGCATTGAACAAACGTTATATTCAGAACCTCTGAATACGCTGGAATTTTGAACCACCATGCTTAAAGGCCAAGAGACACTACGACTATTACTTGCGACTCCGTCTACTGACCAAGCGGAATCAATTGTCAGTTGTCTTAAAAATCTGGGCATAGCCACCCGTCCGTCACGGGTTGACGACTTTGAAGAACTGATCGAATCTCTTGATGAAGGTCGCTTTGATATTCTGGTGACGGCGGAACAGATTGAAAACTATTATCTGGAAGGTCTGCTGGGTGCCATTCGCAAACTGGGACGGGATATTCCGGTCATTGTTATTGTCAGTTCCCCGGGCAATGAACTTAAAATACGCGCACTGGAATCAGGCGCTGCCGATGCGTTGCCAGCGGATGAACCGACGCTGATTGCCCTGGTGGTGCGGCGTGAGATGGTCAACTTGCAGGCGCGTCGATCACAGAGACGCCTGGAATCGGAACTCAAGGAATCAGAAACCCGCAACCGCTTCCTGCTGGATAATTCGAGTGAGTCGATTGCTTATTTGCATGATGGCATGCATATTTATGAGAACCGTGCCTATGTTAATCTGTTTGGTTATGAAAATCGTGATGATCTGACCGGCATACCCATTATTGATCTGGTGGATCCCCACGATCTAAGCAGCTTTAAAACCTACCTCAAATCGCATACCCGCAAACTGGAATCTCCAGGCAACACGGATGCTACTGATATAAAAGAACTGCATTTTCAGGGACTTAAAAAAGATTCCAGCACATTCAAAGCGGTGATGACGCTTTCAAACTCCACCTTCGATGGAGAGCCCTGCACGCAGATCATTATTCGTACCGATACCACGGGTGAAGTGCGCGCCGAGATGGCCAGTCAAAGCCGCGAATTGCAGGAGCGTTTGCTGGAAGCCTCTACACTGGATATGGTCACTGGTCTGGCTAACCGTAAACAATTTGAAGAATCGCTATACAATGCTGTTACTCAGGCACATCTCAGCAAAGCAACCAATGCACTCGTTTATATCAGCATCGACCGCTTCAACCAGTTAACAGTCACCTACGGCCCCCTGTCTTCAGACCAGATCATTCAGGCGGTCGCCGACCAGCTAGTGCAGTTATTGGGCAAAAAATACCTGTTCCGTTTTGCAGATTCAACATTGACTGCACTGATGCCGGACATTGAAGAAACAGCACTGCAAGACAAGTTGAACGCCATTCTTAAACAGGTAGAACATCATGTGCTTCAACTACAGGACGGCAGAAACCTGTTGGTCACGTTGTCCATCGGTCTGGTCTGTTTTTCCGAAACCGCCCGCCACCCTGAGGAACTGTTAGCACTGGCCGCCGCAGAGAACAGCCGAGCCGGTGAACGGGGCGGTAACCGGCTGTGCACCTACGATCCCGGGCAGGATGCCACCAATTCCTCTACTGCCATGCAGGAGGTATTAAATGCTGCCTTGGCGAAAAACCGCTTCAAACTGTTATTTCAATCCTTAGTCGATGTAAAAGAAGACGGCATGCCCTTTTATGAAGTCTATCTACGTTTGCCAGTCAATGACGGTCAGATTTTGGAACCTGAGCAATTCCTACCAACGGCCATTCAGAGCAAGCGAGACAGACTGGCCCTGAAAATTGACCGATGGGTATTGCTCAACGCCTGTAAACAATTAAAAGAACATCTGAAAATGGAACCAAATGCCCGTATTCTCATCAACCTGAGTGCCGATTCCTTACTGGATGTCACCTTACCCGAATGGATTGGCAAACTGGCTAGGGCCACTTCGAAAAACCGGGGCACCCTGGTCTTGCAATTTCAGGAACAGGATGTCATTAATTATCTGAATCAGGCCGCCGTACTGGCCACCCAGTTGAATCAGGTCGGTTGTGATTTTTCGATTTCCCGCTTTGGCCTCTCTCTGGAACCTCTGAATATCCTGCAACGCATCCCCGCCAGCTATATCAAACTGGACGGTTCATTTACCAGAGACATGGAATCCAATGAAAACCTGGAACAATTGCGCAACCTGGTTAACAGCCTGAATGAACAGAAAAAAAATGTAATCATTCCTTTCGTTGAATCCACAGCGACATTGTCCAAGCTCTGGACCATGGGCGTACGCTACCTACAGGGGTATTTCCTGCATACACCAGGAGAACGCCTCGGCACTGCAGAATAGCCGGTCTGCATACATCCGGTGCCGTTGTAGAGCAGAATTCAACACAATAAAAAACCAGAATACACCAGAAAGATTGAATCGCAGCCTGTCTTGCACTTGATCTTTTTTACAAAATCGGTAAAATGCCGAACCTTGACGCAGAAGAACAGCACATCGGGTCGTTAGCTCAGTCGGTAGAGCAGTTGGCTTTTAACCAATTGGTCGCGCGTTCGAGTCGCGCACGGCCCACCATTCCAAGCGTAGTGTTGTTTGCTACTGCCTGACCAAAGTGTGAGCGCAAGCCCCTGGCTTTAGCCATGGGGTGAGCGAATGCAGTTTACGTATTTATTTTGTAATAATAATCAGCTATAATTCAACTATGTACAAA
>JAJXWR010000062.1 GCA_021781515.1 Pseudomonadota bacterium
AGGGAGGAACGTCGAGTCCTTGGAGCAGTTTGCGTCAAAAGTTCTCTGCTTGGTCTGAGTAGGAGTAATATCCTATGCCCCAAGATAAACAGAGAACCCCCTGGCTTTAGCCATGGGGAGTGTCAGCAGATGTTCTGAGCCTTCATTGGGGCTGAAAGCGACTTCAAGGGTTCCTGTAGCTGTCAGGGACGTCGATTGCGTCGAGTCCTGTTGTTCGGCGTGATGTTTATAATTTCTTGCAGCGGCGGGGTGTCCGTTTGTCAATAACATGACAAATGTTATAAAAAACAATAAGTGGCAAAATGATTTCAGCATAATGGGATTCTTAGTCAATTGATCGTTGGCTATGGATGGATTCTTAGTGCAGCGTATTGTAGAAATAAAAGGCAACACAGCATGCCAGCAGTAAAACAGTGATTATTCCATCGACAAAAACGATTTTAAAATCCGGATAACTGGGTATGCAACCGCTTAAAAAGCTGAATACCATATAACCTTCCAGTGATAATGAAGCTATTGATCTGCTAAAGTGTATTTTATCAATAATATCAACATACAATATCATGGCCGGAACTAAGATAAAAGGAGAAAGGCCAATCTGTATGGCGTTATAGGCGGTTATGTTGGCGCAGGATACTGAGCCAAGGTTAATGTAAGCACCCTGTTTTTTGGGGATGATACTGAAACGGACCGGCTTTCCATTAAATAACAAGGCCATTATATAGTGTGTTAATTCGTGAAACAGGGTAGATGGCAGCAAAAAGACGGAATAAACGATGGTAAACGGGCGAATGATGCCAGCGATAAAGAAAAAACATAATGCGGACTCTGCAATCGTGTTATGGATTTTTATCCAGTGATACACATGACTGATAATCTGGTTTGATAGCATAGTATATACGGGTCTGATGGCTCAGTGGTTTTGTTCTGTTCGCTGTTGTACATGCCGGTTCAACAGGCAATGGTCAGTATAGTTCACTATTTTGCCGGTGAAGCATACGTCCCAATGGTGTGAGTGCGTCCTCGTCACACAGGCATGGAGGCTGTCTCAGCAGTTATTTTTTTCGGTCATTAATTCCAGCAATTCATTGCACCATTGCAACCAGGCGTGCTCAAAATAGATGCCCAATTGCAAGGTATGTCGTGCAAAGCGATAACGATAGCGTTTTGCTTCGGGCCATTGTTGCATTTTATCAGCCAGTTTTTCGTATAATTTTAAGGTTTCTGTATGGATGTTTTTTTGTTTTTCAATCTGTTGCAGGAAAACTTCCCCAGTAAACCGATGCGCCGTAAATACTCTGAGTAAAAATGGATCGCGTATTTTTGCCGGAGCGCTGTCTTGTGCCAGCCATTGTTCAAGTTCGTTGGCTCCTGCAGCGGTGAGTGAATAAATGTGCCTGTCGGGTCGATGGGTCTGAATTTCGGTGAGGGACTGTAAATATCCCTCAGCAGAGAGGCTGTGTAGTTCACGGTAAATTTGTTGATGGCTGGCTGGCCAGAAAAATCCAATGGAATGGCGAATTCGTTGAACCAGATCGTAGCCACTTCCGGATTCCAGATCAATTAATCCCAGGAGAGCATGGCGCAGTGACATACATGAAGTTCCTCAGTGAATCGCTTGACAGTAGGATGAAAATGCGATTATATGCAACAAGTTTCATATTAACGCAGGTTTGTGTGATTCGCAAAATTAATTATCAGCGCTTAGGGGGGATTGATGAGTCAGCAGAATAAACCGGGTAATCTGGGGGTGCGTTTTCGTCCGAAACGGCTGGAAGCGGCTTACGATGCGTTGATAATTGGCTCTGGCATGGGTGGCCTCAGTTGTGCGGCATTGTTGGCGGACATGGGCTGGAAGGTGGCGGTGCTGGAACAGCATTATACCGCCGGGGGGTATACGCACAGCTATGAAATTGAAGGTTATGTCTTTGATGTGGGTGTGCATTACATTGGCGACATGGGAACGCGCACCATGGCGCGAAAAATAATGGACTATATGACGGATTCCAAGGTGCGCTGGGCAGCGATGGACAAGGCCTATGACCGGTACATCATTGGGCAAAAATCCTATGAGGTCATGGCCGGTCGCCAGGAATTTGAGCAACAGTTGCTGAAACAGTTTCCAGAGGAAGCGCAGGCGATTACTGCCTATATGCAGTTACTCAAACAAGCCGGTCAGGCCATGTCATGGTATACCCTGAAAAAAATGATGGGAAGCCGTGCGCAACGTGTTGGTCGTCCTTTTTTGCAGCGAAAAATTCCGGAGTTCTTGTTTGAAACCACTGCTGAGGTGTTGGGGCGTTTGACATCGAATCAGGAATTGTTGGCCGTTCTTACAGGACAATACGGTGATAATGGATTGCCACCGGGAAAATCGGCATTTATGATACATGCACTGATTGCCCGACATTACCTATATGGGGGGTATTATCCGGAAGGGGGAAGCTGGAAGATTGCTGAAGCGTTACTGGAAAAGATTCAGAATGCTGGAGGTGCGGTTTACACTTACGCTCGGGTCGAACGGATTTTGATTGACAATGATCGGGTGGTTGGCGTGAAAATGCAGGGGGGGCATGTGATCGCTGCGCCGGTGGTGATTTCCAGTGCGGGGGTCAGTAATACATTCCGGGAATTGGTGGAACCGGAAATCGCTAACCGCTTCGGTTACATTCAACGGTTACAGCACGTATCGCCGAGTCTGGCTCACATTGGTCTGTACATTGGTCTCGAAGGCGATGCAGAGGCGCTGGATTTGCCGAAACAGAACCTGTGGATTTACCCTGGAACGGATCATGATGCGGCTACCCAGGCCTTTTTGGAGAACCCAGAGGCAGCGTTGCCGGTGGTTTATATTTCTTTTCCTTCCAGGAAAGATCCGCAATGGTCGCGGGAACATCCGGGTCGTTCCACCATTGAAGTGGTGGCCCCTGCACCCTGGAAGTTATTTGCGCAGTGGGAAGGGACGGTCTGGGGCAAACGCGGTGCTGATTATGATAAATACAAAGCCATGTGGGGCGAGCGCCTGCTGGAGGTGGTCTATCAACATTTGCCACAGATTCGAGGTAAAATCAAAGTGTTCGATGTCTCGACGCCGTTATCGACCCAATGGTTTGCGGGCTGGAATCAGGGTGAACTGTATGGTCTGGATCATGATCCGCAACGGTTTCGGCAGGACTGGTTACGCCCTGCCACCGATATTCCGGGTTTGTGGCTGACCGGGCAGGATATTCTGTCCTGTGGTGTAGTTGGAGCGATGATGTCCGGTGTCATGACGGCGGTCAGTGTGTCCGGCTGGCGCAAGAGTATTCCTTTACTGACACGTATATTGCGACATTAAAAAATGAGGTGTGGATGATACTGGTAGTGGGGGCAGGTGTAATCGGACTGTTAACGGCACGCGCCCTGTGGCAAAAAGGCGCACAGGTTTGCCTCCTTGAAGCGCAGATGCAGGGGAAGCCCGCCTCCTGGGCAGGGGGTGGCATTCTGTCTCCGTTGTACCCGTGGCGCTACCCGGCGGCCATCCTCGATCTGGTGGATGGTGCACAGGCATTTTACCGTCAGCTCCAGAGTGAACTGCTGCATAATGTTGCCATAGATATTGAAGTTGAACCGACGGGTATGCTGGTACTGGATGTCGATGATCTGCCGGAAGCCATAGGTTGGGCGCAGCGTTTTGGTCATAACATACGTCTGTTGGAAGCGGCCGAGGTGCAACGCAGTTGGCCTCAGTTGCGCCGGGGTCTGCAGGGGTTGTGGTTGCCGGATTTTGGGCATGTGCGCAATCCCTATCTTTTACAGGCATTGCGCCAGGAACTCAGGCAGGCAGGGGTGTTGCAACCGGACAATTTTCCGGTGATAAAACTGCTACGTCAGGGCAACCGGATCGTGCAGATTGAAAGTAAAACCGGAAAAAGGCTGGATGTGGAGCAGATCGTTCTTTGTGCAGGGCCATGGACGGCTGGATTGCTGACGACCTGTGGGATGGAACTGCCGGTGAAACCGGTGCGTGGACAAATGCTGGCCTTCCGTAATCCGAATCCGGAACAGTTACGTACCATGGTGCTGTATCAGGGGCGTTATCTGATCCCGCGGCGTGATGGTCTGCTGCTGGCAGGGTCTACATTGGAAGAAGTAGGATTTGCAGCAGAAACAACACTCGATGCCCAGATATTATTGAGTCGTTTTGCACAGAAATTATTGCCGCTGCTGGAAGGCCAGCCCCCTGTACACCACTGGGCGGGATTGCGTCCCGGATCGCCGTTGGGCGTGCCGTATCTGGGTCAGGTGCTGGAAAATCTCTGGATTGGTACAGGGCATTATCGCAATGGCCTGGTGATGGCACCGGCCAGTGCCGATCTTTTGAGTGATCTGATCCTGCAACGGCCCCCCCGGTGTGATCCATCGCCATATACACCCGTTTTTTCTTGATTGACCCCAGGGTATGGAATGTTTTTAATGAATATTTAATAGATATCTAAGGGAATAAAGTAGTTGTCTGTTTAATTAACAAAGTCAATGGTTGGTTTTTTGGTATTCAAAAATAATTTTATATTGTCTTTAAATCATAATATTTCTGCGTTAGGATGCCCTAAGGTTCTCAAGCAACCTAGGACAGTGCAAGACTGTAGAATTTATTTTTTAAGGAAAATGGCCATGATTAACAATATATTGACTGAAACATTCAAAGAACAGGCTAAAAAATTCCAGGATCCGCTCCAGCATGTCAGCAAAGCAATGGTCAGTAGCCTGGAACGGGTCACTGATTTTTCATTGACGACGGCACGTAATTATGCGGGTTTGGGAATTCAGCAATTACAGGCACTGTCAGCAATTAAAGATGCAGAGTCATTTTCGGAATTTCAACACTCACAAAGCCAGGTATTAACGCAACTTAATCAGATGATTCTGAAAGATGTAGAGCGTCTGACTGAATTGGGTGCGCAATTGCGCAATGATTTAACGGAGATTGCTACCGAAGTGACACAGACGGTTCACAGTGCTGCTACACCGACAGAAACCCCGGTCAAACCGGCAGACAAGACCAAGGCAACGGTAGCTAAAGTCTGATTGTTTTTGCTAACGGACGCCATCTTTCAGGGTGTGGTACACAAAATACAGAAAATTCAGTGTATGGATTGGGTGCTGCGCCTTTGGTCTTTTTTGACTCTTTTTTCACTCCATTGAAAACAGGCAGATCTGCCCGACAACCCATTGGTATTGAATATGACTGAATCTGTGCAAGTTTCTGATATGTATAAAGTGTGGGCTGAATTAATGGGAACCTTGGTTAAAAAATGGCCTGTGGTTCCTGCTGAATCAACTGTGCAAAATGCATTGTTTAAAGAGTTGTCCACTGCGTATCAGCAGGCGACTGAACAGATGGTCAAAGAAAATCCAGTGGTCATGATTGATCGGCAGATGGAATTCTGGAAGCAGCAAATGTCGATCTTTCAAGGGACGATGCTTAAAATGGCAGGGGGGGATGCCCCCCCTGTGGTGCATCCGGAGAAAGGCGATCGGCGTTTCGATGCCCCGGAGTGGTCGGCGTTCCCACTATTTGATTATCTGCGGCAAAGCTATCTGCTGCTTAATCAGACGGTCAATGAAGCCATTCAGGATATTCCTGGTATGGATCTGAAAACCCAGCAACGGCTTCGGTTTTTCACCCGGCAGTGGCTGAGCGCTGTATCGCCGGGTAATTTTCCGCTCACTAATCCGGAGGTACTCAAATTAACAGCGGAGTCTGGGGGAGAAAATCTGGTACGGGGGATGCGACAACTGGTAGAGGACATGGAAAACAGTGCGGACAGTCTGAATATCCGCATGACCGACCGTTCTGCTTTCCGGCTGGGTGAAAATATTGCGGCTACGCCGGGGAGGGTGGTTTTTCGTAATGCGCTCATGGAACTGATTCAATACTCCCCCAGTACTGACACGGTTCATAAGCAGCCGCTCTTGATTGTTCCACCATGGATTAATAAATTTTATGTACTGGACTTGCGTCCTGATAATTCCTTTGTGCGTTTTGCCCGGGACATGGGGCATACCGTGTTCATGATTTCCTGGGTGAACCCCGGTCGGGACAGCCGACATTGGGGCATTGAAACTTACATGCAGGAGGGCTTGCTGCAGGCTCTCCAGGAAGTTCAGCGCATTACGGGTGAATCGCAAACCAACGTGGTGGGTTATTGTGCCGGAGGCATCCTGCTGGCGATTACTCTGGGGTGGCTGGCAGCCCGCAATGAAACCGCAGGCATCCATACGGCGACGCATCTGGCGACTTTGTTTGACTTTACCGATGCTGGTGATATTGGTGTTTTTATCGATGATCTCATCGTGCGGGAACTGGAACATGAACTGGATCGGCAGGGCGTACTTGACGGACGCATGCTGGCCGTAACTTTCAGTATTTTGCGGGAAAATGATCTGTACTGGAATTACTATATTCAAAATTATCTTAAGGGAGAACGACCGATTCCTTTCGATATGTTGTACTGGAACACGGACAGTACCAATGTTCCGGCAGCCGTGCATAAATTTTTTCTGCGGCAACTGTACATTGAGAATCGGTTGCGGCAACCGGCGGGATTGCATCTGTTGGGCCGGGATATTGATTTAAGTCAGGTACATACCCCGGCATTTATGGTGGCTACCCGTCAGGATCATATTGCCAGATGGAATGGATGCTACGCCGGAACGCAGCAGTATGGTGGGGAAGTAGAGTTTGTTCTCGGTGAGTCCGGTCACGTCGCCGGTATTCTTAACCCGCCCGGGGGACGATACGGGCATTTTCGCCATTACGAATTACCGGGTACTGCCGAGCAATGGTTCAGTGAAGCGCAGTATTTTCAGGAAAGCTGGTGGATGGCATGGAACCGGTGGATACAGCCATTTGCCGGTGAACAAGTGCCGGCGCGCATTCCGGTTGCAGGTGCGGATGCCGCCCCCGGTCAGTATGTACGGGTAACGGCGAGTCAGGCGTTGTTGTCGGCCTGATTGTCTTAGAGAAACTGATTACTAAATTAATTGAGATGATTGTTGATGACTGACACGATGCAGGACGCCATGCTGGCGAACCGGACGTATGCGGAGATTCAGGTGGGTGATCAGGCGCAACTGGTCAGGACCTTAACCCAGAAAGATATTGAATCTTTTGCGGCAGTTTCCGGGGACCGTAATCCGGCACATTTGAATGCAGAATATGCTGCCGGTACTCGTTTCAAGTCAGTGATTGCCCACGGTATGTGGGGAGGTTCACTGATTTCTGCGGTATTGGGAATGCGTTTTCCCGGACCTGGAACGATCTACCTGTCGCAAACCTTGAGTTTCAGTAAACCGGTCTATATTGGCGATACGCTAACCGTCTTGCTTACGGCCATTGAAAAAATTGATGCCAAACGTCAGGTGGTGCTGGACTGCAAGGTGACCAACCAAAATGGTGAATGCGTGCTTTCGGGTCAGGCACGGGTGATGGCACCTGATAAAAAAGTAGAAATTCTTGACAATTATTCACCAAAAATCACTTTGTCCGATCCGTCTGCCCGTTTACAGGAACTGTTGGAAAAAGGTAAAGATTTACCCGCTGTGCGCTGTGCCATTGTGCATCCCTGTGATGAAGAATCTTTAGCCGGGGCACTGCTGGCGGCGGAGCATGGTTTGATTGTGCCCGTTTTGGTCGGTCCGCTGGAACGAATCCGGGCCATTGCTGAAAAAGCCGGACTGAATCTGCAAGGTGTTGAGCTATGCCATGCGGAGCATAGTCATTCTTCTGCAGAGTTGGCGGCAGCAATGGCTGCCAGGGGGGAAGTGGGAGCGCTCATGAAAGGGAGTTTGCATACCGATGAAATGATGCATGCGGTATTGAGCCAGCCGGGATTACGTACCGCCCGACGGGTGTCGCATGTGTTCCGTTTTGATGTGCCGATGTACCGTAAACCCCTATTGATTACCGATGCCGCCATCAATATTCGTCCGGATTTGCTGACCAAGCAGGATATAGTACAAAACGCCATTGATCTGGCCCGGGTGTTGGGCACGGTCACTCCCAAAGTCGCCATATTGTCGGCGGTTGAGATGGTCAATCCGCAGATTCCCTCGACGATTGAAGCGGCGGCACTGTGCAAGATGGCCGACCGGGGGCAGATTACCAATGCGTTACTGGATGGCCCCCTGGCTTTTGATAATGCCGTATCACCGCATGCTGTACAGGTGAAGCACATTCAGTCGCAGGTGGCAGGTGACGCCGATATATTACTGGTTCCGGATCTGGAAAGTGGCAATATGCTGAGCAAACAGCTGGAATATCTGGCGGGTGCTTCAGCTTCGGGTGTGGTGCTTGGTGCTAGGGTGCCCATTGCCTTGACCAGCCGTTCGGATGGTCGGTCTGAACGACTGGCGTCGGCTTTACTGGTAAAATTATTGGCCGCAGCACAACTGCTCTATCCATCAAGGCACTGAATATGGCGATTCTGGCGATTAATGTAGGTTCATCCAGTATCAAATTTGCGTTGTATCCAGTGAATGCAGCAGGAATTGTTGCTGCCAGTGACTGGTCCGGTGAGGTACAGGGGTTGCAGCCAGGTGGCAAGGCTACCATGCAATGGAAGACTGCAGCGGGTACTGTTCGTCAGGATTTGCCAGGAGAAGGAGAAACGGCGTTTACGGCGGCACTGGCCCGGATTGATCAGGAAGTCAGGCAGCGAGGGCCACTGTTGGCGGTAGCGCATCGGGTCGTCCATGGGGGGCAGCGTTTTACTGATAGTGTGATGATTACGGAGGCCGTGCTGCAGGAATTGTATACCCTGGTAAATTTGGCACCATTGCACCAGGGGCACAACATTCAGGGCATAGAGCGGTTTCGCCAGCGTTTTCAGAAAACCCCCCAGATTGCCTGTTTTGATACGGGGTTTCATGCGGGTCATCCGGAGATTGAGCGCCGCTGGGCGCTGCCTGAGGCGTTTTTTGAGCGAGGTATTGCCCGCTATGGTTTTCATGGATTATCGTATCGCTTTGTTGTACAGACCTTGCAGAAAAAATCAGCCAAGGCACAAGGCCGATTGTTACTGGCCCATTTAGGCAATGGTTCCAGTGTCTGTGCGGTAAAGGACGGGATAAGTCAGACCAGCAGTATGGGGTATTCTGCCCTGGATGGTCTGATTATGGGAACCCGCTGTGGCAGTCTGGATGCGGGGGTCATCCTGGCTCTGTTGGCAGAGGGATGGACGGCGACACAACTGGAAGATTTATTGTACCGTCAAAGTGGTTTATTGGGGATCTCTGGGATCAGCGCTGATATGCGCACGTTGCGGCAAATGTCCTGCGAATCCGCTCAGCGGGCGATTGCGATGTACACCTATCGACTTGTCCGGGAACTGGGAAGTTCGGCCGCCGTGCTGGGTGGTGTTGATCTCCTGGCGTTTACAGGGGGTATTGGTGAACATGATGCACGGCTCAGGCAGGAGGTGGCTGAGGCACTGGCCTGGATGGGTATCCGGCTGGATGCAGAGGCCAATCAGCGGGCAACGGGCGATAGCGTGCAAGCGATCCATCACCCGGACAGTCTGGTTGAACTTTGGGTGATACCCGCTGATGAAGGTCGCATTGCTGCCCAGGATGCGTGGAATCTGTTGCAACGGCTTTAGTGTGTTGCTTCAGGCCGTTCTGAGAGTTCCAGGATGGCTTCCTGAAGTTTTTTGTTGATCTGATCCAGTTCCAGTTCCCGTGCCGTGGTACTGAGCGTATAATTTTTTTGCAGAAGGCTTTGCGCCTGCGCATACAGCGCTTGATGGTAACGTTCGTGCCAGAGGTGTACCGGGTGATCGGCGGGAACGTCCAACGCTGCGAGATCCTGATGAATCGGACAGTCTTGGGATTTACTTAGCTTCTCTGAATTGATAAGCTGCGGGTTCAGTTGGAGCACTTTCATGATGGAGTTGTGGTGGGTCAACTGTCGGGTGTAAATACCCAGCAGGCTGGATGTATGCTGGTTCATGAGCGGATGTGGGTGTTGCAGGTAGTCCAGCAGTGCCTCTAGGGGCAGGGGGACGGCGATGGCAAAGCCTTGCAGAACCTGCACGCCCAGGGATTGAACCATTTCCATGATTTCCGCGGTTTCAACTCCTTCGACGATCAGTTCGATATTCAGGCTGTTGGCTAGTTCCTGAACAAATTTAATAAAATACAGATCCTGTGTGTGCTCCTTTAAGGTGCGGACAAAGGCTTGATCCAGTTTGATGATGTCGATGGGAAGTTCCCGGATATGGAGCAATGAGGTGTAGGCACTGCCGACATCATCGAGGCTGAGGTGGATACCCATCTGTTTTAACTGATGCATGATGTCAATGGCATGTCGGGAATTTTCCAGGGGGATGCCCTCAGAAATATCCAGATGCAATCGCTCAAAAGGGAATTTTTCCTGAATCAGAAAATCGTGCAGGTAGCGTACACTGCGCTCGTCCAGGTTGTGCGGGTTGATGTTAATGGAAAGCCACAATCCGGGCAGCACCTGGTCAATGTATTGCATATCCCGGATGGATTGTTGCAACACTTGTTGACTCAGTTTAAAAAAATCATCGACGGTCAGGTGCGGCAGAAACCATGAGGGATGGATTTCTTCAGCCGTATTATCAATCAGTCGGGTCAGTGCTTCGATCCCAATGACCCTGTTTTGTGGCATACTGTAAATGACCTGATAGACAATACGCAGTTGCCGGTCATGCAGGTATTGCTGTACTTCGTTGTACTGCAATAAGGTTTTGTAGCCATAAAGCGTCCAGAAGCGGGTGCGGTCTGTTTTATGTGCCTTGTTTTCATAAAGCGCCTGATCAGCAAGGCGTAACAGCACCTCCGGATTATCGGCGGTGTTTAAGGGATAGATACATAATCCGGCACTGGCTTGCAGATGCAGTGCCGGTGCCGCACTGGTCGTAATCGGTTCGCAGAGACTGTGGTTGATTTTATCGAGAATAAGACTGATATCCTCAAGCGTCTGGCAGTTTTCAATCAACAGGACGAATTCATCGCCACCAAGACGAGCCACAAAATCGGTGGAGCGCACCGTTTGTCGCAGACGGTTGCTGACGATCTGTAATACTTCATCACCGGTTTCATGGCCGTAATGATCATTGACAGGTTTGAATCCATCCAGATCCAGCATCACGACCGCCAACAACCAGTGGTTACGTTTGGCCCGGGCCATCATTTTGCCAAATTCCTGCTCAAGCGCCCGGCGGTTGGGTAAATGCGTCAGTGGGTCGAAAAGAGCCTGATGTGCCAGTTCCGTAGCCAGACGGTGTCGTTCAGTCACATCGACGGAAGTCCATACCACCACTTCTTCTGCCCCAGTGGCCTGTGCTTGCCAGTTTATTTTTTGTCCGGAAATATCTACATAAACTGAGGAGCCCTCCTTACGCAGTATATGCAAGTTTCGTAACTGGCCGTGTCCCTGCTTCAGGATACGTTCGGACAAACTGGCCATTCTTTCGTTTTCCCGGAGAGTCGGGTAGAATAGTCGGGTAGGAAAACCGACAATTTCTTCACGAGGGTAGCCTAAAATATCCAGAAATGCCTGATTGGCTTCAATGATGACCCGGTCGGGATAGCGCACCAGATTAATGCCTGCCGTGGTATTGGCCAATAGTGTATTCAGGTTCTGGTTCAGGGTGTCGATTTTCTGAACGTAGGCGTGACGTTCATTCACATCGACATAAGTCCAGAGGATGTGCTGCTGTTCTGCCGTTGCATCGAGAGCTGGTAAAAGTTGACCCGATGCATCAGTAAATAACACACTGCCATCCAGGCGGCGCAAACACAGATCATGCAGCGTGCCGCTGCCTGTTTGCAGGATTATCCGGGTGACGTCCGCCACTTTTAGGGCTTGCTGCGCATCGACAATAAATAACTGATCGCTTTGCCCAAGAATCTGCTGTACGTCGGCAATGCCCAAAAGGTGTTGCATCCTGGTATTGATCTGTTCAATTTGTCCACTGGGGTAGCGGGTGACCATGATCCCTGCCATCAGGCTGTTCAGCAAAATGTGGTTTAATGTATGTGTCCGGTGCTCTTCCTGCTGGGTCCAGAAGCGCTCAAATCCAAGGTTGATCGTTTGATTCAGTGTCATCAGGCTTTGTTGCCAATTTGGCGGGATAACGGATGTGGCGGGGTAGATCAGCCCCAGGACGGAACGCAGCTTTTTCTGATGCAGTAACGGTAACAAGGCAAGCTGCGCAGCGGTGCCAGGCGAATGTTCCTGCCGCTGCTTCATGGGAATTGCCTGTAGCATTTGTGGCTTTTGCTGCAAGTCCTGCAACAGGCTGTCAGCGATTGCGGCGTATGCTGAAACCTCAGCGGTTGCTGTATTGCGTTGCAGTAACAAACGCCATCTGGAATTTTGCGGTTGCCACCAGATTACTTCCAAAAAGCCCTGGAGCAGGCAGTCCGATAATTGTTCCAGTAAAAGCGATTCATCGGACTGTCCGGCGACAAACAGCGCTTGAATCTGTGATAACAGCGACTGAAAGGCCGATTGTGCCTGTAACTGATTTTCCTGGCTTACCCGTTGACTGACATCTTCGATGGTCCATACCGTCAACCCATCGTAACCTTCTAGCCGCACTCCAGAAAAATCAGCAATAATTGGTTCGGCTGCTGTAGAGAAAATCGAGATGGATGGGACTTTAACGCTAGTGTTCTGTTGAAAATCGGGATAAGCAGCCCCCACACGCAACCAGTCTTCTTCGCTGGAAAAAACAATGCGGGTGGATTGTCCCTGCAATTGTTCCAGGGGCAATCCGGTCATCTGGCTCAAGTGGGCGTTTGCCTGCAAAATTGTTCGGTCTTTCACTAACGCAATCCCAGCATGGGAATGGTTAAACATCAGATGTTGCAAGTTTTTGTTATACAGTGCATCCAGACCCAGGCCAATGTCAGCACTAAGCGTCAGCAGCAAGTTCTGTAACGGGGCGCTCAGAAAATCTGCATCATGATGGTATATGGTAAAAATAGCCCAACATTGATTTTGCCGAAACAGCGGAAATGAAGCACAGGAATGAATAGCATAAGATTCAGCCCGTGCTGCCCAACGTTGCAACGTCGGATGGGTAGCGAAAGACGGGTTGTATATCATCTGCGCCTGCCGCCAGGCCGGTCCCAGTGTGTCTTGTCCTTCAGGAACCCCGGGGTGGGTGACAATTTTGATGTTTTCCAGAAAATCCAGACACCCAGAGCCTGCCACCCGGACAAAAATACCCTCAGCATCTGGCACTCCTACCCAGGCAAGGCGCAGATTCAGGTGTTGAACCGTTAGATCACACACTTTTTGCAATAAATCCGGTTCAGAATTGCTACTGGATAACAATTGGCTGATGCGAGCCAGCAAGTAATTAAAGCGGGCTTGCTGTTCCGCATGACGCTGGCTCGACTCCAGGGACAGTTCTGTCGCATGCCGTCGTGAAATATCGCGTGCCGAGAAAAAAATACAGTATCACCATCCAGTTGCATGGGGACCTGAGTAACTTCAACCGGAATTCTTGCCTCATTTTTTCGGCGGAACCAGGTGCTGAAGCGTTGTGGCGGTTGATTATAATCCAACACCGTTGCAGCCTCAGCGCAAGACAGTGGCTCAGTAATCCACAGATCAGCCGATTGCCCCTGTAACTCTTGAGATTCATAACCCAGCATTGAGGAAAACTGCAGGCTGAACTCCAACAATCGCTGCCTGGTGTCGAGTATATGCACCCCATCGCTGGCATGATAAAGAAAGTTCCGAAAACGGTCTTTTTCCTGAATCAGTGATTGTTTCAGCTGTTTCTGTTCAGTAATATCAGTCCCCAAGGCGACCAGATAGGGCTGTGGACCTTCATTGAATACGGCATTATACCAGTCAAACAGATGCCAATCGCCATGAGGATTAATCCAGTGGTTTTGATGCCGGAAATTGAAATTATGCGCCGGCAACTCTGAAAAAAAAGCTCGGATATCGCGACGTTCTTCTGCAGGAATCCATTGCTCCCAGGCAAAAGGCTGATTTTTAATGGCATCCAGTGATTGGCCGGTAAAGGCAACGGCAGCACGATTCATGTTGAGAATGCAGCCTGAAGCATCAATAACCAGCCCAATACTATTGATGGAATCAAAAATATCCAGTGAAAACTGATAACTATTCGTCAAAATACGGAGTTGTTGCCGCTGGAGCCACGCTGAACGAAAAAGATCCACTATAAATTCAAGTGAGTGATCTGTAGACATTGCCTTGGAGGCATGTGTTGTTGTAGGAGACAGCAGCAACACATCCCAGCGCTCATTCCATGAAAACAAGGGGAATACCAGTAAATCGCTGCCAGCATCCGATAGTACGAAACTGCAGCCTGAGTAGGAGCTAATGGCTGTATTCGCAACAGAGGCCGCCGTAGAGGGCAAGGCATCAAGTCGAGTTCTGAGCGCAGAATAAAAGCGATCTGGCCATTCAGGCAGCGTCGTATACTGGAGTGGTTCCAGAGTTCCAGCAGAAATGCGCAACAACCAACCGTCCCGGTACCCCTGCGAGTGGCGCAGAAAGTCAAGAAGAGCAGCAACATGCTGTTTTTCTTCAGTGAAAAATGCAGATATATCCGGCAAGGGTATGTTCTGTGTAACTTTCGTCGCCATGGCTGCACACAGTGTACAAGTCAGTACTGTAGTATAGTGCAGGTATCATAAATGAATACAAAACGCAACTTCAAAAAATGGATTTAAACTGAATTTTAACAATTTAACAAAAATATAAGCATTGCAAAAGAAACTGAAATTAAATTCTAATAAACAGAAATTATATGAAAATGTCAAGGATTTCCAACGGCATGCAGGTTGGTACATTAATTATGTTTTTCAAATATGATTAATGTTTATGAATATTTCCAGGTAATAAGAATGTACAAAAAATATCATAAATACCCCCTTGAATTTTATTTGTTTTGCAATATCTTTAATACAGTATTTATGATTCATTCAAATTTTGATCAGTATATTATGCTTAGTGACTGTTTGTGTATAAAATCAAGTACAGTATCCCGTTTATCTTTAATCAATCCGGAAAGTGCAGGATTTACTCTGGGGTCGGTCGTCGCCAGTCTGGCATTAAAATCCAGATTGCTGAAGGGGAAGGAGGATAATTGAGCAGCATCGGATTTATTGGGTATTAGATCAATGAGTATATCCAGTTGTTCGTTCACATCATGCGCAATGGCATTTAATGCGGCTTCACTGGTTGTCAGTTTTTTGAGTTTTAACTTGCCGGCCCGGTAGGTGAGTTCGGTCAGTGTTAAAGGAACGGACAAACATAGATCTACTGGGGTAGGCAAAAAGTTGCTAAGAATTACAGTGACTGGAATTGGTGCAGAAGGAACTAATGTTAATAGTATAGAAATAAACGGATTTTTAATAATGGGGAAATGCTGCATTCTCTGTGTCCTTTAGATATAGAAGTATCTGCTGCGGGTGTGTCGGTCTGATTTTGCTTGATCAGTAATACCTTTAACTCACTGCCAAGGCATGAATATGAGTCTAGAGGTGTTGCCGGACAGGTGGTGTCATTGTTTTAATATCATTTCGCTATAATGAAATTATAATATTTTTATTTTTGGTATATATTGAGAATAATGGGTGTTTTTTGGTGAATCCCTGAAATAATGTTTTGCGTTCGCCATTCTTTGGTGACACATCATGGTGTTTTCTCGAAGGGAACAGAGCATTCAGAAATGCGTTTACAGGCGAAAGGTTGCTCTAGGCATGGATAATGGAGTAGGCGTCAAGGCAAGAACCCCGCATTGTGGAGGATTTATACAGTGCCAGTGGGGCTTCCGGGATCGTTACAACGCCCGGCGGTGATACGCTGGCCGGGTTAGTATGTAACTCGATTGATTGGCGCATCAGTGGGTTTAGATGCCAAGACGCAATTATCTTACAAGAGTACGTCTGCTGCTGTGGTATCCAGCGCCAATTCTACGACATGAATTTGCTTCTTTGGTTTTGCCATTAGACGAATTTCTGTTGTTCAATATATTGTTTGATGACTTCCAATGCGATACCGAACCACAGGGTATTTGCAGGAACAGGTGACATTGCCGTTCGATTTGTATGGAACGGCATTTTTGTACATAGTTGAATTATAGCTGATTATTATTACAAAATAAATACGTAAACTGCATTCGCTCACCCCATGGCTAAAGCTAGGGGCTTGCG
>JAJXWR010000063.1 GCA_021781515.1 Pseudomonadota bacterium
CAGGCCGAGCGCTTTAAAGAACAGGTACGGGAAAAAGAAGCAGGTGATGTGGAAGCTATGCACTATGATGCAGATTTTATCCGGGCACTGGAATACGGTTTGCCGCCGACGGCGGGTGAGGGCATTGGTATTGATCGGTTGGTGATGTTGTTGACGAATGTGCCCAGTATCCGTGACGTCATTCTGTTTCCGCATTTGCGTGCAGAATCTCTGGATTGATAACTTCAATAAGTGGTGGTAACTGTTGTCTTTTTAGCCGCTCAGGAACTACACTGGGTCACTGATGCCCTTCAGTGGCCCGGATCAGTCTGTTAGCCCATGAATCTGTTATTTGAAAAAAACATTGCCGTATTCGCTCTGGTTTTTCCGGAATTGGCGCACCTGATCAGGGCTGTTGCTGAGTCTGAATCCACAACCTGCGCCGCCTCAGGTAGCGATGCCGAGCTACCGCTGGAACTGGAGCCGCGAACGTCTCCGCATATCGAAATTATGCTGGGGGTGCCTCAAGTCGGTGTAATTTTGCAGGCGCTGTCTCGGGGAAGTTCGATCTGTCTTTTTGCCACTGAG
The DNA here is from genome assembly GCA_021781515.1 of Pseudomonadota bacterium. Lineage (GTDB taxonomy): Bacteria > Pseudomonadota > Gammaproteobacteria > Pseudomonadales > Moraxellaceae > JAJXWR01. The sequence goes on from JAJXWR010000063.1 coordinate 568, forward strand.
GTGTCGGCGTTATACCATTTGTTTGAGCAGACAGATTTATCGGTGGCGTTGAGTGCCGGTCTTTTGTCGGTGCATTATCTGCCGGTAACTAGTCCGGTTGTGCAGGAATTGTCAATACGCACCGCCATTGCCCGTTTGATGGATTATCTCCGTCGGGGACTGATCCTGTACTGGTATTTAGCGCCCCCGGTGTCGGATGCCATGACGTTAATCGCTAATGGATTACGGCGGCAGGTTGAGAAAATGACGGCGTTGTTGGCCGTTCCTGTTCCTGCGAATCCTGTCTATGATGTCATTGTGTTGAACCCGCGTTGTGCAATTTTCGATGATGTAGCCAAGTGTTTTGCCGAACTGGGTTTGCGTACCAAAAAAATTGATGTTCCCGATGTCAGTCAGACTTTGACTCAGGAACAGAAATTGACAGCATTGCAACTGATTCGCCGGGAACCCGGTCGATTGCTAATTACCCGTAACCGGGTATTTCTGGAAACCGAAGATCTGTGGGACTTGGTACGCCCGGAATTACTGCTGGAACAAAAACATATTGCCTGGTGGTGGGATAGTCCGAACCCGGCCAGTTTTATTGATCTGTTTTATCCAGCGGCCGGGCAAACGACGCATTTGGCCTTCGCCCGGGAATTGCTGGTCTGCCTGCCGGAAGGAAGTCAGTGGTTATGTGCAGGGGCCCGCTCGGATTTTGTCAAGGTGCCTGCATTGGATACTCGGCCAACGTACCGTTATCTCTTGAGTTTTGTCGGGCAAAGTCGTCTTGGGGCGATGCAGCAGAACTGGCGTGATCTGGGCCATACCCTGCATGTACTGGGAGCGCAGGAAGCGGCTGATTTTTTTACAGCGGATTTAACGCAATGGAAGTTTTTGTCGCAGGCTTATGCCCATTTGTTACAGCATCAAGCGACGATTGATGCGGCGATTGAGCGGTGTCGTCGTCTGTTGCCTGTGCATGGGTATTACCTGGACTATCTGTTCCGGATGCTAAGCACCGGGTTGTTTCGTTTGGCCGCCGTGGAGCAGGTGATTGCGGCAGGTTTGCCGTTGCAACTGTGGGGGGATGCTGAATGGCTCAATGTTCCCGGAGTTAATCTGAATAATTATCGAGGGATATTGCCACCTGAGCAGTTAGTGGATGTCTATAGAAACTCGCAGATCAACCTGAATTTTAATTTTATGCAGGTGTCTTCAACCGTTAATCCTAAAGTGCTGGATTGTGCCGCCGCCGGGGGATTGGTGCTAACGGACTGGCGGCCTGAACTGGATATTTTGTACCCTGATCCGGCTGTACGCCCGCTGTCTTTCCGTACCATAGAAGAACTGCTGCAAAAAATCCCGCAAATTCTGCAAACGGACATGCTGGGACACTGTGTGGCGGTACAACACCATACGCGATTGAATCACAGTCTGCTGCAACGGGTTGAACATATAGCCATGAGTGCTGGGCTGCTCAGATCCGTCTGATGTTTTTGCGTTAGCCGGTTTTTGCAGAGCCTGAAGAACTGGAGGTACCGTTCTGAGCGTTAAAAAACGACGTCAGGTAATTTGAGGTATTGTTCATATTGGCTATCATCGCATCATAGGCAGCGAATTCACTGGACAAGGTGGTGCGCATTGTGTTGATACGATCAGTCAGATTGGTATTGTCCTGATTGATACTGCCAATCTGACTGTTGAGTGCGGCCGTTTCGCTGCTGAACGGACCACTACTGCCCAAGATACTGGTTAGTGCATTGTTTAACTGCTGAGCGACGCCGCTGACGTAGGTAACAGTACCGCGGGAGCCTAAACTCCCCCCAAGAATTTCAACCGCCAGACCATTAGAGGCATCGGTAGTGGCTCCGGTCAGAACTTGACCGACACCGGTGGCAGCGACGCCATTGATGGTGCCGGCCACATTCACTCCAGTAGTGCCACTGCCTACGGTGACCCCTAGACTGGTCGCCAATGTACTATTGATCGAATTAATGGCCACGCTGGAGAGTGAACCATAAGAATCGGAGGCGATCACCAGGCGGCTGTTGGTGCTGTCATAAGTTACCGAAACACCGGCCCCGGATTTTACCAGATTACTGTCAGAATTAATCTGGGTCTGTACGGTCTGCGCCAGTTGAGTGGGTGTATAGGTGCCTGCAGGAATGGTGATGGTCCCACTGCCATTGCCATCAACAGTAACCCCTAAGGTGTTGCTGCCGCTGCTGATGGTGACACTGCCGGTGACCGACCCATTGGTGCCATTCATGGTGCCCTGGGTGGCGAGTTGCGTGACATTCACTGCATAGGTTCCAGGCTGTGTCGCACTGGTGCTACTGATGTAAGACACCAGGCTATCAGTGCTGTTGCCTGTGGAAGACAGCAGATTACTGACATCCTGCGGGTGTGCCTGTAAGACAGACTGCAAGGTCTGGCTGTTGAATGACAGCTGGCCGGTCTGGGAAACCGTGGAGATACCGATGTCCGCCAGGCTATGTACGGAGGCACCGGACATGCCAGTTACCATGTTGTTCAGGATATTGGTGACCTGATTCATCATGTTCTCAAGACCGGGATCCCCCATCAGCGGCCCGCCGCTACCGGTGCTGGTATTAAATCCGGCGATTGCTTCATACTGCGTCTGAAAGGCGTTATAACTGTCCACTAGACTTTGCACGTTCTTGGTAATGCCGGTGACGTCCGGGCCTACATTCAGATTAAATGTTGTGCCGACTGCTGCCTGTAGCAGATTCAGGGTCATGCCATTAATGGCTCCGCCGACCTGATTGGTGCTGCTGGTGATAGCAATGCCATTGACTTTCAGTGAGGCATCCGATGCTGCTGTGGCTTGCGACAGGTTGACGGCATTGTTATTAAAAGCTAAGGCACCCAGATCGGTGGTGGCCGTGTCTGTCGCTCCTGAGCTGTTGGTGACATTCAGTTGCACACTGTTATTGGCACCGGTGCTACTGGAGGTGATGGCCAGTTGGTAACTGCTGCCATTATAAATAATAGAAGCGTTAACGCCGATATTGGCATTGTTGATCGCATCACGAATGCCTGAAAGTGTGTCATTGGAACTGGTGATCTGGATGCTTTGTGTCGCTGCGCTGGTGTTAGGCGTAAAACTGTAGCCGCTGGTGCCGCCGCCGGTATAGGTCGTCGTACCAAAGGAAAACGACAGCGTCCCGGTGCCGACCACGGAAGAGGTGGTTGTATAGCCACCGGTAACCAGTTGCTGACTGGCGGCCAGTTTATCCACTTCCAGCGAATAATTGCCAGGTTGCGCAAAAGAAGTGGCCGTGGCGGTGGCCAGCGAGGTATTGCTGGAGGTGACGATCTGTGCGCCGGCATTCAGGCTAGACGATAGGGTGGCGGCGGAACCTTGAAAGGTGGACAAAAGTCCTTGCAGCGTTCCCAGGTCGGAGATTTTGGTGTTAATGGAGCTGATCTGACTTTGATAGAGTGCCTGCTGTGGCCCCACGGTAGCGGAGATCAGTGAATTCAGCACCGTACTGGTCAGGATGCCCGAACCAATGCCCAATGAGTTGATGGTGCCTATACCAGAACCAATCGGTACAGAGGTCGTCGCGCCTGAGCTACTGCCCGAGGTGCTGGAACTGGATGAGCTGGAACTCGATGGTGTACTGGTTGAAGAACTAATACCGCTCATGATTGCCTGTCTCCGCTCATACTGAACCAGATGCTCTTATCCCTTATTCTTTCTCCCTCAGCGGTTTTTTCCCGCTGCCCGCGACATCATCTGTAAACTGATGTCTTCTGCTAAGGCTATCGCCACCTGATCGGGAATCTGCCGGATGACCTGATGTGTTTTACTGTCAATCACCTGCACAAAATGAGTGCCCTGGGGGTCTTGTGTATAATTCAGTTCCAGGTTCACTGATTGCAGATAATGGTTCAATTGCCGGATAGCGTGTGGTACGGGTTGAGCGGCTGATGCCGTTGTATCGGAGTTCGTAGCACTAACAGACGCAGATGTCGGGTTCTCCGGATTACTGGTCGATGGGGCGACACTGGCCAGGCTCACCTGAACCGCCGGTCCACTCACTGAATCAGCAACAGCAGTAGGCACTGTCACCGGCGCAGAGGTACCCGCACTGCTGCCAGTTACTGAACTGATCGCCGCTGCAGCGCCTGAAAAACTTAAATTGTTCATGGCAGGCAACTCCCGTAACTGCTCTAACCGCACAGGTCAGTCAACGAGTTCACACTCCGCTTGATTTACTGACCGATTCAAAAGTACTTGAAGCCTTTTTTGCTTCTCTGTCTCTTTATCGGCAGCCTCCACTACAACTTTAGTCTTTTTTTTCGTTTTTTTTCTTTTTCTGCATTTTCTTCAGTTTTCTTGTACAAAAGTCAAGCGAGTTATCAACGCAAGAGACTAAGCACTTGCTGACTCAAGGCATTGGCCTGAGACAGGACTGCGATTCCGGCCTGCTGCAATACTTGGGCTCGGGTCATATTAGCGGTTTCCTTGGCAAAATCAGCTCCAGTAATCGCTGTATAGGCCGAGGTCAGGTTGGTTTGCTGCGACTGCAGGTTGGAGACGGTCGCCGTCATGCGATTCTGAAAGGCACCAATATTGGCACGGATTTCATTGATGGTAGTGAGCGCATTATCGGTGGAGACCAACGCCGCATTGGCACCGGCTACCGTAGAAATATCCAGTTGCGACAGGAAAGTGCCGTTCGTGGTGCCGCCATACGTGCCTTCCAGCATGCCTGCATCGGCATGACTGGCTCCGGTAATGCTGGTGACCTGAATCGGCCCGCCTGAGGTCAAGGTATAGGATCCCATGGTAGTTACCTGGGTTGATCCTGCGTAGCTGGTCGCAGATAGCCCCAGGTCGGTGCTCGCCAGTGTTCCCGATGCAGAATCTTTGAGGGTAATATTCCGACCATCAGCTGCAGTGAGAATCAGGCCGGTCCCTGCATTGTTGATCGAGGCGGCAACACCTGATTGTCCTGAGATGGCGTTGATGGCATTAACTTCGTTGTTGACATCCGTGGAGATCACGCCGGTGATGGTAATCAATGAAGTGTTTACCCCGTTGATGGCCAGATTGCCTGTGTGCCCTGCCCCAGTTGTCGCCAGTGCGGTGCCCTGAATGAGGGTGGGGTTAGTGGTGGCATTGACCCCAGTTTGCGTGCTCACCAGATTGATGGCATGCGCTATGGCCACGGAACTGCCAGACTGATTATAGTACGACAAGTTGTCCATGGTGCTGTTGGTGGCATTGACCGAGACACCGTTGATGACCAGATCACCACTGGCCAGTGCCGTCGTAGTGGTGGAGCCAGTGACGCTGGTCAATTGGGTGGAACTGACCGTTGCCACCCCGGGCTGGTACGAGCCTGCCTGTAATCCGGTATTGGAGAGACTGCCAGTGCCTTGCTGAATTTCAATGGGCTGATTATTGGCGGTGGTCAAGGTATAGCCACCGGAATAGGTGCCGGTGGCAATCAAGCCGGTGGCAGCGGCAGTCAACGGGGAGCCTGTGGTTGAAAAGTCCACGCTGATGTTTCGTCCATCTTTGGCCGTCAGGGTGATCCCCGTCGCATCTGACCCGGTATTGGTCGCCACTACGCCGGTTTGGCCGGTATAGGCGTTGATAGCGGTTACTTCGGCAGTCCGGTTGGCGTCGTTCGTGAAACTGGAACTGACATTCAGGCTGATGGAGATACCATTGATATAGACGCTACCAGAAGTCGTGGAGGGTGCCGACATGCTGGTGCCACTGACGACGTTCGCATCGGCGATAGCCGTCACTCCGGTCTGTTTGGAAACCGAATTGATGGCAGCGACCTTGGCAATAGCGCTGGTAGATGCCGATGCATTACTGCTGATAGTGCCCGGGGGAACCAGTGCCGTGTCGTTGGCGGTATAAGAGGCGGTATCCGACGTTGATAGAGAGGCAGGGATAATAGTGCCGTTGATGACCAGATCGCCGGCACTGATCGCCGTCAGTGAGGTGCTGGGCGTGGCACTGGCACCCGCCTGGCCTTGTGCGGTGATTCCGGTTCCCTGACCGGCACCCAAGGTCGTCGTTTGCACATTGTTGATAGTCAAATTGATGGTCTGACCGGCATTGGCACCAATCTGGAATTGCGAGGTAAAGTTGCCATTGAGCAGGTTCACCCCGTTATAATTGGTGGTGGTGGCCGAATTCTGGATATCGGCGATCACCTGCTGCGCCTGGATATTCAGGGCGGCACGGTTGGTGCTTGAGTTCGTGCCGTTGGCGGATTCTACCGCCAGATTACGTAAGGTCTGCAGATCATTGCTGATGGAAGCGAGTGCGCCGTCGGCAATCTGCGCCAGGGAACTGGCGTTGTTGGCATTCTGGATCGCCACACCATCGCCACTGCTTTGTGAGTTGAGGGTGTTGGCGATGGCCAGACCCGCTGCATCGTCGGCAGCACTGTTGATGCGCATCCCTGAGGACAGGCGTTGCATGGCCTGCGCCAGTTCGGGCTGGTTGGCGGCCAGATTGTTCTGGACCACCAGGGAATTCAGGTTGGTGCTAATAACCAGGGACATGACCGATCTCCATGTAGCCTAGGGGGCTTGTTGCTGTTGTCTCTTGATACAAAGCACAAACTGTTCCAGTTTTCAGAAAAATCCACGTTTTGTTTATATTGCATTGAATTTTAATGAATTTATATTGAAATGGCAGCACTGTAGCCCAATAAGTACTTTATCCCTAGTGAAATATTGCCGTCAGTGGACTGACGGAAAATCGGCAGAATCTTGCCGGAGCAGACGGATCTGCTGGAGGTGGTGGCAACTGCGTGTCACTGGACAGGATGCGTTGATCAATGCGCTGAGGATGCTGCAGCGGCAGCAGACGGGCAAAAAAAGCTCCACCAAAAAAAAGCCCCGCCAGAAGCGGGGCCGTCAGTGGGGTGGAAGGGAGTTATGCCAATTAACGCAGCAGTGTCAAGACCTGCTGGCTTTGGGCATTGGCCTGTGCCAGTACCGCAATGCCGGCCTGCTGAATGACCTGGGCACGCGACAGGTTGGCGGTCTGGGTGGCATAATCGGCACCGGTGATATTGGTATAGGCGGTGGTGAGGTTGGTGACCGACGACTGCAGGTTGTTGACCGTCGCCGCCATCCGGTTTTCAAAGGCACCCAAGGTGGTCCGGATGTTGTTGACCTGGTTTAAGGCATTGCTGATGGCGGTAATGGCCTGATTGGCACCATCGACGGTGCTGATGTTCAGGTTGGAGAGCAGTTGACCGGCCTGAGATCCGCCGTAGCTGCCATCTGCTAGTGCGCCATTGGTCTGGCCGTTCAGGGTATTGCTGGAGACGGTGATGGGGCCACCGGAGCTGAGTGTGTAAGAACCCATGCTGGTCATCTGCACAGTACCGCCGTAGGCGGATGCCGACAGCCCCAGGTCGGCATTACTTAACGTACCTGCAGCACTGTCTTTTATGGAGATATTGCGACCATCGGCAGCCGTCAGATTCATGCCGGTACCGGCGCTGTTGACGGTGGCAGTAACACCGGACTGACCGGAGATGGCGTTGATGGCACTGACTTCATTGTTGACATCGGTGGATGCGGTACCCGTTAGAGTGATGAGCGAAGTGGATACCCCGTTAATGGTCAGATTGCCAGATTGTCCGGAGGTGCTGGTAATCGCACTGCCCTGAATTAATGTCGCATTGGCGGTGGCGGTGACCCCGGTTTGTGCACTGACGGAATTAATGGCGTGGGAAATGGCGACTGAACTGCCTGCAGAATTGTCATAGGACAGGCTGTCCATGGTGCTGTTGGTGGCACTGACCGATACCCCATTGATGACCAGATCGCCACTGGCCAACGAGGTAACAGCGGTGCCGGTGACGCTACCCAACGAGGTGGAACTGACCGTCGAAATACTAGGCTGGTAGGTGCCTGCCTGCAGACCGGAATCCGCCAGGCCCGTGGTGGTGCCTTCGGCCACCGTGACACTGGAATTATTAGTAGAAGCCAGCGTGTATCCGGCATAGACCGTTGAGGCGGTGGGTGTGTTATTGTTGAGACCGGTCCAGGAGGCAGTGGCATTCATCACACTGGTAATATTACGGCCATCGGTAGCACTCAGAGAGACACCGGTGGTGTCGCTGCCAGTGTCGCTGGCACTGACGCCGGTCTGTCCGGAAACGGCATTGATGGCAGCAACTTCTGACTGGCGGGTCGAGGAGGTGTTACCGACGACACTGGTGAGGGTAATGGCGACACCATTTAAAGTCAGTGTTGCCGTACCGGCGGTGGTAGCGGCAGTCATTGTTGAGCCTTGCGCAACGGTAGCATCGGCGGTGGCCACGACATTGGTTTGTGACGATACAGCGTTAATGGCGGCTACTTTGGCAATGGCACTGTCGGCCTGATTAGTATACGAGGAGGTGTCCGAAGCGACCTGCGAGGCGGCAATGGCTACCCCATTAATCACCAGATCACCGGAAGTCAGAGCGGCACCGGTTCCGTCGGCAGAAACGCCATTGCCTTGACCTGAACCCAGTGCTGAAACCTGAACATTGCTGATTTTCAGGGCAACACTGTTTCCGGCATTGGCACCGATCTGGAAGGTGGAGTTGAACGAGCCATTGAGCAGGTTGACGCCGTTATAATTGGTGTTCGAGGCATTGTTCTGGATGTCGGCAATCAGCGCTTGTGCCTGGGTTTGCAAGGCGGCACGGTTGCTGGCACTGTTGGTGCCGTTGGCGGCTTCTACGGCCAGATTATTCAGGGTCTGCAAATCCTTGCTGACATTGGCGAGTGCCCCGTCGGCAATCTGCGCCAGGGAATTGGCATTGTTGGTGTTCTGGATGGCAACGGTGTCGCCATTGGACAGGGCGTTGATGTTGGTGGCGATAGCCAGTCCGGCGGCGTCATCGGCGGCGCTGTTGATGCGCATGCCGGTGGACAGTTGTTGCATCGCTGCGGTAACCGAGCTCTGGTTGTTGGCTAAGGCATTCTGAACATACAGGGAGTTCAGGTTATTGCTGATAATCAGTGACATGGCGGTTCTCTCTCAAAACTGTCTCAGGACTGGGTGTGATGCTTCCCAACGGGGATTCATGCCGTTAGGTAACGTCTGCTGCGCCATAAACTTGAGCGGTTTTTATTAAAAAATCACATTTTTCTGACAATAATTTTTTTTGCAAAAAAGCCTAAAGTTATTGTTTTTCATGTCGCTATAGAACGTAGATCAGATCATTACTGTGCCTTGATGCCCATTCTTGAAGCCCATTGATGATCTGCTACGATATATAAAGGTGTGAACTCGTATTCAAGAGGTTGTATCTTATGAACGCCAGTCTAGCCATGAGAAGTTATTTTCATGTTCATGCAGCCGGTTCAGTCGCTGATGCGACACCACAGCAACTCGTGCAGATGCTGATGCAGGAAATCCTTAATTGCGTCAAAAAAGCCGAAGGATTTCTTGAACATGGAAACATTCCTGCCCGGACACACAATATAAACCGTGCCGTAGAAATGATCAGTTATTTACGTAGCTGCCTGAATAAATCAGAGGGCGGCGAGTTGGCCAATAATCTGGAACAACTCTATACCTACATGATGCGCCGTTTGTTTGAGGCGAATCGTTTCCAGGACAAAGTGGCTTTACAGGAAGTCTATGGACTGATGGCCACGGTCAAGGAAGGCTGGGATGGTATTCTCCGTGCCTGAAGAACTGGCACTGTTGCTCGGTGCCCTTGAACAGCAGGTGAGTGTGGGAGAGTTTACCCAAGACAGCTATGCGCAGGCGACAGCGCTGGATGTTCAGGTTCGTCAGTGGTTTGACAGGCACCGCCAGGAGCCGCAGGTGGGTGAGTGGGCGGCTGAGGCGTTTGAGCGGTATCAGGCACTGAAAGGTCGCCTGGAAATGCAGCATGTTGAACGGGCGGAGCAGGTGCGTAAACGACTGCGTTCCGCTCGGGCGTTGTGGACCGGAGGATATCGGATGCCGCTGCGCTAAGCTAAAATATACAGAAAAACATACTTGACCTTCGCCAAAGAAAATGCCCCATTCAAGGGCTTTCTTGCGGGCGATGATGTCATTCAGTGCCGTGAACACCGGCTCAGAGCGTTCAAACAGGACGATCTTGGCCATCGCCAGCATGCGCCTTGATCTGTCCGCAAGGTTCAGGATTTGCTGCTCCTGATCGGCAATCTTGCGGCCGCCGATGGCCACACCATTCTGAAACGTTTTTACCTCCGTGAAGGTGAAAGGATTGCCTTCAAGCACCGAGGCATCCAAACAATCCAGGCAGCATTTTGTGGAATGCGGAAGTAGCCCCGTTCCATTGAATGAGATGGAACAGCAGCCGACACTGTCGAACTATCCCAGCGGCAGCCAAGCGTATCAAAGAGGGTCATGTTGCCACACGCTATCAATCACTGAATTTGGCTTCATGGTAACGATACATCGCATCAGCATCAATCACGAAAATCGGCTACTCAAAAAAACGGCGCCGATAAAAAAGTTGGCCTGTCAGTCTCGTTTTTCCGCTGTTTTCTCAGTTCTGCCGCCAACAATTTGACTAAACACTGATTTCTGTCTTTACTTGCCCACAGTATTATATTGGTGCGCCTGATGGCGTAGGCTGAAGGTGATGGCATGTGGCGTGATTCTTGTATTCTGGTAATTTCTGATAATTCTGCCCGGCAATATGATCTGCGGATTATTCTGGATTTTCTCGGAGAAAACGTACTGATAGTCGATTCAGCGCACTGGCTGGAGCAGTTTCAGGCGCTTGAGGAAACACAGCAAGTATTGGCGGTGATGCTGGATATTCAGCCGATTGAGCAGGCATTACGGATTGCGGAGGCGGTGGCAGCCTGGTCGGAGCGTTTTCCGCTTATTTTACTGGATGTGCGTTTGCCGGAATCCCGGCGTCCAGAAGAGCGTTTTCGCCAGCAAATTATTGGCACCTTGAACATGCCGCTAAATTATGCCCCCTTGTCTGATGTGTTACGGCGGGCGCAGGTATTCAAGGATCAGCAGGCGATGGATCCGGGGTTGATTTTTCGCCGCGATGCGGAACTGTTCCGTTCTCTGGTCGGTGCCAGCCGGAGCGTCTGTGACGTCCGGCATCTGATGGCACAGGTGGCTGACAAAGATGTGACGGTGTTGATTCTGGGTGAATCGGGTACGGGCAAAGAAGTGGTGGCCCGCAATCTGCATTATCAGTCCAATCGTCGTGATCACGCCTTTGTGCCGATCAACTGTGGTGCCATTCCGGCCGAACTGTTGGAAAGTGAGTTATTTGGTCATGAAAAAGGAGCGTTTACCGGGGCTATTGCGGCACGCCCCGAACGGTTTGAACTGGCACAGGGCGGTACGCTTTTTCTGGATGAAATCGGGGATATGCCATTGCCCATGCAGGTCAAACTGTTGCGGGTATTGCAGGAGCGCACGTATGAACGGGTGGGGGGAACTCGCACGATTAAAGCCGACGTGCGCATTATCGCCGCAACGCATCGGCATCTGGAGCAGCAGATTAAGGACGGAAAATTCCGGGAAGATTTGTATTACCGCTTGAATGTTTTTCCGGTAGAAATGCCGCCATTACGTGAAAGAACGGAAGATATTCCGTTATTGATCAATGAACTGACACTTCGCATGGAACAGGAGAAACGGGGTTCGCTGGAGTTTTCCTCCGCTGCCATCATGTCGTTGACCCGGCATGAATGGCCGGGAAATGTCCGGGAACTGGCCAATCTGATTGAACGTCTGGTGATTACTAATCCGTATGGGGTGATCAATGTCGCCGACTTGCCAAAAAAATACCGGCATATTCAGGAAGGAGAAGAATATGAAGAGGTGCAGGAACAGGCCATGCGGGCGCAATTGAACTGGTTGCCGGAATTACCGAGTGCCAAATTACCGGTCAATGGACTGGATTTAAAAGATTATCTGGATAACCTTGAGAAAAATTTTATTTGTCAGGCGTTGGATGATTGTCAGGGGGTGGTGGCGCGGGCCGCTGAAAAACTGCATGTACGGCGTACCACTCTGGTGGAAAAAATGCGCAAGTACCAGATTCAGCGGGCGGACGGAGCGGCGGCGGAAAATTCCGGCATCGATAGTTGAGGCTGAATGGATAGTTGATCCAAGGACAGTTGATTAACCGTAGACGACTGGAGGAGTGTAATGCGGATGCGGCAGCAGAAAACAGGAAAACACAAGGCAGGATTGCTGACCGTCTCGGTGCAACAGTTTCAGGAATTGCTGACCAGTGGTCGAACGGAACAGGCAAGACAGTGGTTGCGACAAGTGCAGCGCCAATTGATACCACGTGAGTGGGCAGCGCTTGCCCATGAGTTGGGGATCTGTTTTTTGCAGAAAAACCAGGTAGAGCCGGCGTGCGAGATATTGCGTGCTGCTGTTGATGCTGATCCGCAAGCGGCAGGCATCTGGAATAATCTGGCGATTGCCCAAGCGACTCTGCAACGCTACGAAGACGCACTACAGTCTTCAGAGCGAGCGGTGGCGCTAAATCCACAAATGGCGATTTTTTATTATAACCAGGGGCTGACCTTAAGGCATCTGAAAAAACCCGTTGAGGCGTTGATTGCTTATCAACGTTGTCTGGATCTTGATCCGCAGTCGGCGAAAGCGGTGATGGAGATCTATGAAATTCACAAGCTCAGACAGGAATGGCCACAGGCGATCCAGTTACTAAGCGATGCGTTACAGCGGGGAATCAAGGCGGATTATTTGCCTGGGTGTCTGTTATTCTGCTATCTGAAGTTGGCAGACTGGTCACAACCACTAATGGATCTGATGCAACAGGTACTGAAAATTATAGATGCCGGTGGTCGGGCGATACACCCAGGGGTGGAACTGTTGGCCGTTTCGGCAACCCCCGAGTTGCAGCTTCGTTGTGCCAGAACCTTTGTCGAGGATCGTTTTCCGTCAATGCAACACTGGACCGGTGCAGCACGGCGTCCAGGGCGTATCCGTATAGCCTATGTATCGACGGATTTTCGCCAGCATCCCATTAGTTATTTAACAGCGGGTTTATTTCGGGAGCATGATCGGCAACGGTTTGAGGTGTTTCTTTATTCATTGCATGACGCCCCGCAGGATCCACTGCAGCAACGGTTGCGGGCCACTGCTGAACATTTTATGGATATCAGTTCCTGCAAGGATGCTGAGGTAGTTGCCTTGGCACGTCAGCAGGATTTGGATATAGCCGTTGATCTGAACGGTCATTCAGGAGATTGCCGGTTGAATCTGTTTGCGGCGCGACTGGCTCCGGTGCAAGTCAATTATCTAGGGTATATTGGCAGCATGGGCACGGCCTGTCATGATTTTATTATTGCTGATTCTATTGTCATACCCCCGGACATGCAACGGCATTATAGTGAACAGGTGATCTATCTGCCGACACTTTGGCAGATCAATGACACACAACGGCCGCTGCCGGGCCCCTGTGAGCGCCATCAGGAGGGGCTGCCGGCGCATGATTTTATTTTTGCCTCGTTTAATGATACTTACAAAATTCATCCGGTTATGTTTGGATTGTGGATGCAATTGTTGCGCATCAATGACCACAGTGTGCTCTGGTTGCTAGGCGGATCGACTGAATTGCAGCATAATTTGTGTTGCAGGGCAGAAGCACTGGGAGTAGACCCTGAACGGCTGATTTTTGCCCAGCGTCGGCCCTATGCGGAACATTTATCACGTCTGGTGCTGGCTGATCTGATTCTGGATACCTTGCCTTTCGGGGGCGGTACCAGTACCAGTGATGCCCTTTGGGCGGGTGTTCCGGTCATCACCTGTCTGGGAAATACGTTTGCCGGGCGGATGTCAACCAGTTTGTTGATGGCTGCGGGATTACCAGAACTGATAACTCTGGATATCGAGGCTTATCTGGCACAATGCAACCGATTGTATGATTATCGGGAACTGCTGTGTGGTCTGCGGCAACGTTTGCAGTCCGCTGAATGTCGACAACGGTTGTTTGACACAACGCAGCGAACCCGGGAGTTGGAAAACGCCTATCTGCAAATGCTCCAGCGCAATGGACGATCCGTTCAGTAGTTCAATAGCAATAGTTCAATGGAAAAAGGCTGAAAGCGCAGACATGGAGAATGAACAGGTGGCTTCGTTGCAGGATTTGTTGCAGCGGGCTGAACATTTTTTAAGTGAAGGACAGACACGTCAGGCGGTTGACTGTTTTTTGCAGATGCTGGAACAGCATCCGCAACTTCCGGCTATTCGCATGGATGTCTGCGTGTTGTTGTTGCAACTGGGCAATCTTGCGTTGTTGCAGGAGGTGATTGCTGGCTTTAGCGAACCTTCACCGCAAGCGGCGCAGGCCTATGCCGCATTGGGCGTGTTTTATGAACAGCGTCAGCAGTATCCGTTGGCGCTGCAGGCGTTTGGGACGGCGTTGCAGCAGGATGCAAATCAGTCCATGCTGTGGAATTATCAGGCACGGAGTCAGATGCACCTCGGGCAGTGGCAGGACGCTGCAAAAAGTATAGAGCAGGCGTTGCAGAGGGCACCGGAGACAGCAGAATACCATTTTGTGAGTGCCAGCATTGCACACGCTGCTGGACAGTTTGCACAGGCGGAACAGGAGTTTATGCAGTGCTTGCACTGTGATCCTGCGTACGAGGCGGCTTACCTGCCTTTAGTGATGCTGTACCGTCAGCAAGGGTTACAAGCGCTGGCACACCAATGGTTGCAACAGGCATTGCAACGATTCCCACAAGGCGACTTTTTGCAGGGGACGGGCTGTATGTTGAGCATGGAGTCTGCGGACTGGACACAGTGGGGTGCAGAGGTGCAGTCAGTGCTCTGCGCCATTGATGCCGGACGACTGGTTGCCCTGCCGCATCTGGTACTGGCACTCCCGGCGACAGAGCGGCAGCAGAATAACAATGCGGCACGGGTGATTGATGCTGTTTTTGCGGATCAACGCAGCAAGGAATCAATAATAATCAACAAAAACCGGCGTGCCGGGCGGTTGCGGGTGGCGTACGTTTCTTCTGATTTTGGGCAACATGCTGTTTCTGTGCTGATGGCTGGATTATTTGAACGCCACGATCAACAGCGGTTTGAAATATTCCTGTATTCCTTGCAGAGCCGCCGTGGAGATCCGTTGTTGCAGCGTTTGCAGGCGCAGGCTGAGCATTTTGTGGATCTGAGTACCTGGGAGGATGCGGCGATTGTGGCCCTGGCCCGGGAGCATGATCTGGATATTGCCGTGGATCTGAACGGG
>JAJXWR010000140.1 GCA_021781515.1 Pseudomonadota bacterium
GGTACATAGCTGGTCCACTTGAATCCAGTCGGCGCGCTTGAGCGGCCGCTCCCAATTGCCCTGAGGCAGCGTCGCATCGTCTTCGCGCCGTGCCTGGGCGATGTGCTGGTAGGTGTTCTCATAGCGCAGCGAAACTCCGGTCGGACTATCGCCGGCGCCCGGAGCCAGCACTTCATTGACATCCATCCGGAATCCGAGTGGAGTTACGGGCTCCGGCTGATCCTGGCCCAGCGAGAAAATAGCGTGGAATGTTTTAATCGCACTGTAGTTTTTATCTGAAAACAGTCGTTCCATTTATGCGCAGGTTGCAGCGCCGACAGCGCCAGACGTTGTCTAAGGACTCCAGGAGATTGCTCATTGTGACAATCCAGTGTGGCGTTGATACCCTGCAAGCCGTCCATGCCATTAACCGTAATGAATTCTACAGTCTCTGCGACGGAGCCTGCCTCTATCAATACAATACAGGAGGTGGTTAACACCTCGGCAAACAATGACGCTTCTGCTGCAAAAGCCACAATCCCTTGTAATCCATTGCGCAATAGATACTGTTTGACCGCCTCGCCATAATCTTGTTGCAGAAAATCTGAAGGAATTAAAAATGCACAACGTCCGCCGACACGTAATTGCGCCACTGCTTTCAACAAAAAAAAGACATAGAGATTGGTGGCTGGACTGAGCGTCACGGACAGTTTTTCTGACCACTCCTCCACACGTTGTTCCCGACCAGTAAGTTCTCTGAAGTTCCGGTAAGGCGGGTTGGCAAGGATCAAATCATAGGTTGCCTCCCAACCACTTTGTAAATAATCCTGCGCATGGAACTCAAAATCCATCGATGGACGCAAATAATCCACCACATCCTGACAGCGATGCAACACTTGTGCATCCGTTTCATAAGCAGTGATCTGTAGTGAGGCCGCTCCCTGCGCTTTTAAGGCTCTGGCGAACACAGCCAGACCAGCGGCGGGATCCAGTACTTTTTTCACCCCTCCCCGTACCTTTAGTCCCCAGGCAGCCATAAATTCCGCAACGGCAAACGGCGTAAATACCTGGGAATACTGTTGTCGGTGTCTAAGTGAACTTACCGAAGTGTACTGTTGTTCAGGCCAGTCACCTTGTAGTTGTGACAACAAGTCAATCAACACCTAATTACTCATCAGACGTTGCCTTGCCTGCAGCGGCTCCAGACGCCTCATCCCCTGCCACCAGTTGGTAATGTTCCCCCTCCGGCCCCGTACATTCACCCAGCAATCGTTTTCCCTGAAAGAGAAATTTGCAACTCAGATGCATACCGTCTTCAGACACCATGCTGGCTCGGGCACTGTTCATGGATATATCCACCATATTATTCATAAATGGCGGGAAACCAAACAGAATTTCAGGCGTGGTCGTCACAGCCGTTCCTCGACTAACAATATAAAATCCTTGAAAATGCCGTCCGTTAATGGTGGTCTCAATCCGTTCATGATCCGGATACAGCACTCCCTGCCAGCGCTGTTGCTCACTGCCATACAGTTGAAAATGCTCAGGAGCCATCACACAGGCAGTTACTGACAACAGTAAAAAAACAACAATTATTCTTGGCAGCCATCCCCTACACATCATCATTACTTCGGTTCCAAAAAACAGGCTCACGTTGAGCACTGGATTTATCTGCACCTCAGGAGGTATCAATCCACCAGAGGCCACCAGAGGCGTCATCCATCGGCACACACCTACACCATCATTGTACAAAAAATAGTGCACATCAGGCGACCACTGTTGCTAGCGCATAGCATTCAGGTAGATAGTGAAAGTATGTACGATCGCCAGTGAATCCTCAACCATTTCTTGTTCCATCGCAGATGTTCTTGCCTGCCGTGCAACCGGCACACCACCGACACCCCGATGAGCACTAATAAGCTGTTAAATTAAAAAACAGGCAACAGCTCCCCGCTTCTTTATTCCGCTCACACTTCGGCCGAGTATTCAGTTTAAATACTCGGATTGTTTCGGAATAGCCATCGCCATCACCATGCCTGTTAACCCATCCAGCGTTAAACTCCCCTCTGGCCGGTACCAGTGACTGGTCCATGCAATAGCACCCGCCAGCAAACGCCGCCAGAAAAAAGCAGGATACGGTACCGCATGGAGTTGACCCAATGATTCCAAGGTCTGCAACCAACTGGCCTCGTACACTTCCCGCAACGTTAATACCCGTTGTTGACAATCTGCGCTTAAAGCATCCCATTCATAAACCAACACCGACATCGCTTCTCCAGTCGGCCCCAGAATGGATTCCAGTTCACCACGAATCAATACTTCAAGACGGGCAAAAGGCGATTGAGCCTGTTGCAGATTTTCCTGAATTCTAGAAAAATTATAGCGAATGGCTTCTTCCATGACCGACACCAGTATTTCTTCTTTACTGGAAAAATGATGAAACAGTGAACCACTCTGAATCCCTACGAGACGAGCCAGGTCACGAACCGTCGTTCGTTCATAACCCTGAACATGAAAAAGATGCGCTGCTGCCCGCAACACCCGCCCCCTCGGGCTATCATCCAACGCACCCATGACTGGAATTTCTGCAAGCGATTTCAGCTTTCGCACTTTCATCAGATGTCGCTCCGAGCTACACCGTCCTTCAGAGCGGTGAGGAAAAAAGCCGAATGCAAAGCAGTCGATGCCTTTGTCGTTGGTCGTTCAAAAACTAAAAACCGACTTCCATTAACAATTATACCCTCAGTACACTGCCTAACACGACAATCTTTATCAGTTTGTGCGTAAAACTCCGCCATTCATGACGGGGATATAAGCATGTCGTTGACTGTTTGTTTTGATCTGCCTATGATAACAGCATCAAGCGTGTCGATACGTTGGCAACCAAGCCTATAAAAATTCGAGTGCCTGATAAACACGCCGCCCTTCTGAATACTGACCCATGCCAGCGCCTACAGATCATCAAATATCCTGAATACTGATCCATTAGATCAGTTGCTCCCACTCATCTAAACGATGCTTTCTGACTCATGGCAACATCCTATCTGACCAAAGTGTCGGAATTTCACGGAATATGGAAGACCGAACTGTTCAATACTTTCTTTGGGCTTCGCCAGTTGGTTGCTCACAAGCGGAGGTTTTTGATAAGCATCGTCGCAGCATGGATGCGGAAGATGGTCCAGGGGGCACGGCGATTCTCACAATATAGTTCTTGAAATAATATCTCAAGTTTCGGAGTTCATTTTCTCATAAAAATTGGCTCTAAGTCGCTTCAGACGTGGCTTCCAGGCGTAGTGTGAAACTGTCCATTTGCATGACTTGCACAAAATAGTCTTTTACTTTTTGGT
>JAJXWR010000064.1 GCA_021781515.1 Pseudomonadota bacterium
AAAGCCCGACTCCATGACCCGGATATCGTCCGGTTCATGCCGCACACCGAAGTGCGGCGGATTCTGCTGGCGCGTTCCTCCGGCGCAACTGAGCGTCAAGAGGCTTCAGTTGGGCGGCGAAAGCTGCATCAACGAAGTACGGATAAATCCTATGAGCAACTTTGCTCAAGTTTTTAGGAGCAGTTGAATGATATGTCGCTAATTCCTTTAACCACTGTAGAAAAATCACGTATTGAACTTTTTTTTGATTCGGAGGAACGTATTGGTTATGCGGCGGCGCATGGTTTTTTGCTGGCGATCAGTGTCGGGCCTGAGGTGGCGGTTGAGGAATGGATGCAGTGGTTGCTGGATGATCATGCACCGGATCGAACGGCTGAAATAGAGGCGTTGATTGGCCGTTGGCAAAAGGAGTTGTTTTGGACTTGTTATCATGATGAGCCGTTGGTATTTCCCTGTCGTTTAACGCCTGAGGATCCGTTGCTCAATGAATGGTGTGCCGGATTTATGGAAGCTGTGTTCTGTCAGGAAGTGCGTTTTTTTGGAGAAAATGCGGAGGTGGTGGAATTAACGGTGCCGATGGTGTTTTTTTCTAATCTGGATGATTCCCCTGAATTTAAGCTGTTGCAGAAAAATCGGCTGGCAGTGCGGCAGATGGCAGAAAATATTCCTGAGTTGATCAAGGAATTGTTTTTATTGTTTCATCCGGGTGATTAAGCGGTTGTAGCTGATCTTAGGAAGCCTTTGTCATGGTGCAACTCTGTTAGGTCACAGGGGCGCTGTGGTTCTGTTGCTTTTCAGTGGAGTGCCATTGAAATGGTTCGTCAGGGTACTGGGCGGTTTGTGTCTTGATGGCGCAGGCTGGGGCACGGGTCGGCGGTTTTCAGGTGCAGAATATGGTATGATGGCCCACCTGAATGAGGGCAACTGGCTGTAGCAGGATGAAATACAGAGGACGAACCCGTATCAAGATTTGTGGCATCTGTCGGCCTGAGGATGCAAAGGCGGCGGCGGCGTTAGGGGTTGATGCGCTGGGTTTGGTATTTTATTCTGCCAGCCCGCGTTATGTGGAAATTGCTCAGGCGCAGGCGATTGCTGCGTGTCTGCCACCCTTTGTGTCGTTGGTGGGGCTTTTTGTCAATGCGTCGGCGGAATGGGTTAATCAGGTCATAGAGGCTGTGCCATTGTCGTTGTTGCAGTTTCATGGGGATGAGACGAATGCAATGTGCCTGCAGTTTGGCATGCCGTTTCTCAAGGCGGTGCGTATTGGACAGGCCGGAACTCAGGCCGGAACTACAGCAGAGTTGCTCAAGGCGTTTCCGGCGGCCAGCGGATTATTACTGGATACTTGGCATCCGCAGCGATTTGGTGGAACAGGGCAGGTGTTTGACTGGTCGATGATCCCGGAACACTTGGCGCACCCCGTTATTCTGGCTGGGGGCCTGAGGCCGGATAATGTGCGGCAGGCTATTGCGCAGGTGCGTCCGTGGGCGGTCGATGTGAGTGGTGGGGTAGAAAGTGCGCCAGGGGTTAAAGAATGGGCGTTAATGCAGGCTTTTGTGGAAGGAGTCAATGATGTCTGAGCCGGTCGATTATTCCCAGTTCCCTGATGCAAATGGTCATTTTGGGCCATATGGTGGCCGTTTCGTGTCTGAGACACTGATGGCTGCGCTGGAATCGCTGGAAGCTGTTTATAAACGTTTGTATCACAGTCCTGAATTTTTGGCTCAGATGGATGCGGATCTGACGCATTACGTGGGGCGGCCTTCTCCCCTGTATTTTTGTGAACGCTGGACCCGGGAGTTGGGGGGGGCACAGATTTACCTGAAGCGTGAGGATTTGAATCACACGGGCGCTCATAAAATCAATAACACTATCGGTCAGGCGTTATTGGCCAAGGCCAGTGGGAAAACCCGGGTTATTGCGGAAACGGGTGCCGGTCAGCATGGCGTGGCAACGGCGACGATTGCTGCACGTTTAGGGATGGAATGTGTGGTTTATATGGGCGCTGAGGATGTACAGCGGCAGTCGATGAATGTTTACCGCATGAAGCTGTTGGGTGCCACCGTTGTGCCTGTGCATTCGGGGTCCAGAACGTTGAAAGATGCCATGAATGAGGCAATGCGCGATTGGGTAACGCATGTGGATTCTACCTTTTATATTATTGGTACGGTGGCCGGCCCGCATCCGTATCCGATGATGGTACGGGATTTTCAGGCAGTGATCGGACGTGAAGCCCGGCAACAATGTCTCCGTCAGGCCGGGCGGCTGCCCGACTTGCTGGTGGCTTGTGTGGGGGGAGGGTCGAATGCCATTGGTTTGTTCTATCCGTTTTTAGAAGAAACTTCAGTACAAATGGTGGGTGTGGAAGCGGGTGGATTGGGACTGGCCACTGGAAAACATTCGGCACCGCTCAACAAGGGGCATCCCGGGGTGCTGCATGGTAACCGTACCTATCTGATGGAAGATGAAAACGGGCAGATTCAGGAAACCCACTCTATTTCAGCCGGTCTGGATTATCCCGGTGTGGGGCCGGAGCACTCCTGGTTAAAAGATAGGCACCGGGTGGAGTATGTGGCCGTTACTGATGAGCAGGCGTTGGCGGGGTTTCGGGCACTGACCCGAACGGAAGGCATTATTCCAGCGCTCGAATCCAGCCATGCACTGGCGTATATTCAGCAGCGTGCTCCATTGATGTCGCCAGAACAGATTCTGGTGGGCTGCCTGTCCGGGCGAGGAGACAAGGATTTGTTGACCGTGGCACAACGGGATGGTCTCGAACTGTAGGGGGTGGGCATGAGTCGTCTGGCAGAAAAATTTGGCAAGTGGAAACAGGCAGGCCATAAGGCATTGATTCCCTATGTAGTGGCGGGTGATCCACATCCGGAAATGACGGTACCACTAATGCATGCTATGGTGGAGGCAGGTGCGGATATTATTGAACTGGGGGTTCCCTTCTCGGATCCGATGGCGGATGGGCCGGTCATTGCGCTGGGGCATGAACGGGCATTGCAGCATGGTGTTTCTTTACGTGATGTGTTGACCATGGTGCGGCAATTTCGTGAACGAGACACCTCAACACCGATCGTGCTGATGGGTTATTTGAATCCAGTGGAGGCCATGGGCTATGCTACTTTTGCGCAGTTGGCTGCCAGTTCGGCGGTAGATGCGGTTTTGATTGTCGATATGCCTCCGGAGGAAGCCGGGGAGTTGCTGAGCGAACTGGCGAGTGCACAGGTGGATCCGGTTTTTTTACTGGCACCCACTACCACCATGGAGCGTGCCCGAAAAATCGTGGCAAACGCCCGTGGCTATTTATACTATGTGTCTCTCAAAGGGGTGACCGGCTCGGCGGCACTGGATGTCGATGAAGTGCAACATCGGGTCGAACAACTGCGGACACTGACCACGTTGCCTGTGGCGGTAGGGTTTGGTATCCGTGATGCCGCCACCGCCCGGCGCGTCAGCCGTTGTGCAGAAGCGGTTGTCGTGGGTAGTATTCTGGTGCAGTTACTGGCAGATTCGCTGTCTGCTCCGGCGCAGGGCGTGGAAGCCGTGGTGAATCTGTTACGTTCAATGCGTATGGCGATGGATCAGGAAGACCGGCCAGAGTGATCATT
This sequence comes from Pseudomonadota bacterium, assembly GCA_021781515.1. GTDB lineage: Bacteria > Pseudomonadota > Gammaproteobacteria > Pseudomonadales > Moraxellaceae > JAJXWR01. Next base: position 3,618 of record JAJXWR010000064.1, read on the forward strand.
TCCTTAGGGCAACAGCACTGGCCGGAAGACTGATACTGCAGAACGCAGGTGACTTGAGCGGTGGATGCAATGAGCAGGTGGAGTCAATGAGTAGTAGCTGGCTGGAAAAAATATTGCCCAATGTGGCGGCCAATGCCGATGACCGCAAGCGAGCCAATGTTCCTGAAGGGTTGTGGCGTAAATGTCCGAAGTGTGATTCGGTGCTGTATACGCCGGAACTGGAACGTAATGCGAGTGTTTGCCCCCGTTGTGATCATCACCTGAGGATAGGGGCAAGGGAGCGCTTGCAACAGTTTCTTGATCATGAGGATCGCCAGGAACTCGGTCAACAACTGGTGCCTGAAGATCTGCTGAAGTTTCGTGATACTAAAAAATACAAGGATCGTTTGGCACAAGCGCAAAAAGATACCCAGGAAACGGATGCGTTGGTTGTCATGCAAGGACGGTTGCAAGGGCTGCCGGTGGTGGTGGTGGCTTTTGAATTTGCTTTTATGGGGGGGTCGATGGGACAGGTGGTCGGTGGACGTTTTGTCCATGCGGCGCAGGTCTGTCTGCAAAATCGCTGTCCATTGATCTGTTTTGCGGCCAGTGGGGGGGCGCGTATGCAGGAGGCGCTATTTTCGCTGATGCAGATGGCGCGCACGGCTGCGGCGCTGGAGCAGCTGAAAATACATGCGGTTCCTTACATTTCCGTGCTCACGGATCCGGTATATGGTGGTGTTTCGGCCAGTTTGGCGATGTTGGGTGACTTGAATATTGCGGAGCCGCATGCGTTGATTGGGTTTGCGGGTCCCCGGGTGATTGAACAAACCGTGCGGCAGACCTTGCCCGAAGGTTTTCAACGTTCGGAGTTTCTATTGCAACATGGAGCTATTGATATGATTGTGCATCGGCATCATTTGCGCGACACCCTGTTTCGTCAGTTATCCAAACTGACGCATGGCTCTAGTCAGATTTGATCGCCGATGCCTGAGCAATTACCGGATAATCTGCAGGACTGGTTGACCCGGCTGGAACGCTTGCATCCGACGAGCATTGCATTGGGGCTGGAGCGGGTGCGTCTGGTCGCCGGGGCACTGGGTGTGCAGCCGGGATCTGCCCGGATCATTGTGGTGGCCGGTACCAACGGGAAGGGATCCACGGTGCGCTGTATAACGGAACTGGCGGCAGCGGCGGGATGGCGTTGTGGCTGTTATATGTCGCCACACTTGCATGATTTTCGTGAGCGGGCGCTGGTTCAGGGACAATGGGTTGCCGTGGCGGACTGGTTGCTGGCATTCAACGCTGTTGAGCGGGCTCGGGGTGCAGTTAGCCTGACTTATTTTGAATTTACGACTTTGGCTGTGTTGTGGCTGTTTCGCCGGGCTGCCCTGGATCTGTGGGTTCTGGAGGTAGGTTTAGGGGGGAGGCTGGATGCGGTCAATATTGTGGATGCGGATGTAGCGGTAATTACGACGATTGGTCTGGATCATATGGAGTGGCTAGGGCCGGATCGGGAAAGTATTGCCGTAGAAAAAGCCGGTATTATCCGGCCATGCGGCTGTGTGGTGCTCGGCGAACCTGATCCTCCCGACAGTTTGCGCCAGAGGATTCTGCAACTGGAAGCCGATGTCTGGTATTATGGTCGGGATTTTCAGGTGCAAGCCAGTGATACTGCCAGTCCGGTGGTGCTGGAGATACAGGGCAGAGGTTGTACAGTGATGCAGCCGTTGCTGGATCCTAAAAATATTGTGGTGGCACTGGCGGCACTGTGGCGTCTGGATCAGTCGGTGGATTGGCCGGGTCATTTGGCAGACGTCTGTGCCACGCTGCGTTTGCCCGGACGTTATGAGCATTGCCCGCAGGACAAACGGATTGTTCTGGATGTGGCGCATAATCCGCATGCCGCTGTGTTCCTGGTGGAGCGTTTGCGCAAGGAGGCCAGTACAGGCCGCACCTGGGTGGTGCTTGCCATGCTGGCTGACAAAGATCGTGCGGGGACATTACGCGAGTTGGCCGCTGTGGCCGATGGATTTTTTTTTGCCGGACTGAGTGTGCCCCGGGGGGGCAGTGCGGAGGCCTTGGCAGAGCAGGCCGCTTTGTTGACGCTGCCGGTGTGTGGCGTGTTTGCTGATCCGTTGGCGGCTCTGAGCGCCTGTCGGGCGTATGCCGGTTCAACGGACCGGATAGTGGTCTGTGGCTCATTTTATACGGTAGCGGCTGTACGTGAGGCGTTGGCCATGCGGGAGACTGATAGTAATGGATGAACGTCTGAAACACCGCATTATCGGCAGTTTAGTGTTACTCTCCGGTTCGTTGGCATTGGCACCCTTGGTATTGCATGGCAACGGATTGTGGAGACCGCGCAGCGTGGATATCCCTCCGGCACCGGTTATCGCACGGCCCTCGTCGCTGGTGCTGCCGGTCATGACCCCGGTGCATTCGGCCGCAGGTACTGTACCTTCAGGCAATACACCCTTGGTTGCTGCACAGACGTCCACCACCGTGGCCGTCGGGAAATCACTAAAAACCGAGGCCAGCCGTCCGGCACCTGAAGCAACAGGTTCGGCACTGGTAACGGAGGTTCCCCGCAAAGCTGAGACCGTTGATCGTGCAGTACAGCCAGCTCCGGAACCTCTGGCGGTGGCAACGGCCAGTCCGCTTGATAAAGATAAATTGCAGGCCCGGACTGCGGCTACCGAAGCACCGGCATTACCCCAGGGGTGGACGATACAGGTGGCCAGTCTTGAAAACCTGGCGGCGGCTGGGCATCTGGCAGATAAACTCCGGCAAGAGGGGTATCACGTGTATCAGCGGCAGGTGGGGCAGTCTTTCAAGGTGTTTGTCGGACCGGAGCTGCAGAAAACGGAGGCTGAACAATTAGGGCACCGTCTGCGGTTACAGGGAATTGCGGGTTGGATGCAGCGTTATACGCTGCCTGAGGAGGATCAGTTGCCTTGATGGGGTGTAGCGCATGAATTTACAATTTGCTGATGGTATGATTTTGCTCATTGTGGCGTTGTCTTTCCTGATGGGAATGATGCGGGGGCTGATACGTGAGGCTTTTTCTTTGACCAGTTGGCTGCTGAGCTGGCTGGTGGCCCGGCATTTTGTATTACCGGTGTCAGTCCTCCTGGTTCCCTATGTCCACACGCCCTCGTTCCGGCTGTTGACGGCTTTTGCCTTGGTTTTTCTTTGCACGTGGCTGGTGATGTCGCTGTTGGCTTATCTGGTGCAAAGTGTGCTGGATCGGGTCGGATTGCGTTGGAGTGACCGTTTTCTCGGAGCGGTTTTTGGGTTGTTACGAGGGTTGCTGATTGTGGAAATTCTGTTGATGCTGGCGCTTCCTTATGCCAGTCATGATCCCTGGTGGCACCAATCACGAGCGATTGGCTATTTTATGCATTGGGCTCCATTTACCCGGGATCTTGGACGACAGGTTGAGGCGGTTTCAAGTCGGGTGTGGCAATAACTGCGAGGTGGAGGGGGTTGCATGTGTGGTATTGTGGCGGTTATGGCCAAGGGCAGTGTCAATCAGACGTTGTATGATGCCTTAACGGTGTTACAACATCGAGGGCAAGATGCGGCTGGCATTGTTACCTGTCAGGGTGGGCGGTTGTTTTTGCGTAAAGACAACGGCATGGTGCGGGATGTCTTTCATACCCGACACATGATGCGTCTGCATGGCCATTATGGTATCGGGCATGTGCGTTATCCGACAGCGGGGTCGTCTTCCTCGGCAGAGGCGCAGCCGTTTTATGTCAATTCACCGTATGGGATTACGTTGGCACACAATGGTAATCTGACAAATACAGAAGTGCTGGCCGGGGAAATGTTTCGTGCTGATCTTCGGCATATCAATACAGATTCCGATTCAGAAGTACTTTTGAATGTCCTGGCGCATGAACTACAGGAATTGGGAAAGTTTTCCCTGAATGAACATGATATTTTTTCAGCGGTTTCTGCGGTACATCGACGGGTACGCGGCGCTTATGCGGTAGTCGCCATGATTACGGGTTATGGTATTCTGGGTTTTCGTGATCCCTGTGGGATTCGTCCGGTCATCTTTGGTGAAAAAGAAACGGAACAGGGGACGCGGGAGTATATCATTGCTTCTGAATCCGTAGCGATTACTGCGCTTGGGTTTCGGGTGATCCGTGATCTTTTGCCAGGCGAGGCGGTGTTCATTGATGTGCATGGGCATCTGAGTACCCGGCAGTGTGCCCGGGATACGGTTTATAGTCCGTGTATTTTTGAGCATGTTTATTTTGCTCGACCGGATTCTATTATGGATAGTATTTCGGTATATAAAGCCCGAATGCGTATGGGCGACAAACTGGCACAGCACATCCTGAGACGGTGGTCTGGGCATGATATCGATGTGGTCATTCCTATTCCGGACACCAGTCGGACGGCGGCTTTGCAACTGGCTTCTACCCTGAATGTCAAGTACCGTGAAGGTTTCATGAAGAACCGTTATATTGGGCGAACCTTTATCATGCCTGGGCAGAGCCAGCGCAGGAAGTCAGTCCGGCAAAAATTAAATCCTATTGATCTGGAATTTCAGGGGAAAAATGTGTTGTTGGTGGATGATTCCATTGTCCGCGGAACCACCTGTCGGGAAATTATCCAGATGGCACGGGATGCCGGTGCCAGAAAAGTGTATTTTGCGTCGGCCGCTCCTGCGGTTCGCTTTCCCAATGTATATGGCATTGATATGCCGGCACGTAGTGAACTGATTGCCGATGGTCGCAGTGAAGAGGAAATAGGCCGGTTGATTGGTGCTGATGGCCTGATTTTTCAGCAACTAGACGATCTGATTGCTTCTTCCCGGGAAGGTAATCCACAAATTACCCAGTTTGACTGTTCGGTGTTTGATGGAAAATATGTGACCGGCGATATTGATGAGCGTTATCTGGAACGGTTACAGCAGCTTCGCCAGGATTCAGCCAAACAACGACGCAAAATGACGCTGGATGTAGGAAGCATGGGGGACGAATTGATGGTTGAATTACATAACGGTTCGTGAACCTAAGGGCGGTGTCGGCTAGAAAAAACAGGAAGCAACAGATGATGCTACAGGACGATACTGGAGTAGAGAATAAAACGGTGGTGCAAAAAGAGCAGCAGGGATTGCCCCGGGATATTCGTCACGGGTTGTCTCCGGAGTTGCTGGAGACGGTTGATTTTGCGACCTTGGCCGTTCGTGCCGGAGGCCGGCGCAGTCAGGAAGGCGAACATTCAGAGGCACTTTATCTGACTTCTTCATTTGTCTATGCCTCGGCTGATGAAGCAGCAAAACGATTTGCTGGTACGGAGCCTGGAAATATTTATTCACGATTTACCAACCCGACTGTCGCCATGTTCGAAGAACGTCTGGCGGCATTGGAGGGGGCGGAAAAATGTGTGGCCACTGCCTCTGGCATGGCGGCTATTTTAGCAACGATGCTGGCGTTGTTGTCCGCAGGTGATGAGGTGGTGGTGTCCCTCAGTGTATTTGGTACGACTCGGGTGCTTTTTGATAAATATCTGGCAAAATTTGGTATTAAGACCCATTGGGTAACCCTGACTGATGTACAGGCATGGGCGGCGGCGATCCGTCCGGCAACCCGGATGTTTTTTCTTGAAACGCCGAGTAATCCTCTGGGAGAGGTGGCTGATCTGTGTCAGTTGGCGGAACTGGCGCACCAGCATGGTATTTTGCTGGTGGTGGATAATTGTTTCTGTTCTCCAGCCTTGCAGCAACCGTTGCGTTTTGGTGTCGATCTGATAGTGCATTCAGCCACTAAATTTCTTGACGGACAAGGGCGGTGTCTGGGGGGGGCGGTGCTGGGACGCAGTGAACTGTTACAGGAGGTCTACGGGTATATTCGTACCTGTGGGGCTTCGATGAGCCCGTTTAATGCCTGGGTATTTCTTAAGGGTATGGAGACCCTGGAATTGCGTATGCGGGCGCAAAGTGATTCTGCCTTGTTGCTGGCACAATGGCTGTGTACGCAGCCCGCTGTGTCGCAGGTGTATTATGGGGGGTTGCCACAACATCCACAGCATGCGCTGGCCTGCAAACAGCAAGCGCATTTTGCGCCGCTGCTGTCTTTTGTTGTGCATGGGGGGCGGGAGGCGGCCTGGTCCCTGATGGATGCGACCCGGTTGTTTTCTATCACCGGCAATCTGGGCGATACCAAGAGTACCATTACCCATCCGGCTACCACAACACATGGCCGATTGAGTGAGGCGGACAAGGCGGCCAGTGGTATTGTCGAGGGGCTGATCCGCCTGTCGATAGGTCTGGAATCACGCCAGGACTTGCAAAATGACCTGGCGCAGGCCATGCCTTAAGTGACACAGTCTTTGCGTATGCCTCACCTCCTGCAACTGCTTCGTCAGATCATTCTTGGAAAAGACGAAGTGCTGCATTTAAGCTTGTGCTGTTTATTGGCGGGGGGGCATTTATTGCTGGAAGATCCTCCAGGGATGGGGAAAACGACGTTGGCGGAAGCTTTGGCCAAGGTGGTGGGATTGCGTTTTCGCCGGATCCAGTTCACCAGTGACCTGATGCCGGCCGATGTGACGGGACTGTCGGTGTACCGGCAGGATTTGCAGCGTTTTGAATTCAGGCCAGGGCCGTTGTTTACCCAGGTGTTGCTGGCGGATGAACTGAATCGCAGTTCTCCGCGAACCCAGAGTGCGTTGCTGGAGGCGATGGAAGAAGGTCAAATTTCCCAGGAAGGTCGGACTTACCGCTTGGCCAAACCTTTTTGGGTGATAGCGACACAAAATCCACACACGCAGGCGGGAACCTATGTATTGCCAGAATCACAAATGGACCGTTTTTTGATGCGGCTGCATTTGGGGTACCCCGATGTGCGGTCGGAACGGGCGTTGTTGCAAGGCCAGGATCGCCGGCAGCAGGTTCGGGCGATTACGGCGCAGACTAATGCTGAAGAACTGCTGAACTGGCAGGAGGAAGTGACCCGGGTACATCTGAGTGACCCACTGCTGGATTATTTAATGCGTCTGGTGCTGGCCAGTCGTACGCATCCGGACATCGTACAGGGCTTGTCGCCGCGGGGCGCATTGGCACTGAAGTCGGCTGCCCAGGCCAGCGCCTGGATGGCTGGGCGGGATTTTGTTACCCCGGATGATCTGCAACGGGTCTTTCCTGCCGTTGTCAATCATCGGCTGCTGAGCCGCCAGACGGGTCAGGCCGCTGCATTATTGCTCACTACGGTTCCCGTATTACCGTGAAGTCAACGTGGTGGCAGCGCCGCTGGCAACGCTGGATGCATCAGCGGTTGCCGCCGGCTCCGGTTATTGTGTTGAGCCAGCGGCGTATTTTTATCATGCCCACGACATTGGGAATGGTTTATTTGCTCTTGTTGGCGGCTCTTTTTTTAGGCGGCATTAATTTTGCCAACAATTTGCTGTTGGGTCTTTGTTTTTTCCTGAGTGCGCTAGGGGTGGTGACCATCCTGCGCACCTTTCATAATCTTGACGGGCTGGAAATCCGGTCATTGCACGGTGAACCAGGAGAAGCCGGTCGCACGGTAATATGGCACTTGAGTATACATCATCATCCGTTGCGTTGGCACTGGCAGATTCAACTCCACTGTCTCGGTGACATCAAGGTTCAGGAGGTGGGGCCAGATGTTTCCTGGGAGGTAGACTGGACGTTGCCTGCTGTACAGCGGGGAATCCTGCGTACACCCCGGCTGAAAATAGTAACAGAGTGGCCACTGGGTTTGTTACAGGCGTGGAGTTGGCTGGATCTGGATACCCGGATTGCCGTCTGGCCCCGGCCTGTGGCCGGACCGTGGCCTGAGGAAGGGCCTGTCCACAGAGAATTAGAAGAAGGTTTGCCGTCGGTCAGCACAAGAACTCCTACCGGGATTGATGAATTTGATCGAATGGAGCCTTACCGTACCGGTTATCCGTTGTCCCGGGTGGCCTGGAGACAGGTCGCCAGGAATGGGCAATGGTGGGTTCAGCAATGGACCGACAGTGTGCCGACACATCGCCTCATCAGTTTTTCGGCATTTCCCGGCGTTCCACGCGAGGTGGTGCTGGAGCGGATGGCGGCACAGATGCTGAGTGAAACGGGATGCTTCAGTGTGGAGCTACCGGGGAGTCTGCTGGGACCGGGACAGGGGCCGGAATTTATCAGGGGCTGTTTGTTGGCGTTGGCGCATTTTGAAGCCCCGGAATATCGTCTGGAAACCGGGTCTGGGAATTCCTTAAAGGTCGTTGTACTGGGCGATTCACCACGTTTGGTGTAGGGACTGTCGCAGGCTTTTGGCCACAGTGAGGGGAATCTTTGTTTAGCTACTCTGCGATTTACCGTAAATTTGTCCTCGACATTGACGTAATAAGGGGGGCAGTCAGCTGATGGGTTATCTTCCGTGCTGTCGTGCAGCATCGCCTCGTAATCCTGACCGCCGTAGAAAACGCCAAGCATGGACACCATCGTGGCATCTACGGTAAAGGCAATCACGACACGGGCTTTGAAGTGGGTGGTGCGTTCCAGGATGAATATCGTTGCGCTGGATTCCTCGATGAGGGAACAAGCAAAGACTCTCACGGAAACGCACAAGGCACAAGGGCATCCGTGTACTGGGTTGCAATATCGGGTGAGGCGGTTTCAGTGATGTAGTGGAACAGTTCAACCAACTGATTCAGGGCTTCCGGACTAAAAGCGACGTGATAGTTCATGGGGTTCTGGTACGTTCAGCCATCAAGCGAGCAAGAACCTGTATCAGTGATGATGGCGCAGGAAGGATCTGCTTTTCAGAGCCTCGTAGGCAGCACCTACCTGGTTATGCAACCAGCTTTCCATGGCTCGATCCCGTGCCAATAATACCCTCAGCCCGTCCCGAATCACTTCGTTTTCGCTGGCCTATGCACCGGTGCGGACCTTGGTTTTGACGATGGTTGCTATGTCGTTTGTTACCGAGAGAGCAGTTCAACGTAGGCCTGATAGCTGTAACTCCGGTTCTTCTTCTGCCCGGTCATCTCCGTCACGATGCCCAACTCTTCCAGTACCTTGACCGCCGCCGTTGCTGTGGGGAAGCTGGTGTCCAGTTGCTGGCGCACACGTTCGATGGTGAAGCGCGGCATCATGGGCAGCATTTCGAACAGTCGGTAGCTCGCCGGGCCAGCCTTGGTAGATTGCAACAAGCGTCTGCGATCTGTCGCCACGAGACTGGCCACTTCAATGATGTTTTTTTCGGCGTCCCCCGCAGCGATTGCCACGCCTTCCAGAAAGAATCTGACCCAAGATTCCCAATCGCCCTCCGTGCGGATGGCAGACAAGCGACGGTAATATTCAGCCTGATGTTGCTTGAGGTAGCCGCTGAGGTACATCAAGGGCTCGGATAGCAGTCTCCAGTGCTCGAACAGGGCTGCGATCAGCAGCCGACCAATGCGCCCGTTGCCGTCGAGAAATGGATGGATGGTTTCAAACTGTGCGTGGATCAGAGCTAGCTTGACCATCGGTTGCAAATCCGTCGTCGTGTCATGAATGAACCGTTCCATGTCGGCCAATAGCGTGGAAACGTGCTCCGGCGGTGGAGGTACGAAAACGGCATTGCCGGGCCTTGTGCCACCGATCCAGTTTTGTGACCGACGCAGCTCGCCCGGTTGCTTGCCTGCACTGCGCACACCGTCAAGCAGGCGACGGTGTGCCTCACACAACAGCCGCACACTGATGGGAAGCCCTTTGGGATTGCGGAGTTGCTCCTGCGTCCAGCGAAAAGCACGGAGGTAGTTTGTCACTTCCTCTTCAGCAAGAATGGCAGCACATCATCAGCGTAGGGAGAAAATAATCATGCCTAAGGTCGTTGTTCGTACCACTGATGTGACGGAGTTTTTTGACCGCGCCAGAACGGCAGCCAAGAAAGCGGATCGTGGTGAGCCCTTTACAGAAACGGTGACTTTGTCCTTTGAGGATCCTCAACGCATGTTTACTGTGCTGTCGGAAGCGCGACGGCGTCTGATGCTGGAAATTATGCGTGAACCCAGGACTATCAGCGAACTGTCAGACCGCTTGCATCGTGATCGTGCGGCAGTGACAAAAGATATCAGCTTGCTGGAGCGAATGGGGCTTGTCGTGTCACAGCGTCAATCTAATCCGGGGCACGGCATTCAGAAAATTGTCCGTGCGGTAGCTGCCCGGATCGAAATGGTTGCCACTCTGGGCTGACGTCGCTGCCTCGTCCGTATGTTCGCTGGACTTTTCTTGCTGCTTGATTAATGAGGAATATACGCCCCACCCATTTACCGGGTTAATGGCCAGTGTCGATGTACAGATTTTCACGCCGCATTAAAGATTACTGCTTCTCGGGAGCAACAAAAAGGATGTCCTGAAGTTAAAATTACATAAAATTGGCGTAAAAACTTCTTAAGTTTTAACACATTGATTTAAATTAATTTATAAGTTTGTCAAACTTAGGTTGAAAGGAGTGGCTTGTGTGGTGGAATGGACTGCGCTTGTTTTTTTATCGGTGATATTCTGCGCTTGTGCGGTAATTCCTAAAAAACATCTGAAATAGCGTCGGTAGCAAAAGTCATGTTGTTCCCAAAATCCACGTTTAATGGAGCGGAGTTTACTCGACAAGAGTTGATCAACAAGAAGAGTCCTGCGGATATGCGAACGGGGCACCGCATCTGATTCAATTTCCGTTTGCGAAATCAAACCCGCTTCCGCAAGCACCTCAGCGTAGCTCGTACCAAACGCCTCGGCCTGCGCCATGCGGGTTCAGGTGACCACGTTCGACCAAAGTACGAAAATGTTCCTTGAGCGTATTACGACTGGCACCAGTCACCTTGACCACATCACCCATTGTGACGCGCCCGTGTTCCCGGGCAAATTCGACGATCTGCAAAGCTAGTTCCGGCAGTGCCGCCAGCACCAACTTTTCCCGCTCGACCTTCTTCTCCAGTCGGCGCACCTGTTCAGCCAGCGACCGAAGGAAAAACGCCAACCACGGTTGCCAGTTTGGCGCCTCAGTGCGAATTGAGCCCTGCGTTTGGCGCAAGGCCAAGTAGTAGGCCTCCTTGTTCATTTCGATCACACTTTCGAGTGAACTGTAGGGCACATAGGCATAACCTGCCTGGAGCAGCAGCAAGGTTGTCACTATCCGGGAGAGCCGTCCATTGCCGTCCTGAAACGGATGTATTTCCAGGAATACAACCACGAACACTGCGATGATTAGCAATGGGTGAAGCCAGCGCGATTCTCGCTCCGCCTGTGCCCAAGTCACCAGTTGCGTCATCAGATGCGGCGTATCGAATGGCGATGCCGTCTGGAAGACGATACTGATCTGGACGCCGTTTTCGTCGAAGGCGGCAACACTGTTCGAGTTGGTCTTGTACTCGCCGCAATGCCGGATGTCCTTCTCGCTGTGGCGCAGCAGCATCTGGTGCAACTGCTTGAGGTGGTTCTCGGTTAACGGGATGTCTTGCCAGGACGAAAACACCAGATCCATCAACTCGGCATAGCCGGCGACTTCCTGTTCATCGCGGGTAGTGAACGATTTGATCTCTAGGTTCGACAACAGCCGTTCGACCTCACGATCTGACAGTTTGCTGCCCTCAATACGGGTGGACGATCCGATGCTCTCGATGGTGGCGACACGGCGCAGTGCCGACAAGCGTTCTGGCGCGAGCGTGCCCAGTGCACGCCATGCGCCTTTGAATTCGTCGATGCAGGAGATCAGGCTCAGGAGTTCCGGCGTGATCTGGATGGTGTCGGTGTTCAACATGCACCCAATAATACATCCAATTCCACCCATTTACACCGACCGCCCATAAAAAAGGTACTCTGACACTCCCCATGGCTAAAGCCAGGGGGTTCTCTGTTTATCTTGGGGCATAGGATATTACTCCTACTCAGCCCCCCTGTGGGCACTCGTGCTCATCACGCCGTCTCTCGGTACAAACAGTT